>JBNLEN010000052.1:0-38329 GCA_050304975.1 Polyangiaceae bacterium
GCTGTTCGCAGAAGAGCTCTCTCGCCTGGCGGCAACGGGACGTGGAGTAGCAGGCGCCCCAACTATCCAAGCGGCCATTCAGGTCAGTCTAGACGGGCTGGATGAAGAGCAACGGGACGCCATCGGACGCCTGAGTGTCTTGGGTCTGGCAGGATGGGATGCCTGTCTGTTGGCCATGGGCATGCAAGACGCCGAGCGGACCCTGGAAGAACTGGCCGCGCGCGAAATCCTCCTGGAGCATGGATCTGTGCGTTTTCAGGGAATGCGCGAATGGCAATTTAAACACGCGTTGGTGCGTGACGTGGCTTACGACAGTCTTGGACACGCACAACGACGTGAGCTGCATGCGCTCGCCGCCGATTGGCTGCGCCAGCAAGGGGAAGACCCCGCGCTCATTGCACGCCACTACGATCTGAGTCAGCAGCCACAAAAAGCAGCGGAGTTCTGGGCTAGAGCAGCTCGACGCGCGCTGGCGGCACATGCGCTCAAGGACGCGCTGACGATGGCTGAGCGTGCCTTGAGCTTCACCGATGAACGAGATGCCGCTTTCGAATGCGCGCGCCTGCTGGACGAAGCGTGGAGTCGCCTCGATGCGCGGGCGAGCGATCGCGACAGCGCCGTGCGAGCCCTGGAAGAAAACGCCCACGACCAAGCAAGTCGGATCTATGCCAGTGGCGCACGCGCTCGCTACGACGCAGCCCGCGGCGACGGTGAAGACATCGAACGCAGGTTGGCGGAGGCGCGAGACGCCGCCAGCGCGCTCGGAATGCATGAAGAGGAAGCCCGCTGTAGCGCCGAGCTCGCCACCCGGGCCGCATTCGCGGGCGACTTCCGGCGCGCCCAAGACGAAGCCACGCGCCTCTTGGATCTGGCAGAAAAGCGTGAGATGCGGGCGGCTGCGGTTGACGCCTGGCAAACCTTGGCAATCGTGCACCAAAGTCAAGGATCGCTGAGTCACGCATTGGACTCCCGGCGCAACGCCATTCGCGCCGCACGCGACGCGGATCTGCGCGAACGCGAGTCGGTGCTGACAACCAACTTGGGATTCGCACTCACCACGCTGGGAGCGCGCAAAGAATCCCGCAAGATGCTGATGGACGGCTTGGGCCTGGCGGAGGCCATCGGCAGCACCGGCGCCCAACGCCACGCACAGATGCTGCTCTTGTGTTGGGCCGGCTGCTTTGGCTCCGATAGAGAACTCGATGGAATCCTTGCGGACTTGCGCGCCGATGCCGACACCGCCGCCGGCAACATCTGGACGGCACCGGCCCGAGAAAACCTCGGCGTCCTCTACTATCGAGGAGTAGAACTTCTGGCGAGCAACAACCCACGCAGTCGCGAACGAGCACGCGCGTTGCTCAAGCTCACGGCTGAGGCCTATCGCTCGACTCGCAACCGTGACGTGCTACCGGTCGCTCTTGGCACCTGGGCCCGCGCGGAGTTGCTTTGCGGACAACCAGAACGCTCGCTGAGTTTGGCCAGAGAAGCGGTGGACCTGCTGCAATCTGGAGCGCCGAGCCTGCTCAACGAAGCGACAGTCTACCTGTCGCTGCATGATGCCTGCCTTCAAACCAACCAGCTGGATCAAGCCAAGGAAGCGATCGCCAAGGCCATTCCTCCACTGGAGCGGCGCCTGAGGGGCTTGTCAGCCACACCGTACGTCAAAGCGTTCTTGATCGACATGAGCGACAATTCGACGTTGATCTCCACGGCCGAAGAGTACGGCCTTTTGCCCGACAGGGTGCGTGAGCTATTCGGCCGCGACAACAGCTAGATGCCTTCTCCCGTCCGATACGAAATCCGGGCCGCGCTGCCACCGGACGCAGACGAGCTCTACGAACTCGCCAAGCACTTGAACTCAGTCAACCTGCCGGCAGATCGCGACGCCGTTGTCGCATTGCTGCAGCACTCGGAGCAGAGCTTCAGCGGAACTCTGCAACCCATCAACCACCGCAAATACATCTTTCTGCTCCGAGACAACGAGCAAGGCCGCGCAATTGGCACATCGACCATCATCGCCCAGCTTGGTCACAAAGATGCGCCGTACATCTACTTCGACGTATTCCCGGAGGAGCGCTATTCGCGAGAATTCAACCTCCACTTCGAACATCAGGTGTTGCGCCTTGGATTTTCCTACGACGGCCCCACTGAACTGGGGGGGTTGGTGGTTGATCCGGCCTGCCGACGACAGCCCGAACGACTCGGCCTATGCATCTCTTATGCGCGCCTCTTGTTCATCGCCCACAACCCGGAATTGTTCCAAGACACACTGCTGGCTGAGCTCTTACCGCCGTTGGAAGAGGACGGTACCAGTCACTTGTGGGATGCGGTGGGGCGACGCTTCACCGGTATGAGCTATCGCGAAGCGGATCGGCTGTCGCACGAGAACAAGGACTTCATTCGCGATCTATTTCCGCGCGGCATGGTCTATGCGAGCTTGCTGTCGCCTGAGGCCCGCGCTGTCATCGGTGAAGTGGGCGAGAAGGCCAAGGGCGTGGAGAAGATGCTGCGCCGTATCGGGTTCTACTACGGGGACCGCATCGATCCGTTCGATGGGGGGCCGCACTTCTTCGCTGCTCGGCAAGATGTGACGGTGATCCAGCGCTACCTCAGTTTGCCGACTGTCAGCTCGGGCCGAGCGCTGAGTGTCGAGCAGCCTGATGTGCAACGGGCTCTCGTCGCCACACATAGCCCGGAGCCACCGTATTTTCGGGCGGCGCCAACGCTCGCGGCGGTGCGCGGAGAACAACTGCACGTTGCTCCCCAGGTGCTCAGCGCGCTCGGGGCGACTGAGGGACAACCGCTGCAGCTGGTCCCGATCCCCTAAAGGTTTCCCCCGCAGCCCCGTCGTTTGGCACGTCGGGGAAAACCCGGGTGCACTGGACCGCATGCCGGCGGGGAGCGATCGCCGGGGCCGGCTTTCCCAAAAGCACAAGCTTGGAGTTACGCGGCGGGATCGCCCGCGGAGGCGGCCACTGCTGGTTCATCTGCTGTGGGGCGTGCCGCTGCCTGCGCCCCTTCGTAGGCGGTACCAGGACCATCCGCCAAAATCCGACCGTCACGCATCTCTACCACGCGGGGCATGCGCTGGGCGAAGCCGGGATTGTGAGTCACGACGACGATGGTCGTGCCGTACTCCCGATTGATGTCGAAAAGCAGATCGTGCACGGCGTCGCCGGTCTTGCTGTCCAGGTTGCCCGTCGGCTCATCGGCAAGCAGCAGCCTCGGGTTCAGTGCCAGCGCGCGCGCGACTGCAACGCGCTGTTGCTCTCCGCCCGAAAGTTCACCCGGACGATGGGTCTCGCGCTGCTGGAGCCCCACCAACTCCAACAGCTCTTTGGCGCGCTTGGACATCTCTGTCCGCGAGCGTCCGCCGATGAGCCCCGGAAGCATCACATTTTCGAGCGCGTTGAACTCTGGCAGCAAGTGATGAAACTGAAACACGAACCCTACGAAGCGGTTCCTGATCTGGGCGAGCTTGGCCCCGGAAAGCTCCGTCAGCTCTTGTCCTGCCAGGCTGAGTTTACCGCTGGTGGGGACATCTAACGTGCCCATGCAGTGCAACAGGGTGCTCTTGCCAGCTCCGGAGGCACCCACGATGCTCAGCACTTCACCCTGGGCGATGGTCAAGTCGATGCCCTTCAGCACTTCCAGGCGGGTGCCCATGTGCAGAAACACTTTCGTCACCCCTTCAGCGACGACCAGCGGCCCAGCACTCTGGGCGTGCGAATTGGGCCCGCTCTGGGAGGCGCTATCTTTCGGAGGTCGCTCGTCTGCCATGTCTATCTCACTCATACCGAATACCGTCGACAGGACGCAACTGCGCAGCCTGCCGCGCCGGACCAATCGTGGCCAACACCGTGATAACCAACGCGCAAAACGCCACTAGCGCGTAGTCCGCGGGATTCACCTCAATCGGCAATCGGTCCACGTAATACACCTCAGGGTCGAGCTTGACGCCAAATCGCTTCAAACCTTCGGCCGCCACCCAGCCGGTGATCACTCCGAACAGTGTCCCCACTCCGCCAATCATCAGTCCTTCGAGCATGAAGATCCTCAAGATCGTGCCGTCACTGGCCCCCAGAGACTTGATGATCGCGATCTCCTTGCTCTTTTCTGTGACCATCAACAAGAGCGTGCAAATGATGCAGAAGCAGGCCACCGTGATCGCCAAACACAGAATGATGAAGGTGGCGATCTTCTCGAGCTTGAGCGCGGAAAACAGGTTGCGGTTGATTTCCTTCCAGTCGCGAACGCGCAGGTCGTGTGACGCGAGCGCCGCGCTGATGCGGTCACGCACGGCGGTCACCCCTTCGACGTCTTCGACCTTCACTTCGACGTTGGTCACCTTACCCTGGAGATCTAGAAATTCTTGGGCGTTATCCAAGGTCATGTACACGTGACTGGCGTCATACTCGTACATGCCGCTGTAGAAGATCGCGGCGACGCGGAACCGCCGCGTCCGCGGCAGCACGCCCATAGGTCCAAGATCGCCTAGCGGAGCTACCAAACGCACCTCATCCCCGACGAGCACGTGCAAGCTCTTGGCCAGCTCTCGACCGACGATCAAACCAGGGTATTCGTCGGGGTTGCGCAATACCTCCGCCACCTCGGCGGCGACGTCGTCGGACAAGGGGCGGATGCGCGGACCTTTGAGGTACTCGTGCCCTCCGGGGCCGATGCCAATCACCGTATCTGACGGCAGGTTGGCCAGCGTCTCGATGTCTTGCAGGTAGTCGAAACTTCCCACTTCGATGTTGTCCACCAGGTCAACCACGGACCCGACGCTGTCCGGCTCGACCCCGCGGATCATCACGCCTGCAGTGTTGGAGTTGCTGGAAGCCATCGCTTCCCCCTGAGCCACGGGCGTCGCGGCTTGCACCCCATCCACGGTGCGCACGTCATCCAGCACCGTGTCCCAGTCTCCGAATCCACCCACGTTGGGGTAGTCCACGCTGATGTGGGCGTTGTTCCCCAGGATCTTGCGCTTCAAGTCGGCGCCAAACCCGCCCATCACCGAAATCACCGCGACTAGGGCGAAGGAACTCAAGAACACGCCGAGTACGCTCAAGACGCTGATCACCGTCAGAAAGCCACTCTTGCTCGAGCGAACGTGACGCGCCGAGACGAAACCGACTGCGCCTCCGCCCCGCTCCACCCGATTGAGCACCCACGGCAGCACCATCGCCAAGGACAGGAAGATGAACCCGACCGTGAACAGCACGCCCGCGCCGCGCACCAGTTGGTGCCAAAGCACGAAGTAGCTGCCTTTGGTCTCGGGCAGCTTGGACACCCAGAAGCCAAACCCCGACGCGGCCAGCAGGCAGAAACCAGTGAGGGTCAGCATCAACGTGCGAGTGCTGCGACGCTTCAGTCGAATCAGAAGGTAGATCAGGCCAAAAATCAGGAGTAGCCCAAGCGATGACGCCAGGGCGATTTGTCCCCAGAGAGGCAAGCCGCCGAGCAGCTCCGCCCCGCGCTCCCCAAACAAGCGTTTCAGCAGCTCGTTCATCAGCCCTTCGATTCCGGTCGCAACAGCGGGAAAGCGATGACGTCACGGATCGAACTTTGCCCGGTGAGCATCATCACCGCTCGGTCGACGCCCAATCCAAAGCCGGCCGCTGGCGGCATGCCGTGCTCCAGCGCCCGAATGTAATCCTCGTCAAAGTCCATGGTCTCTTCTTGCCCAGCGGACTTCTTGCGCACCTGGTCGCGAAAGCGTTCAGCTTGGTCATCCGGATCGTTCAGCTCGCTGAATGCGTTACACCGCTCAATGCCGTCCACGAACAGCTCAAATCTGTCCGTCAGGGTGGGATCGGCATCCTTGCGGCGCGCCAAGGGCGACACTTCTGCGGGGTAATCCAAGATGAAGACCGGCAGGCTCTTGTCGCCATCGGCGCTGCGGTAGTCTTCGGTCAAGAACGGCTCGACCAAGTACTCGTACGCCAAGAACAGCCGCTCACCGTCGCTGTCACACACGCTGAGCCCTTTGCGGAAGTTGCCCCAGTCAATCGCCCGCGAGCGTTCGTTGCTGGTCGCCCAGCTCTTGACGAGTGCCGCCGCGCTAGCTTCAGCCTCCACGTCATCGGAGCGCGCGATCTCGCCCAAGCGCGGTACGACGGCGTCAAACTGCAATCCCGCGCGTTCGAGCGCACGTTCAATTGCGCGTTTCATGGGCGCTCTGACGAAAGGCTCATCCAGCGTGAACGGCCTTTCACTCACCCACTTCTCGTAGGTTTCTGCGAAACCGAGCTCCGTCAGGCGTTTCTGCAAGAAGGAGTCGACATGACGCAACAAGGCTTCGGTCATGGGCATCAGCGTCTCGTAGGTCGCGTAAGCCTGATAGAACTCAAGCATGGTAAACTCGGGGTTGTGACGAGTGCTGATGCCCTCGTTCCGGTAGCAACGCCCGAGTTCGTACACGCGCTCAAACCCGCCGACTAGCAACCGCTTGAGGTACAACTCTGGAGCAATCCTCAAGAAAAGCTCCATATCCATCGCGTTGTGATGGGTGGTGAACGGCGTAGCCGCCGCCCCACCGATCAAGGTGTGCAGCGTGGGGGTTTCAACCTCCAAAAAGCCGTGGGTATCCAAAAAGTCACGCAGACCAGCAACCACGATCGAGCGGGCGCGCAACGCGACCGCGACCTCTGGGTTCGCGACCAAGTCAACGTATCGGCGCCGGTAACGCAGCTCGACGTCGGTCAGCCCCCGGAACTTGTCCGGTAGTGGGCGCAAAGCCTTGGTGAGCAGGCGCATCGACTTGACCATGATGCTCAGCTCACCGGTTTTGGTGACCATCACTGGCCCCCGCGCTTCGACATGGTCTGCCATGTCGATGTCTTGCAGTACGGGGAAGGAGTCCCCCATCTCATCCTGCTTGGCGAACAGCTGGATCTCTCCGCCGTCGTCACGCAACTTCAAAAAGGACACCTTGCCAAAGCCGCGCCGGGCAAGAATGCGCCCAAAGACCAACACCTCTTCGTCAGCACTGAGCTGCTGCACCTTTTCGGCGTCGTACTTGGTGACTCCGTCCTCGACGTAGGCAGCGGATTGGTAGCGGCGGCGCAGATTGCGCAGGAAGAAACGGGACTTTTCGTGGACGTCGTTGGCAAACGGGTTCTCGCCACGCTCGCGAACTGCCTTCGCTTTGTCTCGACGCGCCTGGATCAACGCCTCTTCGGTTGTGTGTTGTCCTTTTTTCCCGTCACCACTCACAGTGTCACCACCAATAGCCTCAAGTATTTTCGACAGACGTCCTGCGAACCAGCCGGCACTGGCATGTTCGCTAGATTGCCGGTTCGTCCTGCTTCTTGCCCTGGTCGGCGCTCATCAACAGGTACTCTTCGACAAAGCGGTCCAAATCGCCGTCGAGCACTCCGTCCACGTCACCCGTTTCGTACTCCGTACGCAAATCCTTCACCAACTGATAGGGCTGCAGCACGTAGCTGCGGATCTGACTGCCCCATTCGATGTTTTCTTTCCCAGCTTCGTAGTCTTGGCGCTGTCGTTCACGCTTCGCTAGCTCAATCTCGTACAGCTTGGCTTTCAGCATCTTGAGTGCCAAACGCCGGTTTTGCAGCTGGCTGCGCTCGGCGCGACACACGACCATCAAGCCGCTCGGGAGGTGCCGCATGCGCACAGCCGTTTCGACCTTGTTGACGTTTTGGCCCCCCTTGCCGCCAGCGCGCATGGTGGTCACTTCCAGGTCGTTTTCATTGACCTCGATGTCAATCTCGTCCTCGATGTCAGGCGTGACTTCTACCGCGGCGAAAGAAGTGTGCCGACGGGCGTTGGAATCAAAGGGGCTGATCCGCACCAGGCGGTGCACTCCCTTTTCGGCGCGCAAGTAGCCGTAGGCGTTAGGTCCGCTAACGGTGAACGACACGCCTTCGATGCCGGCCTCTTCCGCCGGTTGGTGATCGATGATCTCGGTCTTGAAGCCCCGACGCTCACACCACCGCAGGTACATGCGCAGCAGAATGTCTGCCCAATCTTTGGCTTCAGTTCCGCCCGCGCCAGGATTGATGCTCACGATAGCGTCGGCGTGATCGGCTGGCCCGGAAAGCATGCGCTGGAGCTCCGCCTTACGCACGCGCTCCGACAGCTCTTTGGTCTGAGCCTCTATCTCGCTGGCCGTGGCGTCATCGGACTCTTCCTCCGCCAGCTCCAGCAGCTCCAGGGAATCATCCAGATCGCGGGCGAGCCCTTCAACCAGATTCACCTTCTCAGTTGCTGCCGCACGCTTGCGCAGCAAAGCTTGGGCCTTCTCCTGATCGTCCCAGAAATCCGGGGCGCTCGACAGCTGGTCGAACTCTTCTATTTGGCGTTGCAGTTGAGGGACGTCAAAGATGCCCCCTTAGCGCATCAACGCGCCGCTTGAGATCCTGCAGGGATGCCTTGGTTTCCGCCGACATGACAGCGGTCTGTAGCGGCCTTTTCGAGCTGGGGCCAGCCCAAACGCTGGTTGCGGCGACAGCGGCTTCAAGCCGTCACTGGCCAGCGGGTCGAGCGGGCTTTTCCTGGGTCTTCTTGGTCGGAGTGGCCGACGCCAACTCGCGGCTGAAGGCACCGTGGGTGAGCACGTCCAACGCCAGCCGAGCCTGCAACGCCTGGAGTTCCGCGAGCGCGCGCTCGTCGTCGTGTAGTGCATCGGATTGAACCCGCACTTCCGCTGACTGCCAAGCGAACAGCAACTCCAGCACTTCATGCGCGAGTTTCTGATAGGCCTGCGCCCGCTGGCCTCGCAAGCGCTCCACGGCGATCTGTTCGTCGGCGAATACCAGTCGGTGAAACTTCCAGGTGACTTGGCCCTCGAAACGCAGATCTGCGGCGCCAGTGACTTGGTAACGACTCGGGTCGTCCTGGGTTGGGGTGAGGCGTAAGCTTTGGTCTGTGTTGCGTCCGATCTTGAAGCGCAATTCTGGTAACCACGCGGAGTGCCGCGAGCGGAAATCCAACGACGCCAATCTGTCTTCGCTCGAGCGCTGGTCCCTCAGCGCGGCATGTACCAGCCGCTGCACGACGCGGGGCTCGCTCACCCGCGCTAGCCGCTCCGCGGCCGCCTGTTTTGAAGCCGAAACAGAGGCCCCCTCAGCTTTCGATTTTGCCTCGCTTGCGGATGTCTTGTTTGCCGATGGGCTGGGGGTCTCGGAAGCCCCGGGCTCTGCTGGTTCAGCCTCTTGCCGCTGACGCGCGGCCTCGTCCGAGCCAGCATCGTCTTGTGGGAGGCCACTGGACGGCACCAGCGCCGGACTGAATACCAAGCGCTCGAGCGGGACACTGACCTGCAACAACGCGCCAAAGGAGCGGGTCCAGCGACTCTGCTCGGCGAAGCCCGACAGCGTCACTTCGAGGGCCGCCGCGGACGGCGCGTGGAGCCAAACCGAGCTCAAACTCAGGAGACACAGGCATCGGGGCAGGTTCAAAGCGCGCATGCTTGCCCCTTCGGCCAACTCCGAAGCGGGTTGCGCGTTTTTGTACGACCTGGTTTTTCGGATGTGGGTTCAGAGGCCGATGCGGGCGCGGGCGCGCTCTGCCACCGCCACGTCACGCAAGCTTTCACGCGGCGTGAATTCCAGCTGCAGCAAGCCGTCCTCGGCGATGCAGCGAGAGCTGGCGACCGCCAGCGGCTCCAGATCGGGAGGATCGGCGTTAGGCTCCGAACCCAGCACTCCGAGCACGGCGCGCACAACCTGCTGCGCCGGGCAAGCAAACGAATGCAGCCCCGAAGGCTCCGTGATGTCCACCACCGCCTCCGTCATTTCCGCGCCGTACTCAGCTGGCTGGTAAGTGCGGATGACGGCTCGAAATGGCTGGTCCTGCAGACGTCGCGCAGACCGAGCACTGAGCTCCCAGTACAGGTGCGCCTGCTGCTCGGCGCGCACCAACACAAGCGCATCCCGCTCGATAGCGACGGCTTTTGACTGCTCCCGCTCTTGCGGCGCTTCAGCTACGGCCGCAGGCTCCGATGCGAGTCTGTCTGACTGGCCCTCGGGCGCGGCCTGCGATGGGCTCGGCTCATCCTGGGGTGCTGGCTCAGCTGTGCTCGGCTCAGCTGTGCTCGGCTCAGCTGTGCTCGGCTCAGCTGTGCTCGGCTCATCGCGTTGCAAAGCGCTGGAGGGAGGCGGCAAGGTGGCATCGGTCTCTTGGCGCTTTAGGCGCTCGAGCAATGCTCGGGCTTTCGGATTCTCGGGCTCGCGGTCGAGGACCGCGCGCAAGGTCGAGCGAGCGCGCCCCAGATGCCCCTGCGAAATGTAGATCTGAGCCAGCGTCACGGTTGGCAGCGGAGCCCGCTGTTGAGCTGAACTTTTGCTGCCGCCGATCAGTTTTGCGGCTTCGGGCATGTTCAGTCCCTGCTCGACCACGCGCGCAACCAAATGCCTCGCGACGCTCAGCCAACCGCTGCCTTCAGAGCCGGGATCCGGCCGGCCCGGATTTTCACTCGCGCGTTGGATGCGCTCGACGAGTTGTTGTTGGGTCAGCGTTTCCGGCCGCTCAATGCCGAGCTCCAGCGCTGTCGCAATCAGCTCATGTCTCGGAATGGCCACACCTGGGGACGTCACGCGGCGAGGGTATACTCCACCCCCAACAGCGGCAATAGCCAAGCTCTCAGCTCCGCAGCAGACGTCCGGCTTCTGCCACATCGCGCGCGATTTGGCTGCGGAGCGCCTGCAGATCGCCGAACCTTCGCTCCGGGCGCAGGTGATAACTGAGCTCAAACTCCAATTCGCGACCGTACAGATCGCCCTGGTAATCCAGCAGGTGGACTTCGACGCTGGGCAGCGCCTGCCCCCCATCCAGCGTCGGACGAACACCCAGATTGGCGATCGCAGGCCGCCCGCCGGCTTCCCCAACAATACGGGCCAAGCCAGCGTACACACCGCTAGGCGGTAACATCTCTTCCACTTGAGCCAAGTTGGCAGTCGGATACCCGAGTGTTCGCCCGCGCCGATCACCAGAGACAACCACACCACTCAGCGCGTGAGCACGCCCGAGCATCGATTGGGCGTGCTCGAGCTGGCCGGAACGAATCGCGTCGCGAATGCGACTGCTGGAGATCGGGGCGCGCTCGTCCTGCAACAGTGGCGCCGCCTGGGCGCTGAACCCCAGCTGAGCTCCCAGCTGCTCCAAGGTCTCCAGGTTTCCCTGGCGCTGGTAGCCGAACCTGAAGTTTTCGCCAACGACCACCTGACGCGCGTGGTGTTTATCGCGCAGCAGTTGCTCGGCAAATTGACGCGGGCTCATCTGGGCCAGCTCCAAGTCGAAGGTTTCGACGATCACGCGCAACTGCGGGTGCAAGCCCCGGAGTAGCTCCGTCTTGCGACGCAAGCTCGTCAGCGTCTCGAGCTTGCCGCGTCCCAACACTTTCGCGGGATGTGGGTCGAATGTCATCACGCTGGGGATCAAATCCGCACCGAGCGCCTGGTCCACCACTTGTCTCAGTAGGTGCTGATGTCCCAAATGCACGCCGTCAAAATTGCCAATCGCTAGCAAAGTCGGGGCGTTTTCGGGCAGCTGGGACGAGCTCACTGCCGCGCTCTTACTACAAGCTCCTCCACTATCCAACGTCCGACCCACCTTCTGTGCGCACCTCTGGAGCGGGAGTTCTCGGATGAGTGGGCCGCGGCTGGACTTGTAATTCCTCGGCGGGCGGAATAAGCCGGACGCTGGCCGCGAGTATGAGTCCCGAACAAGCCATAGCGAGCGCCGGCAAGGGAGAGGTTCTGCCCGTGTATCTGCTGCTCGGCGAAGAGCGCCTGCTGCGCGACCAGGTGATCGACAAGCTGCGCGGTGTCGTTTTGGAGGGCGCAATCGCGGGGCTGAATGACGACGATTTCCAAGCCGGCGAGGTCAGCGTGTCCGCCGTGATCGACGCCGCGCGCACCTTACCCATGATGGCCAAGCGCCGCTGGGTGCTCGTCCGCCAAGTCGAACGCTGGGAAGCCAAAAACAAGCCCGCAGCCACGACGAAAACGGCCACGAAGAAATCAGAAGGCAAGGCGGACGCGTTGGACGAGCTAGCTCAGTACGCGCAGGCGCCAGCTGACAGCAGCGTGTTGGTTTTGGTTGCCAACTCGCTGAATGGACGCCGTCGTCTGGTCAGCCACGCCAAGAAGCAGGGCTTCTTGGTTAGCTGCGATCCCCTGCAAAAGAACGAGCTGCCTGCGTGGGTCCGACAAGCCGCCAAGCGTCGCGGCTGCAGCATCACTCCAGCAGCCGCCGATCTGATCACGGAAATCGCCGGCCCCGACTTATCTAGTTTGCAGGACACCGTTGAACGGCTGAGCTTATTCGTGGGTGATGGCGCGGAAATCACTGAAGACTCCGTTAGCCAGCTGCTGACGGTTGTCCGTCCAGCCACGGTGTGGGAACTGGTGGATGCTTTGGGACGCCGCGACACATCCAAGGCTCTGGCGCTGCTCGGCAAAGTGTACGACCCGCAAGACCGCGGCTTACGCCTGCTCGGGGTCATCGGCTGGTCTACCCGACAACTGCTGCGTTTTCAGGCGGCACGGGCCCAAGGTATGGACAGTGGCGCCGCAGCGAAAGCCGCCGGAGCCCCGCCGTTCAAAGCTCGCAATATGGAACAGCAGGCCAAACGCATCCCCGCCGCAGTTTTAGAACAATGGCTGGTCGCCTTGCGGGACGTCGACCTAGCGCTCAAAGGCGGTTCCAAACGCCCACCTCGTGCCATCCTAGAAGCGGCGGTCGTCGAGCTTTGCCGACAGCGATGAACTAGCTCGAGAGCAGGCGAGTCAAGAGCTGAGGATGGCAAGCGACGAGGAATTGATGGACGCCTACGTGGCTGGAGATCGCTCTGCGTTCGCCAGGCTGTTCGAGCGCTATGCGTCCACGATTCGTGGCCTGCTTGGGCGTCGCATCAAGTCGGCGGCGCTAGTGGAAGACTTGGTGCAACAGACCTTTCTACAGATGCACCGCGCCCGCTTCGACTTCAAGCCCGGCTCCAAGGTGAGACCCTGGCTGTTCACCATCGCCATGAATTTGGCCCGCAGTCACTTGCGGCGTGATCAGCGCAGCCCGTTCTCCGAAAGTGAGCACGAGGGAGCCAGTGAGCCAACGCAGTTGCGCGACCAGGAGCGCAAAGAGATGCGCCGACTGCTCGCATCACTACCGGCCGCACAACGCGAAGTGATCGTCCTGTACTGGTTTGAGGGCCTGAGCTTTCCGGAGATTTCCGAACAGCTGGGCGCCTCGGTCAGTGCCGTAAAGGTACGGGCTCATCGGGGCTACAACGCCCTACGGGCCAAAATCGAAGAGGAGCGTAACCGTTCCGGAGACTCGTCATAGGCAGAGATGGTGAAGTCCGACTGCGAAAACATCAGAAATTCCCTGCTCAACGGCGAAGAATCGTTGGCCGCGGAGCAGCATGTGGGCAGCTGTGAGGATTGCGCCCGGTGGTTGGACGCGCAACTGTCGCAGTCTGAGCTCGAGTCGTTGTCTGGCACTCTCGAGGAACCTGCGGACCAGGTCAGCGCCCCCAATTCGGGACTGACTCGACTGGAGCAGTTGCTGGTGGCCGAAGAGGGCTGGGGCGGACGCGTCCGGTCACTGCCCACCACGGCTCGATTCCGAGCGCTGTTGCTCGTCATCTTGAGCGCCGTCACGTTGCAGCTGTTGTTTTTTTATCGCGCTGACATGGCGGTCTATCCGAAGCCGCGGCTCAGCGCTGAGACGCTGGCCCACAGCGTTGTGCTGTTGGGATTGCTGGCCGCGCTCTTGCGGCCCGCGTATCGAGTCGCGTGGCCGCGCAGTGCGGGTGTGGCCCTCGGAGTCGCGGGATTGCTATTGCCTATGGTGGTGGCTGCGACCAATCCAGCGCATGCCTTGCACCCCGCTTCGCTGACAGGCATGGGAGCCGACTTTTGGCCGCGAGCCTTGGGCTGCATGTCGTGGGGAAGCCTGATGGGACTACCTTTGGTCGTGATGGCAGCACTGATGGACAGAAGTCCCGGCCTGAGCTGGTGGAAGCTTTCGCTGCTGGTTGGCCTGGGTGTCGGCACCGGCAGCCTGGCGTTGCTGATGCACTGCCCGGTGGTGCATCCGGAACATTTGTGGGCGGGGCACGTGCTCATCGCCGCGCCGCTCTGCGGCGTCGCGGCCGTCACGACTTATCTCGCCAAGCGGCAAATCCACTGGCGCCAGGCTGGCCGATGACTGCGTGTCAGAATCTTTCAGCGCGCCTTGGCTTTGGCTGCCGCCCCGGCTTTGGCTGCCGCCTTGGCTTTGGCTGCCTTCTTCTCTTCGGCCCGAGCTTGCAGCTTCTGGCGTAGCTTCGGCGCGTAGTCTGGCTTGTTGATTTGCTGAACGCGACTCAGCGCCAGTCCGTGATCCGGGATATCTTGGGTGACTGTGGTCCCGGTCGCAACGTAGGCTCCAGCGCCGATCCGCAGAGGCGCGATCAGTTGTGAATCGCTGCCGATGAACGCACCCTCACCGATCTCCGTTCGAGACTTGGAAAATCCATCGTAGTTGCAGATGATTGTACCTGCCCCCAGGTTAGCCCCCGCCCCGACCGAAGCGTCGCCAAGGTAGGTGAGATGATTGGCCTTCGCCCCGACCCCCAGCGTCGTGTTCTTGGTCTCGACGAAATTGCCGATCTTGGCGCGCTCGCCGATCTCACTGCCTGGCCTGAGTTGAGCGAACGGTCCTAGCTCGGCGTTGGGACCGACCCGGCTTTCCGTCACTACGGTGTATGGCTTCAGCAGGGCGCCATCGGCGATTTCAGAGTCCATCACAACGCAGCCCTTGTCGATCGTGCAGCCCGAACCCACACGGGTGTTGCCACGCAATGCCACGCCGCTAGCCACGAAGGTGTCTGCGCCGATCAGCACGGTGTCGTCAATCTCCGCGTCACCGCGAATGCTGACGCCATTATCTCGATGACGATCGGCGATGCGCTCAAACAACAACTGCTCCAACGAATTGAGCTGCTTCCGGTCGTTGACGCCCTGGAGCACCCCAGCGTCCGCTGACGCGCACTCCACCGAACCTTCACGGGCCGCAGCGGCAACCACGTCGGTCGCATAGTACTCGCCTTGGGCATTGTCGTTCTTCAAGCCTTCCAGAGCACGCTTGAAGAACGTCACGGACCCGAAGTACATGCCCGCATTGACTTCGCGGATCGACTCCTGCTCAGGCTCTAGATCTTTTTGCTCTCTGATGGACGCCACTCGCCCATCATCGGAGCGCAGCACCCTGCCGTAGCCTTGCGGCTCTTCCAGCTCGCAAGAGAGCAGTGACAGCAGACAGCCGCGCCTGCCAGTTTCGATCAGCTGAGCCAAGGCCGAAGCCTCGATCAATGGCGTGTCCCCGCAGAGCAGCAACATCTCATCCGATTCGACCAGGGGCATTGCGGCTTTGGCCGCATCGCCAGTGCCGCGGGGTGACTCTTGAATCGCGATCTGCCATGACACGCCGGCTAGCTGCTCCAGGCAGGCTTGCACGTCCTGTCGGTTATCGGGACTAGCCACGACGACGCAGCGCTGCGCGCCAGCCTTGACCGCCGCTAACACCGGAAAGTGGAGCAGCGGGCGCCCCGCCAAAGGATGCAGCACCTTGCTGCGGCTGCTTTTCATGCGTTTGCTGGCTCCAGCGGCCAGGATCACGGCGGTGATTGTCATGTCAGCGCCAGCATAGCGCTAAGGCAGCGCCGAGGGAACCGGTGCGTTGAGGGGCCCCAATGCGGAGCGGCGCTCATCCTTGTCGGACCGGCCTGCCTTGGCGTAAACGACCACACGAGTCCCCTGCTCCAGTTTCTTGTGGCGCGAGAATTGGTTGATACGTTCCATCATTCCGCTGCTCAAACCGTAGCGGCGACCGATCTTGCTCAGTGTGTCGCCCGCTTTAGCCAACACGACCAGTCGCTTTCGGCCATTGAGCGCTTCGAAGTGCGAAACCATCGCTTCCGAGCCCGCCTCCAGCACGCGCGTGTGCTCCGGCAGAATGTGTCGAACCCGAGATAGATCTTGGTTGTGGGGCACAAACACTTGGAGCGACATGCCCGACTGCAACTTCGCTTGCGGGCGCAGATCGTTCCAGGCTGCCAATTCTTCCTTACTCACGTGAAAGGCGTGGGCCACGCCTTCCAACGTGTCCGCGTCCAGCACTCGATAGAACACTCGCTGACGGTCCTCAACCAATGGGTGCAGCGGGGGGATCACGACGACATCTTCCTGATCCGCTCGCAGGCGCTCGCCTTTGCTCAAACGAGGAGCCAACAGCACCATGCCCGGAGTGAGTCGTTCACGCTCCGACATGCCGTTCAATGCGGCCAGAGTCTTGACGCTCGTCTTGCGACGGTACGCAGCCGTTTCCAGGGTATCGCCGTGGCGCACGATATAAGAGCCGAACTTGCTGCCGTGCTTCGCCTTTGCCAGCAGCTGCGTGGAGCGTCTGCCCAAACCTCGCGGGACTCTCACTGGCCAGCGCGTTGCGGCTTCTTTCTTGTTGCCACTACTCGCAGCTGGAGGACTACGACCAAGCAGATATTGCGGATTCATCGAGCGGAGTGATTCGAGCGGAATGCCAGCGGCTTCAGAAACATCAGAGAGTGCCACCGCCGGGTCGACGAACACGGTGTCGAAGCTGATCGCTGGGTCGGGCTTGATCTGATCTATCCCGAAGGCGTGACGATTGTTCATCATGATCGCCACGGCCGCTATCTTTGGCACGTAGAGCGCAGTCTCAAACGGTATCCCCGCCTCGTACGTGACCAAGCGCCAGAAGTCGTTGGTGTTGTACTTGCGAATCGAGCGGGACAAGCCGCCATGGCCCATGTTGTAGCCGGCCATGGCCAAATCCCAGGATCCGAAGCGCTGGTGCAGGTCATTGAGGTAGAGCGCTGCGGCAGTCGTCGCTCGCTGAGGATCCAAGCGCTCGTCTACCCAGCGGTCCACGGTCAAGCCGTAGGCTCGGCCCGACTCGGGAATGAATTGCCACATGCCCGCAGCACCGGCGGGTGAAACGATGGTCGGATTGTGGCCGCTTTCGATCAGACTCAGCCACACCAAATCTCTGGGCAAACCGTTGCGCGCTAGCTCGGCCTGCATCGCGGATGTGTAGCGGCCAGACTTCGCAGCCCACACCCTCGCGATCGCCTGACCGCGCTTAGAATCCCGATAGAACTTGAGGTACTTCACGACCTGATCAGTCAGGTGCACCGGGAAGTCAGGTAGCTTGAGGCTCCGCAACCACTCCAAGTCGGCAGCTTCGCTGAGCGTGGCGCTGGGCACTGCTTCCGCCAAAGGCGGTAAACCTCGGGCCTGAGCGTTGGGGTCGAGATGCTCGAATTCGAATCCCGGTCGGAAGCCGCCTAAACTACGCGGGAACAAGACGCGCTCCGCATCTCTCAACGCGAGTAGTTGGGGATCGGCGGCCTTGGAGCTCTGCTGCTCACGCGTGAGCCCACCCGCGATCCGAGCGCGTTCTTCAGCGTCCGGACGCGCCGGGGTGACCCCTTCGGGCAAGCGTGCACTGGGCGCCTTGGGGGCCGATCCGCGGCGATGATCCTTCGATTTGGCCCGGGCTGGGGCCTCGGCTTGCGACGACTTCGCGCGGCGCGAGGCCGGAGCGGGCCGACTATCGGAGGAGACACTGCGGCTACCTGCTCCAGAGCCAGGACCGACGGTCGCCCATGCTGGTGCGGACAGGAGCAAAGTGGAGCAGAGCGCGAGCGACGTACGAACGCCAGAGGGCACACCAGACATGGGGTGTAGGTACCGGGCCTGACACCCTTGGGTCAAATTCCTCGCAGCATCTGAAGGGTGCACGCCGCCCGGCCGCCAGCGCCTAGCGCTTGACCACCACGAAGCGAGAGTTGCCGCCACGCTCCACCAGGAGCAAGAGGTTGCCCTTGCTGGCGCGGATCGCCTTTTTTGCGGCTGCCACACTGGATACTTTGCGTTGATTGATCTCTGATAGCACGTCGCCAGCTCGGAGGCCGGCATCAGCCGCAGCACTTCCCGGGCTGACCCCGGAAATCACGACCTTTCCGCTGGCTTGCTTGGGGTCAATCCCGAGCCGGTTCGCGATCTGTGGCGTCAGTTCGGACAGTTCCATGCCCAGGGCATCCTCGCTCTTGGGCGCCTTTCCGGCTGAGACTTTGGCATCCGCGTCTGGCAAGTGTCCGAGAGTGACCTTGGCGGTGACCCGCTTTTCGCCTCGCTGCAGGAGTAGAATGACTGGCTTGTCGGCACCGCTGGCGGCGATGCGGTTGCGCAGTTGTCCTGTCGTCTTGACCGCCTTGCCGTCCACCTCGAGCACGACATCACCTTGTTTGAGGCCAGCCTTTTCGGCTGCGCTGCCCGGATGCACCTCTGTCACCAGCACGCCATCACCCTTGGGGACGGAGAGCGCCTGAGCCAACTCTGGGGTGAGTTCCTGGATCCCTATCCCCAAGAAGCCGCGGGCGACCTTGCCGTCCTTTAGCAGACTCTGCATGATCGGCTGGGCCATATTCGTGGGGATCGCAAAGCCGATCCCTTGGTAGCCACCGCTTCGAGACAGGATTGCCGTGTTCACTCCGACGAGTTCGCCGCGCATGTTGACCAGCGCGCCGCCGGAGTTGCCTGGATTGATCGCTGCGTCGGTTTGAATGAAGTCTTCGTAGTCGACGATACCGACGTCGGCGCGCCCCTTCGCCGAAACGATGCCCATCGTCACGGTTTGCCCCACGCCGAATGGGTTGCCGATCGCCAGCACCACGTCACCCAGTCTCAATTGTGAGCTATCACCGAACGTGATTGGCTTGAGGCCAGTCGGGTTGCCCTTGATGCGCAACACCGCGAGATCGCTCTTGGCATCAGTACCGACGACCTCGGCCTCGTACTCTTGATTGTCTATCGTGGTCACTTTGATCTCGCTGGCATCTTCAACCACGTGATTGTTGGTCAACACGATCCCGTCGCCCGAGACGATCACACCCGAGCCCAAGCCGTGCTGCTTCTCGGGAGTGCCACCAGGCGGACCGAAGAACGGCCCGAACATATGAGGCATTGGGGGACGTTTGCTGACGCGCTCCGACGTGACCGCGACGACGCTCGGCGTCGTCTTTTCGGCCACGTCGGCGATACTGGCAGCATCTCCCCCAGTTTGCGCCAGAGCGAAGGCCGGGTGAGGCAGTAGCCCTTCGAACAGGGACTTGTGAATCAACCCGGGTTCGGCGGTTTCGGAAGGACTTGCCTGGGCGCCATGAGAGGCCGGACCCGGAGGCTGTCCAGCGCAGGCCGCGGGCCAGTAGAGCAGCGCCAAGGGCAGCGCAGCAAGAGCAACAAGCGTACGTAGAGCCTTGATATCCATATCGCCGGCAGCAACCAGCGAGCCACGCAAACGATTCCCGACGCGGCCGAATCGGCGGCAAATCGGGCAAAACGTCTGCAGTTCAGCTTGAGCCGATAGCGCCCAAGATGGCTCCGTGCATGTGCTGCAAGTCTGCGCTCACTGCGTTGGGAACCGCCCTCAGAGCCGCGCGCGGCATCCCGTAAACCACGGCAGATTCTTCACTTTCGACGATCACTCGGCCTCCCAGCTCAGCGATCACTCGCGCCCCCTCCGCGCCGTCATCACCCATTCCTGTGAGCACCACTCCAATCGCCTTGTCCCCCACCGCCCGGCCGACGCTCGCCAGCAGACGCGTAGCACTGGGCACGTAGCGCTCCTCCAGAGTGGGAGGGATCAGACGCACCCGCAAGCGACCATCCCGCAGCCGCTCGACCTCCATGCAGCGATTGCCCGGACACACCAGCGCGCAGCCTGCAGAGACTATCTCTCCCTCCGACGCCTCCGTCACCCTCAGCGTGCTGTAGCGGTCGAGCCGCTGGGCGAACGTAGTCGTGAATTTCGCTGGCATGTGCTGGGCGATCAGCACCGCCGCGTCCGGCTTCGACGACAGCCGGGAGAGCAGCTCCGTCAGAGCCGTGGGCCCCCCCGTGGAGGCGGCAATCCCAACCAGGTGACGCGGCGCTTGCCCAGCGGCCACGGCAGAGGTGTCCACCGGACGCCGCGCCGGGTTGGCGACGGCAGACACGCGGCTGTGCCGAACAGAGCGGACCAACGCCAGCTTCTGGACCAGCAACTGGACCAGGTTGTCACTCCCCTCCTGGCTCATCTCCGCTGACGACGGCTTCGCGACAAAGTCCAAGGCGCCCAACTCCAGCGCCTTGAACACGTTCTCTTTCTGCGAGTAGCTGGAGACGACAATCACCGGAGTGGGGCGAGAACCCATGAGCAGCCGGAGAAAGCTGAATCCGTCCATGCGAGGCATTTCCAGATCCAAAGTCACCGCGTCGGGTGCCACCTGGTTGACCAAACGCAAAGCTTCCGAGCCGTCCTTGGCCGAACCCACCACCTTCATGCCGGCCCCTTCCAAACCGCGGATCAGGCGCTGGCGGTTGGCCAAAGAGTCATCAACTACGAGCACTCGTAGTGGATTCATTGGCATTCCTCGTCATGGGCGGTCACTGGCATCTAGTTCATGTCTCGATTGTAAGAAGCGTAGCACTACAGCGCCGCTGAGATCGGCTTTCGGTATACCAAGTCTTCGGTCAAATGAACCAATTCGAAGGCGGTGGTGACGTTCAGCAAGGACTCCGAGTGCCCGAGGAAAAGGTAGCCCCCGGGCTTGAGCCGCTGGTAGAGATTGTCGATCACTTTGGCGCGAGCGTTGCGGCCGAAGTAAATCAGGACGTTGCGGCAGAATACGACGTCAATTCTCCCGACGCCGACCATCGCGCCGGGTTCCGTGAGATTGAGCTGTCCGAAGTGGCACATCGCCTTGATCTGGTCATCCACCTGCCACCCCCCGCGAACCTCCTTGAAGTAGCGACCCTTCAGCCACTCTGCCGTGCGAAAGCTAGCTTCCCGGAACACTCCGCGCCGGGCACTAGCAACGCGTTCTCGACTGAGGTCGCTGCCGATCACGCGCACAGCCCAATCGTCGAACAGGCCCGACTCCTTGGTGAGGATCGCCAGGGTGTACACTTCCTCGCCAGTTGAGCATCCGGCGCTCCACAGCACTAGACGGCGTTGACTCAAGTTGCGCTTGTAGAGTTCAGGCAACACTTCATCCTGAAACGCCCTCAGCTGATAGTCTTGCCGAAAGAAGTACGTCTCGGCGGTCGTGATACGCTCTAGCGCGAGCTCCAGCTCGAGCTCCGCGTTCACGTCAAAGCGCAAATGCTTGTAGTAGTCGTGAAACGAGTCGAGCCCCAGCTCCACGACCCGCTCTCCCAGTCGACGCTCGAAGGCGAAGGTCGAGGACTCGTCAAAATCGAGCCCGGCACGCTCCAGGAACAAGTCCCGAAGCAGCCGAAATTCTCTGGGTTCAAGCGTGGGCCGCTCTCCCCCCGGGTCAGAGCCGTACTTCACAGGTTGGGCTCGCTCGACGTCGGCTCGAGCCGCGACAAGGCCGAGCTGGATTCGAACCGGCTCAGACTACGACGAATGGCTTCGACCACCAGAGGCTCACGTTCAATAGCCAAGCGCTCCTTGAGCTGAGCGCGCGCTGCATCCGAAGTCGACCGGCCTAAGAGATCGGCCGCTAGACGGCGCACATCCCAGGCTGCGTGTGAAAGACATTCGACGACGGACTCTTCTGCCAAGCTTTCGTCCTGAGCGAGTACCTCCAATGCAGCTTTGACAACCTCTGGTTCGCGGTGCACCAAGGCTTTCGCCATCCCCGCGCGACGCGAAGACGCCTCAAACCCTCCCAACGACTCGACCGCAGCCACCGCGCGCCAAGGCGTCGGATCCGTCACCAGGCTAGCGAGCGTATCCAACGCAGCGGCGTCTCGGCCGTCACCTAATGCCTGCAGCGCCGCGACCACCAACGTTGGGTCCCGGCCTTCTGCCACCTCCAACAAGCGGCTGGTGCCGAGCGGTGTTCCAGCCTCGTCCTTCATTTTGCCAAGGCTGCGCAATGCGGCCAGCTGCACTTCTTGGGCTTCATCATTCAGGGCAAAGGCGACCGCGTCCACGGCTCGTTCCGTGGAAAAACGCCCCAACGCATCCAATGCCACCACCCGAACTGCCACGTGCGCGTTCGATACCGCAGCGCTCAAGAACGCCACATCGTCGTCCGGAGTGCCGAATAGCGGCCGCTCCAGAGCAGCGATGAACACCGCCGCGGCAGCAGCCAGCTCTGATTCGGGCGACACGCCCTGAGCGATCTGTAGTGCGGTCTGAGGCATGCGCTGGGCGCAGGCCCGCACCGCGGAGACCGCAGCGCGGTGCACGTGCGCCGGAGCGGCACCGGTCAACCAGGGCACCGCGTCACGAAACATGTGTTCGTCACCGAGCTTGGCAACGGCAGACAACCAAGCGCGAACCACTGTCGGCGACTCGTCTTGCGCCAGAGGGCGCAAACTGTCG
This sequence comes from Polyangiaceae bacterium, assembly GCA_050304975.1. Classification (GTDB taxonomy): domain Bacteria; phylum Myxococcota_A; class Polyangia; order Polyangiales; family Polyangiaceae; genus SZUA-265. The sequence continues at coordinate 22,390 of JBNLEN010000052.1, forward strand.
ACGATCCGCACGCGCAGCTCATCCCGCGAGGCCAAGCGCACGAGCAGTTCCACACACGCCGCACGCTCCAGGGCTGGGCCATGTTGAATATGAGATTCGAGCGCCGGCAAGGCGTGTTCTCCGAGCAGCTCCAGAGCTCGATGGGCAGCCGCCGCGATGCGGTCATCATTCAGTAATTCGATGGCTGGTGGGGCAGCTCTGCCGGTACCGTGCGTGGCCAAGACAATCAATGCATGGCGGCAATGCTCCGGCTCCAGCGGCTCATCACACGCCTCCAATAAGCGCTCAATGGTTTCCTCTGACAGCGAGCTCAAGGCCTTTCGCGAAGCGACAAAAGCCTGTTCGGAATGACCAATCAATTCTGCGAAACTAACCAGCGTATCGAAGAATGACTGCCCGCCGGTGCGCTCCAGGTGCTCCACGAAGTAGCTCGCCGCTTCGGGTTGCCCAACGCGGCCAGCCAAGTGCAACCCGACTTGCACCAAGACTGGATCGTCCAGCAGCGGGCGCAGCCGTGACCAAGTAGGTGTAAGCCCTAAACGTCGAATGGCGTCCAGGGTGACCAGTAGCTGAAAGGCGTCCGTCTCAGACAAGCCTTCTTCCAAAATCGGCAACGCGGCTTCGGGCGAGACCTGACCGACGATGGCGACTGCTTCAATCGCGGCGGCTTTGACGTTCGGGTCGCTGTCAGTCGCGAGACGCTGCAACGGAGCAAACGCCGCCACCTGATTGGTATGAGCCAAGGCTTCCGCGGCGAGCTTCCGCCCATCTGCGTCGAGAGAGTCCAGCTCCCGCGACAGCGCATCCACTGCCAGAGTTCCGTAGGACCCGAGCGCCTCGACCGCGCTGTTTCGCAACCCGACGTTATCCCCCGGATGCAGAGCAGCCACCAAATGTCTCACCGCGAGCTCATCGTTGGAACGCGCGGCGAAGGCCTGAACCGCCTCCTTTCGCACGCGCCAATCGAGATCGGCGAGTCCCGCCATCAACAGCTGGACGGCCTCTTCGCCGTGCAACTGCGCGGCTCGCGCAACACTCTGGCGCCGAACCTCTGAATCTTCAGAGCGAATCTGCTGCAGCAAGCGTTCGTAGCTCATGCGCGAGCCTCCGACTTGAACGTATCAACGTGCACGGCTTTGGCGATATCAGCGAATCGATGCACATCGAGCACGAACGTCAGAACGCTGTCACGCGAGAGTACTCCCAAAAACCCACGACGATCATCTCCCGCGGCGTCAGGAGGTTCCCGTAGTTGCTGCCCTCCCGTTCCAAACACGTCGGTCACGTTGTCGACGATGAGCCCCAGGGACATCCCGTTGTCGGTGAGCAGTATCCACTTGGCTCGAGCTGAGCGAGGCGGCGCCGCGGTCAGTTGAAAGTGAATCCGCAGGTCAATCACGGTGATCACCTCGCCGCGATGATCGGCAACTCCGGCGACGGACTCCGGGGCGTGGGGCAATGCGGTCAGTGGCACAGGATTGACGATCTCTCGAACGGAGCTGATGGGCACCGCGTACGAGACATCACCCACTTGAAATCCCACCAGACTCTTTTGAGGATCTGGACGTTCGTTTCCATAACGAGCTGCTCGGTAGCGCCGCGTAGTCATGTCGTCACACTCTTCAGGTCCAAAATTACGAGCACTTCACCCTGAGGACGCCCAATGCCCATCACGTGATCGGACAAGTCGCCACCTAGCACAGCCTGCGCGATCTCGATTTCGCTGGTGTCCAGGCGAATAACGTGGCGCACCTCGTCGACGAACAATCCCACGACCTCACCGCCGAGGGTTTCCGTGAGCAGAATGCGGCTGGAGCGGCTGGCACTGGACTCCTCCAAACGCAGGCGGCGGCGCAAGTCGATCACGGTCACGAGCAGACCGCGTACGCTGCAAATGCCCATGATTTCGGACACAGCCCGAGGCACCTCGGTCAATGCAGGCGGCGAGACGATTTCTCGAATCCGCGCCAATTCAACCGCGTAGGCCTCCCCCGCGAGATGAAAGACGAGAAACTCTCTCAGCCCGTCGTGGGTAGACAGACTCTTCGGCGTGAGCTCGGTCTGACGCGTGATCTTTGCCTTCGGCGGATGCGTGATGTCAGGCATGGCTTCGCCCTCTGGTTTCACGAGCCTCAGTCCCGGCCAAGACCTCCTCGATGATCGATGCTGCGTCGAGCACCAGAGCGACCCGCTGATCGCCCAGCTCCGTGGCGCCCGAGAACCCCCGAACCTTCTGCAGCGACTTCCCTAGCGCCTTGATCACGATGTCCTGCTGCCCCAGCAGTTCATCCACGACCAAGCCCAATCGCCGCGCGCCCATCGCCGCCACGACCACGAAACGCCTACGCGGCACCTCAACATCTTCCGAACGCAAGCGAAACAGCCGTTCCAACCGGCACAGCGGCAGCGTCGCCCCGCGCAGGGTCATCACTTCGCGCCCATCCACCTTCTTGATCATCGAGTCTTCAAAGGACAGCGCTTCCGTGACGGACGTCAGCGGCAAGGCAAACGTGCGCCCCAAGCTGCGAATCAGCAAAGCGCTGACGATCGCCAACGTGATCGGCAACGTGACCGTAATCTTGGTTCCGATGTTGCGTTCGCTTTGAAGATCAATCACGCCACCCAACTTACCAATGTTGGTCTTGACGACGTCCATGCCCACGCCGCGCCCGCTGTAGTCGCCGGCTCGGTCACGGGTGCTGAGGCCTGGGAGAAACACCAACGCCAAGATCTCGTGGCGGCTGAGGTCCCTGGCCTCGTCTGGACTCAGATGGCCGAGCCCCACGGCTCGATCGATCAAGGATTGCTCATTGACTCCGCCGCCGTCGTCTTCGACCTCCAGCACGACGTGGTTGCCCTTTTGAAAAGCGTTGAGCGCAATCGTTCCGGCCTCGGGTTTACCGAGCTCACCGCGCTTATCAGCCGACTCGATGCCGTGGTCAATCGCGTTGCGCACGATGTGCATCAGCGGATCGCTCAACTCCTCCACGATCAACTTGTCGATCTCCGTCTCGCCACCGGTAATGATCAGCTGGATCTCTTTGCCCACGTCCCGACTGATTTGGCGCACCACGCGGGTCAACCGCGCAAAAACCTGCGAAAGAGGCACCATGCGCACCTCAAGGATGCCGCTCTGGAGTTCACTCAAGCGACGGTCGAAGTTGCGGTGCAAACGGTGCAGCTCCGCTCCGAGCTGTCGGTTACCTTCCGAACGCACCTGCTCGCCAATTCTGGCCAGCGCCCCTTTGACGATCGACAATTCACCGACCGCGTTCATGAGTGCGTCCAAGCGGCGTATGTCGACGCGCACCGACTGAGAAACGGAGCGCATCACAGCCGCCGGAGCCATGGACGCTTCACCATCCGCGTGCACTAGCCCAGCCTCCGGGGCCACGGTCTCGTGCACGACCGACACGTCCATCGCCTCGGGCATCAAGCTCGGCTCTGCCCTTGGAGCAGCCCGCTTGCGCGGCACCTCTTCTATCTTGACGTTATCCGCCCCCAGAGCCTCATTCAGCTCCCTGACCGTCGATCCTGACGCCAGCAGCAGGTCGAGTTCGAGTGTTTCAGGACTCGCCGACTCACCCGTCGGCAGATAAGTAATGACTTCGCCGAGCGGTTTGGCCTTGTTCTTGATCTCCTCCAGGTCTTTGTCGATGGTCATCAACTCGAACGCGACCCGGATTCGATACAGGTTGAGGCCTTGCTCCACACAGGCACGCAGACGATGCTCCTCGTACTCGGTGAGTACGCTCAACAACCCGCTGTCGAACTCGAACTCTTCGGTCAGTGCGAGCGGCGATTCGGCGGTACCGAACCCCTGCAAACGCGCTAGCAAGGACTCGATGGCAGGCGGATCGGAAGCGTCCCCATCTTTTTCGTGCGCCAGCAGCTGCCAGTACAACTCGACAGCCTGAAACAAAACATCCAACAACTCGCGAGTTAACGCCACACGCCCAAGACGCAACTCGTCAAGCACGTCTTCCAGGCGATGGGAGAGTGTACCCATCGCCTTGGCACCGAAAATCCCGGACAGTCCCTTGAGTGTGTGTACGGCGCGGAATGTCTCGTTGACCAGCGCTGGGTCTTCGCTCCCGCTCGTCTGCAACTCGTCGAGCGCCAGGAGTCCACGCGACAGCGTTTCAACGAGTTCCTGCGCCTCGGAGAAGAACTCCTCGCGGGCTTTATCCGTGCCTTCCGCCATACCTCAGGCCGACTCCGAGATCAGCTTATCGACCGCTTCCCTCAATCCTTCCGGGCTGAACGGCTTGGTCAAGTAGGCATCGGCGCCGAGGGCCATTCCTCGGTCGCGGTCCTTGTCAGCGGCTTGTGAGGAGATGAGCAGTACCTTGGTGGACTTGTACTGCGGGTTGTCGCGAATGAACTTGAGCAGCTCCAGCCCGTTGATGTCGGGCATGTTGATGTCGGTGATGACGACGGCGTATGGCCCGCGCGGTAGCAACCGCAGCGCTTCAAATCCTCCGGAGGCTTCAACCACCTCAACCTCACGCCCTCCCCCTTCGAGTGCCCCACGCAAGAAGGCTCGCGTGGCCTCCGAATCTTCGACAACTAGAACCCGCATGACAAACTCGATCTCTCTTGCAGTCTAGCGGCCGGATCCCTGGGTGTCCTTTGGGTTTTTGGCACTTATGTTTGTGCGAACACGGGCCACTAGGCCGATCGCGCCGGCAGATTGTGGGCGCTCTCCTGATGACACAACCTGCGACGCACGCAGGTGCTTTAGTTCGCGCGATCCGAGCGGTGGTGCACACATGTTGGATGGTGTAGGCAAGCTTCCGTGGCCGACGCATCCCCTCAACAGACCGATCCGAACTCTGCGCGCCACGCCATGCTGCGCGTGGCAGCGCTGCTGCTGATCTCAGCTCTGGGCGTGGTGTGGTCGAAGCTATCGGTCGTCACTGGCTTCTTGGCGCTAGTTGTCGGGCTATCCCTGCCGCGGCTGAGCGGCCCCGCCAAGCTTCGAGCCTGGGGCATGTTGTGGCTCGCCGTAGCGTGCTCAACGGTCGGCTTCTTTCGCTTCGTGCTCGACGAAGCGATTCCTGGAGTGATCGCCGGCGGCCAAGCCGCTGTGAGCAAACACACCGTGGCGTTCTTGAGAACCATCGTGACGGCGCAAGACAAGCTCCGCCAAGCTGCAACGATGGACCACGACGGTGACGGTATCGGTTCCGCGGCTCGCTTGAGTGAGCTTTCCGGTCTGAGTCCGCTGCGCAACGGCGCAACGCTCGAGATCCCCGCGCTGGCGCTCAAGCCTGAGCAGTTGCTGACCGGCAAAGCTGAATCCGACGAAACGGCCGTTGCTCCCGCACCTGGCGTGCGCGAACTGGTGGCCAATGGTGCCTATCTGTTTCAACTTTGCTTGCCGACGCCGGACGGGGGATTTTCTGCCGATCGCAACGCCAAGATCGACGAAGAGCGCGCCGAGCGCCACTACTTGCTCTATGCCTGGCCCCGCAGTGGCGACCCGGGCGCCCCCAGCGACGTCTACTTCTCGGATGAACACGAGGCCCTGGCGGTATTCGACGACCAGCGTGCGTTGTTTCGCGGAACCCTCAATCCGCCTGACTGCAACGCTGCTCAAGCCGGCAGCCCAACCGCGTCGCTGTTCCGAGCCTGGAAGGACAAACAACCCAGGACGACGCTCCCGGGCGATCACCAGCAAGGGCGCTGATTAGCGCCGGGCGCGGTACTTCTACGCCCGCTGCGCAGCCTCGCGCCAGCCGAGCGGGTTGGCCGGGCCCATCCTATGCTATGTGGACAGCAACACCACATGTTGAAGGACCGTCTGAAGCACGTACGCAGCCAGCTGAAACAGCGGGTGGAGGAGAAGCTGCGAGATCTGTCCCAGCGCGGCGCTGCACAAGAGGCTGAAACCGATACAAAAATCGTCGCTCCCAAGCAGGAACGCTCAGATCTTGAAACCACTGGCGAGGATCCGCCCGTAGTGGCTCGGTTAGTAGTCGAAATTCGGTCCGACGGGACCCGCACCATCGCGCGCGGGGCTTTGAAGGACGAAGTCAGCGGTGAACAGGTCGCGCTCGAAGCCAAGGGCACGACCCCCATGCAACTGGCCGCACAGCTCGCCAAGAATCTCCTCACGACGCCGCTAGCGGCTCGAAAACTGGCGCGCGAAATGATCCGCGCCCGCCAAATGGACCAGCGTGCCTCTTCCCCCGAAATCCGAGACGACCCCGACTCCGAAGGCTGAGCCTCCGAACCTGACCCCAGCGGCGCGGTCCACCTCCCAAAAACTCCGACGCTGGGTGCTGGAGCTCGGAGTGGTTGGGCTCATCTACCTGGGTATCGTGCACTTTCAGACGTCGGGCTTGCTATCGAGCGGCGAGCCTGCTCCCGACTTCAGCTTGCGCAGTCTGAGCGGGCAGCGAGTGCAGCTGAAAGACTACCGGGGCAAGAAGGTGCTGCTGCACTTTTGGGCGACCTGGTGTGGAGCCTGCAAACGTGAAATCAGTATGCTCAAGGCGATGCAGGAGAGCCTGCCCGAAGACGTTGTGCTGTTGAGTGTGGTTGCAGACGGCAACGCCGATGGCACCGAGCGAATCGAGCAATTCGTTCGAAAACATCAGCTCAACTACCCGGTGCTGCTCCCAGACAAGGATCTGCTGCGGCGTTTCAAAGTGAACGCTTTTCCAACCAACTACGTGATCGATTCCTCAGGCAGGATCCAGGGACGCACAGTAGGACTGACTACACGTTGGGGCCTGAAGTCGCGTTTGGGTTGCGCTCCCTGAACAAGTCTGTAAGTAGGTCGCCCAACAAACCCCACAAAAGACCGTGGATCCAATCTACCAGAGCGAAGTCAATCGGGGCGTGCCCCCGGCATCTCCCGGGGAATTCTCCGAACTCAAGCTCGGACCGCTACGAGTGTGGCCGCCGGTCGTCCTGGCGCCCATGGCAGGAGTGACCAACTACCCCTTTCGAAGTATTTGCCGTGACTTCGGCGCGGGCCTCTATGTCAGTGAGATGATCACCGCCCGCCCACTGGTCGAAGGCAATCAAAAGACCCTCAAGCTGGCTGACTTCGGTCCCGACGAGACGCCGCGCAGCTTGCAGCTCTACGGGGTCGATCCTCACTACGTCGGCTTGGCCGTCAAACGCTTGGTCACCGAAGGCCGCGTCGACCACATCGACATGAATTTCGGCTGCCCCGTGCGCAAGGTGACGCGCAAAGGTGGCGGCGCCGCGATACCGTTGAAGCCGAAACTGCTGGCTGAAATTGTTCGCGCTGCCGTGTCCAACGCTGCTGGCACTCCCGTCACCATCAAGTTCCGCATGGGAGTAACGGACGAATTGCGCACCGATCTGGAGGCGGGCCGTGTGGCACAGGAGGAGGGCTGCGCTGCCGTTGGACTGCACGCGCGCACGGCAGCCCAACTTTACGATGGCGAAGCGCAGTGGCAAGCCATCGCCGAACTCAAGAGCCGTCTGAGTATCCCAGTCTTGGGCAACGGCGACATCTGGGAGGCAGAAGACGCACTACGCATGATGCGGGACACCGGCTGCGACGGCGTGATCGTCGGGCGTGGCTGCCTCGGTCGGCCTTGGTTATTCCGGGACCTCGCCGCGGTATTCGAAGGGCGCTCTCCGGCTGACCCTCCGAATCTGGGCGAGATCCGCGACGTCATGATGCGGCACGCCCGCTTGCTCTCCGAATGGTTTGGTGAGCGGCCCGCCATGCGCGCATTTAGGCGGCATACGACCTGGTACACCAAAGGCTTCCGAGGTAGCGCACAGTTGCGCCAGAAGCTCATGCGCGTGACCGCCGTCTCTGAATTGGAAAGTGCACTGCAAGAGATCGATCCGAGCTTGCAGTTTCCCCCAAGCGCGATGCGAGTGCCGCGCGGCAAAGGCTCTGGCACCCAGGTCGTGAGTCTGCCGGACGGCTACCTCGACGATCTTGACAACGCGACGCCGCCCAGCGCTGACGCAGAAGACGCAACCAGCGGCGGCTGAGCCGGCCGCTAGTCTCCGCGCAAACGGTCCAGAGCCCGACGATCTGCTTTCGTGGGACGACCTGCTCCGCGTTCACGTGGCGCAACCAACTCCTCCTTGGGCGGCGGAGGAGGAGACTCGTCTTCGTAAAGGGCTTGCGCCAGGGGCGCGCTCAGGCGCCGCTCAGCCAAGTCTCGTACGATCAGGATCTTGTGACCGCGGGGCGATTCCGCCACGACCTGGTCCCCGCGTTTGATCAAATGCCCCGATTTGACGGCGTTCCCGTTGACCTTCACCTTGCCGCCAATGCACGCCTGCTGGGCGAGCGTTCGCGTCTTGAACATGCGCGTGGCCAACAGCCAGCGGTCGACGCGCACAGCATGCAGTTCTTCAGCCATGGACCGTTGAGGTACGGCTGTTCTGCTAACGGTGCAAGGCCCAGTCCTGTTGGAGTGAAATTCCCGCACGTGCGCCGCATCAAATCAGGCCAGAAGCGGCTGGAACGTGCTGCATCGGGGGGGACCATTCCACGCTTGCCGCAACACCGGACTCCCCCGAGCTAGAGCCAAAGCCTCAGCTGGCCGGGGTCTAGGGTCGAGCCCATACTGATCTTATCCACTCCTTTTAAGTCACTGCCTATTCGAGCACGAACCATGTCTCGCCCGCCTCCACACCGTAAAAGCCGCACAGGTATCGTCGGTGTGTCCGGTGAATTGGAGGCACTCGCGCTGGCGGAACGAATCAGCGCAGCGTTGGATGAGCTTGGGACACCGGCAGAGACACTATCTTTGGTACTCAAAGCATCTCCGGTGAGCCGCCCCTCGATGGCCATGCTTTCAACCAGGAACCCGGGAGGCGAAGCCCCGGTGGGACTCTTTGGTTGGCTGGGCTCAGTGGACTCGGCCCGCATGCTGAATGTCCCTCCTGCACTTCGCCGACAGCTGTCCGCGTTTCGAGCGCTGGCGGTGCCCATCGCCTCCGTTTTCGAGCAGTTCGGAGTGGTCGCGACGACTCACGTGCCGGGGCAAGAGCCAAGTCCCGAGAGCTTGGAGAAGATCGCAACCGATCTGGCCCTGCGCCTCGAACGCAAGCGCCACCGCGCGCTGCTCGAACAACTTCGAACGGCCTACGGCGTTGCCGAGCATCGCATCTCCATACATCCACTCGAGGAAAGCCCCGCTTCGACCGGCTAGGGCACCCAGGGCGCTCGCTGGGGTTAGCACCAACGCTAGCGTCAGCAGCGCCAGAGCTTGCGCTCGACGCCGCCGATCGTTAGGTATTCCTGAATGAATTTCTTCGGTCACGCGGTGGTCGCGTCGTGGTTCGAGGATGACCCCGCCGTGGCGCTGGGGGCTATGCTGCCAGATTTCGCCCACATGCTCGGCTGCCGAAGAATCGAAACCGAGTCACCAACCATCGCTCGCGGTGTGGAATTGCACCATCGCTGCGATGGGGTGTTTCACGATTCTCCGACATTCCTGCGACTCCAGGCCAGCAGCCGCCGCGAGCTGGCCGACGCGGGAGTCAGCAGTGGACCGCGGCTGGCTATTGCCCACGTGGGTTTGGAGCTGATGCTCGACAGCGAACTCAGTCGAGAATCCGGCCACGTTGCGCAATATGTCAAAGCGCTGAAGCAGGGGCTTGCACGCAGCGACGAGCTCCGGTTCGTTGGCAACTCTCGCCAGGGTGCAGCGCACGAGCTGGGCTGCGAATTCCAAGCCTTGCTCACGATGTTGCTCGAACGCGTCGAGCATTTGTCTCCGCGCACTCCGGAGCAGCTGTTTGTCCGGCTGATGCGCATCCTGGCGCGGCGCCCACGGCTGTGCCCCCGCGCGCAAGATGAAGCTGCTGTGGTCGCCTGGGCCGAGCGCATGTGGCCCAGGTTGCGCACGTCGCTCGACGGGTGGTTGGCGGAGATTTCGGCGGAACTGGGCGTGGGCATGCCCGCAGGTCGGTCGCCGCTTCACCTGACGTCAGTCTACAGCTAAGCTACGCCTGATTGCTAACCCTATGGAAGACGCGCCCCGCACTGCCAACATCGCCGACACGATCTTCCATGATCTGCGAACTCAGATTTTGCAGGGCAAGCTCAAAGCGGGCGAACGTCTGATCGGCGAACGGGAGCTGGCCAGCGTTTACGGCACCAACCGCAATACTTTGCGTGAAGCCGTCCGCAAACTGGAGCAGGCACGTCTGGTCACCGTGCGCCACGGGCGTGGTGTGACCGTGTGCGATTTTCGCCAAACTGGCACGCTCGAATTGCTGTCTCCGTACTTGCAAAGCGGCCCGGACATGCATGAGGTGGTGCGCATCGTCGAGGACGTGCTAGCGCCGCGCATCATCTTGATGGAGTACGCCAGCCGTCTCGCGGCTCGCCGAGCCGAGCACAAAGACATTCTGGGCCTACGTGAGCTGAGCGAGTTGCTCATCACCGCTTTCAACGCTCGCGAAGCCAAGGTGGTGGCGTCTGGCTTTCAGCGCTGGCTCGATGCGTTGATTGACTCCGGACATTCAGTGGCGGTCCGCTGGATCGCCAATCCGTTCCTGGACGCTCTGCGTGACACACTCCAACGTCTGCCTATGCTGTGGATCTTGGAACCATCCTTTCCCCAATACTTGACCGAGCTACTCGCCGCGATCGAGCAGGGTGACGAGGACAACGCCGCACGCATCACCCGAGAGTACTATGAGCGCGTCGATGGCCAGCTATTGCAATTACTGCGCTCTGGAATTGTCGAGCATAGCGACATCTTCAAAGCGGCGGCGACACAAGGCTCACCGGGAAGCCGCGGTTAGTGCATGTCTGATGTTTGGCGCGTGCTGATCGCCGGCTGCGGCTACGTCGGCAGTGAGCTCGGCCTACGTTTAGCCGAAGCCGGACACCGGGTCCTGGGTCTGCGCCGGCGGCCGGACGCTCTGCCCTACCCGATCGTCCCGTTCGCCGCCGACTTGACCACGCCTGCGGACTTGCTGAGCCTTCCTGCAGACTTGACTCACGTCGTGTATGCAGCCGCCGCTGATGGCTCATCAGACGAGCAATATCGCAAGGCCTACGTCGACGGCTTGCGCAATCTGTGTGAACTGCCTCAGCTGCGCCATCCCAACTTTCGGCAGCTCATGCTGATCTCGAGCACGGCAGTCTATGGGCAGAGCGACGGAGAGTGGGTTTCAGAAGAATCCGCCGCATCGAGCGCCAGCTTCTCGGGCAAGCGGCTGCTGGAGTCGGAGCAGATCCTGCAAAGCAGCCGCCTTCCGTATGGCATCATTCGGGCTGCGGGCATCTATGGCCCGGGCAGAACGCGCCTGATCCGCATGGTGGGGGCCGGCAAAGTGCGCTTCGACCCCGAGCGGCCGCGTTACACCAACCGGATTCATCGCGATGACCTGGCTGGAGCCATCGCCCACTTGCTCGGAGCCCCAGCGAGCGACTCGGTGTTCATTGGTGTCGATCAAGAGCCGGCCAGCATGCAAAGCCTTGCCACCTGGCTGGCAGAACGGATGGGAGTCCCCCAACCCACCGCCGAAAGTGAGTCCGCTTCGTCCAACCTGATTTCGACCCGGCGCAGCGTTAGCAACAAGCGCTGCTCCGGGGCCAAGCTGCGCGAGAGCGGCTACCGCTTCCGGTTTCCCACGTTTCGTGAAGGCTACGGTAGTATGCTGGCACTCGGCCGATAGAGCACCGCGTTGCTCACAGTTGCTGCATCTAGAGCCGACTATCTACAGCCGATCTATCACGGCTTGGGCAAACTGGTCCGTACCTAGCTCACCTTTGAGATCGCGGGTCTTCTGGCCATCCGCCAGCGCCTGCCCGTAGGCATGCTTGATGCGCGAAGCGGCTTGCTTGCAGGCGTCGTCACCGCGCTGGGCCGCAAGGTGATTGAGCATCATCGTGCCGCTCATTAGCAGTGCCAATGGATTCGCCAAGCCTTGACCAGCGATGTCCGGCGCGGAACCGTGCACCGCTTCGAAAATGGCATCTTCGTCGCCGATGTTGGCTCCCGGAGTCACGCCCAGCCCGCCCACCATGCCGGCGCACAGATCCGAGACGATATCTCCATACAAGTTTTCGCACAGCAAGATGTCAAACTGCGACGGATCTTGAACCAGGCGCATGGCCGCGGCATCAACGATCATCTCATTGTATTCGATGTTCGGGTAGTCTTGCTCGTGCACTTTGCGCGACTCTTCGATGAACATACCATCGGTCATCTTCATGATGTTCGCTTTGTGAAACGCGGTGATCTTCTTGCGTTTGCGATGAGTGGCATACTTGAACGCCCAATGCGCAATACGGTGACAAGCCGGGCGCGTCGCGACCTTCATCGAAGCGACCACCCCCTCGGTGATGCGATTTTCTACGCCGCTGTACAGTCCTTCCGTGTTTTCACGCACGATCACCAAATCCACATTTTCATAACGCGTGGACACGCCCGCCAGGCTACGTACGGGCCGAACGGCGGCGTACAGATTGAGCGTCTTGCGCAGCGCGACGTTGACGCTGCGAAACCCACTGCCAACCGGCGTCGTGCAAGGCCCCTTGAGCGCGACGTGATGTTCACGAACGGCATCCAAGGTCGACTCAGGCAAGAGTTCCTTCTCGCCCTTGGCCAGCGCAGCTTCGCCTGCGTAATGTTCGACGAACTCAATCGGGGCTTCGGCGGCTTCGAACACCTTGCGCACGGCGTTAGAGACTTCGGGACCGATACCGTCGCCGGGGATCAAAACAGCGGTGTGTGTCATGAGCGCGAGCCTATCGGTTTTTTTTGCTTCGCACCAGCCACGGGGCAAGCACGAAATCCAGCCGAAACACCGTGTCGGGAGGCAGCATCCTGGAACCCCTGAGATAACCGTGCCAGGGTAGCCAGGAGCGGCCGCAGCGCCGGCGTCAGCATGAGTCACGCCCCACCAATTGCCTCCAGCATCACCGCAATGCTGGGCCCCACGAACACCGGCAAGACTCACGCTTGCATCGAACGCATGCTCACCCACGACAGCGGTATGATTGGCCTGCCTCTACGCTTGCTGGCGCGCGAAGTCTACGACCGCGTCAGCACCATCGTCGGCGAGCAGCGCGTCGCGCTCGTTACCGGCGAAGAGAAACGCGTGCCCAAGCGTCCCGACTATTGGATCTGCACGGTTGAAGCTATGCCGGTGGAGCGCGAGGTTGAGTTTCTCGCGGTCGACGAGATCCAATTGATCGCCCACAGCACTCGCGGGCATGTTTTCACGGACCGCTTGTTGAACGCCCGCGGGACCACGGAAACTTGGTTTCTCGGCTCAGACACGGCGCGTCCACTGCTCAAACAGCTCGCACCGACGTCCGCCTTCAAGGGTCGGCCACGGCTGAGTCAGCTGACCCACACAGGACAAAGCAGCCTGGGCAAGCTCCCCCCGCGCTCCGCTGTCGTAGCGTTCTCCATTCCGCAAGTGTACGAGCTGGCTGAGCGCATCCGTGCCCGTCGTGGGGGCGCGGCGGTGGTGCTAGGCGCGCTTTCCCCTCGCACCCGCAACGCGCAGGTGGCGATGTATCAAGCCGGCGAGGTCGACTACTTGGTGGCGACCGATGCGATCGGCATGGGCCTCAACATGGCCGTGGATCACGTTGCGTTTGCTGCGTTGCGCAAGTTCGATGGCGGCAAGATGCGGCAGCTGACCGCGGCTGAGCTGGCCCAGATCGCCGGACGCGCCGGCAGACACTTGAGCGATGGGACCTTTGGCACCCTAGCCCCTGTCCCGAAGTTGCCCGATCCTCTAGCACGCTCGATTGAGTCACATCATTTCGAGACGGAGCGCCGGGCGATTTGGCGCAACTGTGATCTGAGTTTTGCTTCGCTGCAGGAGCTTTTGGACTCGCTATCGCTATCTCCCCCGCGCCCGCAGCTTGCCAGCGTGCAGCATGCCGACGACAGCGCGGCGTTGAAAGCGCTGGCTTCCCGCGCAGAAGTGAGAGATCTAGCGCGTTCGACCGACGCCGTGCGGTTGCTGTGGCAAACCTGTCAGATCCCTGACTACCGCAAACTGCTCTCAGAGCTCCACGCAGAACTCGTCTTTTCAGTCTACGAGCAGTTGATGCGCGGTTCGGGACGGCTCAACGAAGACTGGCTGCGCGAACGCATCGAACGCCAACATGATACGAGCGGCGACATCGACACGCTGATGGCTCGCATCGCATTCGTTCGAACCTGGACGTTCGTCAGCCATCAAAAACAATGGCTGGCTGATCCCGAGCATTGGCAAGCCCGCACCCGCAGCATCGAAGACGATCTGAGCGATGCACTCCACCAGCGGTTGATGCAACGCTTCGTGGAGAGCCGCAGGGGCCGAGGTTCAGCGCGTCGCGGCGGCGGCCAGATCGCACGCCCGGCCGAGCCGCACGCTGAAGTGCTCGACGGCCCGTTTGCAAAATTGGCCGAGCTGCAACTCAAGCTCAGCCAGCCGCAGCTCTCCACCGAGTCCAATGACTGGCTGGAAACGCTGCTTGCCGCCGAGACTCGTGAGATCGAATTGACCCGGCAGGGCGAGCTGCTTTTCCAGTCGCAGACCGTAGCGCAGCTGCGCCGAGGCAGGGACCTGCTGACCCCAGAGCTCGTGTTGAGTGAAGAGGCCACCGGCGCCGGCGACCGTCAACGGATCCGGCGGCGGCTGACCGCGCACTTGCGTGACTTGGCGGACATCTTGCTGGGCGCCATTCGACTCCGCGACGACGACAGCCCCGCAGTTCGCGGTCTGTCGTACCAGCTGCGACAGGGCCTGGGATGCGCCAGCGCGAAGCAAGCTCGAGAGCAGATCGATGGCCTGTCAGAGCAGGAACGGGATCGGCTGGAGCAGGCCGGCGTGGTCTTCGGGCAGCAGGTGGTTTTTCTCAAAACCGCGTTGAAGTCCAAGTCACAGCAGATCCGGGCTGGATTCTGTGCCGCTTTCTTCGGCAGCGACGCAGCGCTCACGACCAGCCAGCACGTCTCCGTGCCTATCTCACCAACGGCGCAGCGCTCGGCATATTTGCCGCAGGGCTACTACCCGGCGGGACCGAGAGCCATCCGATGCGATACGTTGGAGAAGGCCTTGAGGTTGACCAAGTCCCAACGGGTCACGACTCCGGAGCTGTGCAACTTGCTTGGCTGTCCAAAGTCGGAGCTGGGTGCAGTCAGCACCGCACTCGGCCTGCGCAAGCGCCCCCGCCGGCGAGCGCGGGTTAAACGCGCCACCGATGGCGCGAAGCGTCAGGGCACGGAGCGCGACGAGCCCTCGGATCGGCACGGGTAAACCCCAGTCCCCGCCCCTGAGAATGCGCAACTTGCCCACACTATTACCGCCAGGCGAAAACTGAGCCGAGCTAGCGTCTCTTGCCGGCTCAGTGCGAATGAGAGGCTCACAGTGCGATCAAATGTGTCTCTCTAGTTCGTTGCTCCGGCCGGGGTACCGTTGGCGCGAGATGCAGAGCAAAGCCGAAAATCAGCGCCGATCCCTCGCTGCGCCGCCGCCAGACGTGGTGGAAGCGGCCAGCGAACGCACGGATGGGATCGACATCGACATCGACCCAGAAAATAGCGGGGCGGCCGCGGCTCCCGCAGGCCCGGAAAGCATGTCGAGCTTCTTCGATACCTCCGCCGCCAGCTCTTCCCCGAATTCGACGAGCGCGCTGGACTCGGGCTGGGAGATCCCGCGGCCCGCAGCCCTGATGGATTCGAGCCCGGGAGCGAGCGCGGACTCGGATGCCTCTGCAGATGAGCACTCAGCTGATGCGACCGAACCAGCCGACACCAAGTCGACTGAGGCTTCCGCGTCGGAAGACGAAGAGGTCGAAGAAGTTGCAGTCACCACAAGGGTCGTCACGGTTGCCAAGATGGGTCAGCCGGGAGTCGACGTGGAGATCACTGGAATGGTAACCTACAGGAAGGTTGCCGAGCTTGCCGGATTCCTTTCCTTCGCAGCAATCATGACTGACGGTGAGGGATATGTCAACGCAGAC
>JBNLEN010000053.1:0-36620 GCA_050304975.1 Polyangiaceae bacterium
GGAGAACGCAATTTGGATTGCTGCGCGCAAATCTCTTCGACTACGCCAGGCAAGAAGCTGTACCCCGGATCTTCCGCGTGCGCACGAACGAAAACGCTCAGTTGTCCTACCAGGCGCTGACCGCGACGAACCACACGGGACAGTTCGTCAAGCTGCTTCCGCGATTCTTCGGGGTCTTCACTGAGCGCCCGCAACACGTCCACTCCATAGCCAAAGATCGTCAGGATATTCTGGAAGTCATGCGCCACATGCCCGGCGAATTCGCCCAATGATGCCAATTTCTCGCTCTGAACAGCCACGCGGTCACTACGAACTCGTTCGAGAGCCAAGATGGCAACGCGGCTGATCGCTTCCATCAACGCGCTCGTCTCATCCGTGAGGCCGCCGGTTTCGCGACAATACCCAACTAGTACACCGTCGTCGCGCAACGTGCCGAGCGGTGCCACCGCTACCTGACAGGCGCCCAAGGCACGGAACAGCTCAGCGTTCTGGAGTGCCTCGCAGTCGGAAAACAGATCGGCGGCAACGGAGTGGTGAGACACCCGATCCACCGTCCCTTGCCTATCCGCGATACACGCTACCGAAAAACGTGACCCCTTTCCAGCCATGACGAGGGCTCCGCCATCGGGGATCAGGCGTCCCAGGACCTCACAAACCAGTTCCAACACCCGGGCCTCACTGCCTTCGAGCAGCAGCTGGGCCGCGAGATTGCGAAGCGTCTCAGCATTTTCAAGTTGTTGGTCCGCCCTGGTTCGAGCCGCGACTTGCTCATCGATATCGAGCGTAACTCCGCGCAACCGGAGCTCACGCCCGCCGTGCACGTGTCGGGCGTGCAATGTCGAACAGAGCCAGCGTTGTCTGCCGTTCGCCAAGGTTACCCGGTGCTCAGCTCGGGTGCTGCGCTCACCATCCAATGCGGCGCGAGTGACGCGATTCCAGCTCTGAGCATCCTCCACCGGCATACAATCAGTCCACAAGCTCGACCGTTCGAGAAATTCCGCCGCTGGGCGGCCAGTGACTTCCTGAACACATCCAGTCATCAGGACCATTTGCCGCGAGACGGGCTCGTACTCCCACAACGCCACTGGCAAATCAGAAATCAGGTCCTGATACCTGGCTTCGATGTCTTGCGCATGTTGCCCCAGCTCGACAAGAGAGGTGACGTCATCAAATAGAATCGCAATCGATGCTCCGCCAGCGTGACTGGGCATGGCAACAATCGCCGCACGAAGCAACCGGTCAACTCCTGCGCTGGGCGCATCAAAGATCAGTTGCCTCTCCCGCGCCATCCCCGATTGAACTGCTCTAACGCGCTCCGCCAACAAGACGGATGGGATCGCTTCCAACAGGGGCAAACCGCGAACCGCATCCGCACTCAGATCAAACACCCCCAAAAACGCTTGGTTGACAGACAGGACGCGCAGGTCTTCGTCCAGCATGACCACCCCCGTTGGGACCCGCCGGACCAGCTGCTCCGAAAACTCAGGCGAGCGCATTAAGGCTGCTTGGCGCGCTTCGAGATATGCGTCGATAATCAGACTCGCGTCCAAGAGATATGCAGCGCACAACTCTCGCACCAACTCCACCGATGCCTGCCCCCGCTTCGCCAGCTCTTCCACCATGAACGCCAGCTGCAGTCCCACCCCCGCCAGGTAGATTTGCGGCCCCAGACCAATGCGCTCATGCGTCGCCCCAACACGCAAACGCTTGAGAGCGTAGGCACGGTCAAACGGTGCAGAAAACAATGCGGCTTGATGGTCCAACTGCAGCCGGCAAAGCCGTTCAACGCTGGTGGGCTCGAAATGCTCGGCGGTAGCCGGATGCTGCGTGAAGTGCGCGTAGAACCGCTCGTGGCTGCGAGCGCAACACTCGAGCAGCAACGAAGCGTTTTCGGCGAGCGCCGGCCTGCGCGGGTAAGGGAGATTGTAGAACGCGCAACGGATCTGCAACTCCGAGTCCGTGCTGAGCGCGGCTCGGCGGATTTCCGTGTGGTACACGTCTGAGTTGTACACCGGCCCCATATCACTGCGTCCGGGACTCGCGCCTCTGGCCCGCACTTCACTCTTGAGCCCGGCATCGACTGGCGGCCTGGAATCGCGAATCGTCGCCGCCATGGCGAGACCGTAGGACTCGAGTGCCAAGCCGGCATCGAGAAACACCGACTTGATAAACGCCGACATGGCAGCGCCGTCTGGCGAATGCTGCAACAACAGCTCCGCGTGTCCGTGCAGGTACCGGGCGTACGTGCCGAGATACCACTTTGGCTGCAACTGCACCCGGTGATGCACCGAGCCCACTCGCATTCTGGCATTCATGTACTCTTCGTCACGAGGCCCAAGCAACATCTGTTGAAAGTGTTGGCTTTGG
Source organism: Polyangiaceae bacterium (assembly GCA_050304975.1). Taxonomy (GTDB): domain Bacteria; phylum Myxococcota_A; class Polyangia; order Polyangiales; family Polyangiaceae; genus SZUA-265. Next base: position 2,368 of record JBNLEN010000053.1, read on the forward strand.
GCTGCCTTCAACCGAGCAATGACCGCATCGGAAGCCAACAATGCGGCGGTCGTTTCAAACGAGCGCAGGTGTGAATACAGTTCAGTCAGGAATCGCCCGCGAGTAGGCGCCAACAAGGGCTCCAGCAGCGCTAGCCGGCGCTCCACTTCGCCAGTGATCTGAAGCAGCGACAAGCGCGAATGCACCGCCGCGTCAGCCTGCCCCCAAGCCCGCTGTGCCGTCCCCATCGGACTGCTCAGACTAGCAAAACCACACCGCGACGGCTAGCCGTAGAGCATAAATTGTTATACCGATTTTCGTTCAACCCATCACCGTCGCTGATGATCGAGCAAACGCAATTCCTGCGTCCCGTTGTGGTCACCACCAACGAATACTCGGCTCTGCTTTTCAGCTCTGCTTTTCAGCTCTGCTTTTCAGCTCTGCTTTTCAGCTCTGCTTTTCGGCGGCGGTCCCGGCGCCGACCCCAGGTCAGAATTCGGGAGAAGATCGATCACACGCTGCTGCGGCCAAGTATTTCTCCTACGGGACTCAGGTTCTGTGCACTCGTGCGGCGGAGTTTCGGCGAGTGTTCGCCAGCTACCGTACCCGCAATGCGTACAAGCCTGCAGGCTGATGATGAATCACGGTCATTGAATCCCAGACAAGTGAAACTCGACCCGGCGGTTCTTCGCTCGACCGTCTTTCGTATCGTTGCTAGCGATAGGGCGGGTCTCCCCCAACCCCTTGGAACTCAGGCGTTTCGGATCGACACCAGCTACCACCAGAAATTCCCGAACGCTGCGGGCTCGGTCTTCTGATAGGCGCAGGTTGTATGCGTCTGATCCGCGTGAATCCGTATGACCTTCGACCAGAATGTTGCCCAGGTGTGTATCACCTTGGATGAGCCCCGCCATTTCCGTCAGCATGCCGTGACTTCTGGCCAAGATCTTGGCGCTACCCGTCGCGAAGTAGACGGGCTCTAGTAAAAGGATCTGCTGGGATTCCCGATCGACTCGCACCGTGTCTGGGCAGCCATCTTCGTCCTGAACGCCGTTCTTGGTCTCGGGGTCGATTGGACATTGGTCATTCACATCCGGGATCCCATCTGCGTCATTGTCCGGATCTGGACAGCCGTCCGCATCTTCGAACTTGTCGACGTCTTCGGGTTCCAGGGGACACTGGTCATCGACATCGGGCACCCCATCAGCGTCATTGTCTAGATCAGGACAACCGTCATCGTCTTCGAATTGGTCAACGTCCTCGGCGTCATTCGGACATTTGTCGTCGGGGTCCAACAGACCATCTTTGTCATTGTCCGTGTCAGGACAACCATCCGTGTCCTCGAAACCATCTAGATCCTCGGGCTGCTGGGGGCACTGATCGGAAGCGTTCTTGATTCCATCTCCGTCATCGTCCGCATCCGGGCAACCCTTGGTTCGCACTTGCCCGGTTTCGTCTGGAGCACATGGATCTGAAATCTGTGGCGGCGGCTGCTCTTCCGGCTTCCCTGTGTAGCCAACCATCGCCACCAACCTCAAGTCTGGTGAACCAATGCCCTTGAGCAAACCGGGACCGCCAGCCAGGCCCGTCGTCCATCCGCTAGACGTGTGATACTTTCCGCCGACTAGCGCTTCTAGTGAACTCTCCTCGCGCCCAGCAAACGCGTTGAATGCCGTACTTCCGGAGAGCTCGGCGTGCGCATTCAGGCCTTTCGCCGGCGTTGGAACCATCGCCCCCAAGCCGTACACCAACTCGCTGTCCAGCTCCGTGTTGGCAAAACCTGAGCCGCCGCGAATCAGCGTCCCCAAGTTGACGCCAACCCGGACCTTGCCGGGCTGCAGCTCGAGTAGGACTTCGGGCAGCGCCGACACGGTATCTTCGCCTGCCAGCGACTGAGCGCCAGATGCCAGTTCCGCAGTTGGCAACGTGAAGGTGGCTTGCAGCCCCAAACGCATGAAGTCGTCTGGTGTTCCAACCACTATCACCCGGCCACCTACCGCCAGATCGCCCAAGCCCGCGTCCTCTGGCGCGCTGCCCAAGGTGTTGGTCGCGTTGTCATCACCCTGCATCAGCAGCACCACCGGCACACGGACGAACGCTACCCCGCGGTCCCACAGTCCAACGGCCGCATTCGCTTGCAACGTCAGCTGATGAGCCACCACGGCTCCGGCTTCTCGTTCGTCACCGTCACTCAAGATCTCGAGGACGAGCGGATCGTTAGCGTAGTCGAGGTGGGCGTTGGCACCCAGCACCAGGTGAGGCAACGCGCTCGCGCTCGAATGGCCAAAGCCATCCGCGTTCAGCGGCGCGGCGCGATAACGATTGAGGGTGATCCCCTCGGCACTCGCCGGAGGCGCCGCGCACAGGCCAACCAGCGTCAAGCAGATCACAGCAGCTGCACGCGCCCTCCTGCCAAACCGGCGCCGCCGCAACCAGATCAAGCTCAACAGCAGGCTCAAGCACCACACTTGCCATCCTGTATTCGCGCGCTGCACGTCGTGGACGCTGCACAGCGCCCCGCCACTGACACGCCAGCGCAATGCGTCGTCTGATCGCGGCCCAGCGTCAACGTCGTCATCATCCGTATCGTTATCCGGGCGCTGAGGGTCGTCATCATCGTCGTCCGGCTCAGCGTCGTCATCGTCGTCATCCGGCTGAGCGTCGTCCCCCGGATCGCCTGCGCCAGCGTCGGCGCCCGGCGCGCTGGGGTCGTCGTCGGTTGGATCCATCGGATCAGGATCGACCAGCGTTGGGTCGTCTCCCGAACCGGCGTCGTCGCGCCCCTCAGTTCCAGCATCCGCTGCGGGAACGCCGCCGTCCCTGTGGCCTTCGTTGGTTCCGGCATCAGCGTCTGAGCCGCCAGCCCCAGAATCCACACCGGGCCCGGGAGTCCCCGCGTCCATTTCGCGATCGTCGGTGTCATCCAAGTAGTCCGGCGTGCCATCGTCATCGCTGTCCTGCGCGTCGGAAGGGTCTCCGTCAGCGTTCGGATCTGGATTTTCCTCGGCGGTCGGGATGCCGTCGCCGTCGTCGTCTGGGTCCTGATAGTCAGGAACCCCATCCATGTCCGTGTCGGGTTCGCTACCATCAGGGTTCTCGTGCTCATCCAGCACGCTATCCCCGTCTGAGTCGCAAACGCTATCAACAGTCCAATCGACCCTCGACTCGGTGGGGGAGCAAAGCAGACATGCCGCCCCCGGCTTGCTTGTGCCGGCATCTACACACATACCGTCGATGCTGCAGCCCATCACGACCTGCGAACCGCAAGCACCCATGTTGCACATGTCCTGCGTGCAGCTCAGACCATCGTTGCACGTCGCACAGTCCTCCCCGCCAGCTCCACAGTCAGCGATGCTCTGGCCAGATCGACAGGTGGCACCATCCCAACACCCGGTGCAGCACGCCCCAGCGCGGCAGGTCCCCGGCGTAGCCCCCTGGCTACAACTATCGCCATCGTTCGACTCGATCAGCTCTTCTAGCTCGACCGAAACACTGTCCAACCCCGCTTCCAAGCTCGCCAGGCCGGGCAACGCCACCTGCAGCGTCAATTGCTCCAGCGCGTCAGTGAGGGTTCCGTCAGGTCCAAGCAACGCCTGTTGAACCAAACTCGTCACGAGGTCCAGCGCTGACTGGCTGAGCTGCAAGTCCCCCACCAGCGGACTGAGAGCAACGTCTCCAGCGGCCACCGCGTCATCCACGAGAGTCTGCGTGCGCCCTGCGAGCTGAAGCTCAGCACTGGCAGGCGTTGGCCCCTGAGCATCGAGCGTGCTCGTCGCTTGGTTCGAAAGGCTGGCTTCGGAGCTCAGCGAGACATCGGCCCCGGCGACCCCTCCGAGCAATCCGCTCAGCGACAGCTGGGACGTGATCACAGGCACGAAATCACTCAACTGCAGCTGAGTTTCGCGGTCGGCATACTCCGTGTCGCCGACAGCCCCGACGTACAGCTCGCCGCCACCTGGCGACAATTCGACGGACGCAACCTCCCCCATGGCGTCAACGCTGAGCAGCTGCGCCTGCGACGCGTCGCTGTCGACTACGAACTCTACTTGGGTGGTGGTTAAGTCGGCGCTGCCCAAAAGTGGCAAACCAGCCAACGACAGAGACTGCATCACATCGGGAATGTCTGCCCGTACCCGAATGCGGTAGCTGCCAGACGAAAATGTGGAGCCCTGCTCCGCGACTATCCATTCAGGTCCGGACGTGGCCACGACTTGGATGTCGATCGCATCAAACTCTCCCCCCAATCCCAAGAGCTGTGGATCGACACTTATCCACGCAGCCTGCTCAGCCGACTGCGCGCTCTGCACCGACAGCGCGGCGGAGAGCACCTGCAAAATCGATACATCAACCTCCGCAAGTTCGCTTGCTGGAAGCTCCGTACTGATGAAATCGGCCAACGTGAGCGTTGCGTTGGGATCCACCTGCGTGGCGAGCGTGGACAACGCCAGAGCAGCCTCTGCTTGACCGCTTTCGGTCGCAACGTCCGCAAGCAGAGAAATCAAGTCGCTCAGCGCGACCTGACTCTGCAAGGCCGCATCTGGCGTACCCGCTTGGGTGACTGTCTCAACTCCAACCAACAGTTGCTCTAGCGAGAGCGTCGTGCCCGCCAAAGCGTCCGCCTGCGGCTGGTTCAGCTCGAACTGTACGTTGACCAACCCACCCAACGCTGCAGATGCAACCTCCGCGCTCGTGCTGGTTGTATCGGTCGAGACGCGCACGGCTGCGGCGTCCTGACACTCGGCAGCGGCTATCGAAGTTAGCGGGACGCAAAGCAGGCACAGCGTGGCGAGGCCGACCAAGCACGCTGACTGGACCAGCCCCAGCAGTCTACAAACCAGCGGTTGAAGCACACGAAGTTCAGCTGCAATAAGACGCATTTTCCCCTCCAAGGTCTGCACCAAGCCCCCCTGACACCAGCGGTGTCCTCTACACTAGTTGCCGTCTCACCACATACCCCCGTTGGGCGCACACCTGGAGACGACTAAATCTAAAATTCGTCACGATACCGGGCGAGCGCCTGTTCGCCAGCAAACTGCAACAGTGCCCGACCGAGTTCATCAGCCGTTGGGCGGGCCGCCGCGGATGGATGCATCGCCCACAAGATGAGACGCTCAAATTCCTCATCCAGATCTTGAATCAACCCACTTGGCTTCTCAAAATCGGCAACCTCAACTGCCCGCAGCTGTTCGAGCAAGCGTCGCTGCCCATACGGGGGTCGACCCGTCACGCATTCATACAGGATTGTTCCCAACCCGAAGCAGTCCGACTCCTTCACCAACCGGTGTTCCCCATGCACCCCTTCGGGCGGCAAGTAGGCGGGTGTTCCAAGGATCTGGGGGCGCGTCGGTTCCGTCAGCAGGCCCGTATCGAACTTGGCGATCCCAAAGTCCAACACCTTCGGCAGCTCACGCCCGAACCTATCTTGAGCGATCAGCACGTTGCCCGGCTTGAGATCTCGGTGGAGCACGCCCTGGGCGTGGGCTGCCGAAATGGCCGCCACGATTGGAAGTACCAGATCCGCTGTTCTTTCAATCGACAAAGGGCCGGAGCGAAAGATCAAAGTCTGCAGATCACTTCCTTCGAGAAACTCCATCACCATGTATGGAACGTCGTACTGCATCCCGACGTCGTAGATACTGATGATGTTCGGATGATTCAGGCTAGAGGCTAGGGACGCCTCGTTGATAAATCGGGTAATCTGCTTGGGTTCAACATTATCCGGCAGCAGTACCTTCAGGGCGACCTCGCGTTGCAACACTGGATCCCAGGCGCGATAAACGGCCCCTTCACCCCCTTCACCGAGGCGTTCCTGCAGCACGTAGCGTTGGATTCGCCGAGGCTGTGGGCCACTTTGAGTTGTGTCAGCGAGTTCTTCGGCCGAACGCTTCTCTTGAGATGACATCACACTCATGGGGTTCCCTCATCCGTACGAGTCGGCGCGTCTTGGGCCGTTTGTAGGTGAACTCGCAACAGTGCGACGCGCCCGCGAGCCACCTCTGCTGTCAACGTGGTCGACTCCTGCCCACCATGGGGACGCAGAGTCACCGAGTGCCGACCAATCGGCAATCGAGCGCGCAATGGGGTCGTCCCGCGAGGGTTACCGTCAACGGAAACGTCTGCAGTTCCTCCGACAGTCGTCACCAACAGGTCGCCCTGGTCCAGGGCCGCGGGCGCCGATGGCGGCTCGTATGCGGGCTCTGGCGCGGGCTTGCGCGCAGCTGCGGCCTTGGGTTTCGGATGCGTCCTCGGCTGCGGTTTCGGCGTCACCGACGGTGGTTCTTCCCTGGGCGCGTCCGTCACCGTTGTCGGCGCTGGTTCAGGAGCGGCGACGAGCGGCGCATCTTGCGCTGGTAAGGAGGCCATTTCACGCACAGGCTCCGCGGAAACGGCGTCCCCAGTTGGCGCTGCCGCGACGGGAGCGCTTGCCTGTGGTGTGGGCGCGCCCTGATTGGACTGCGGCGCGTCGCCCCGAGCAGTCTCGTCAGCCCCCGACGTTGGCCCTGGCCAGTAGCGAACAAAAAGCGCTAGGCCGAGTGCTGCCGCTACAGTCAACGTTCCCGCGAGCCAACCGCCACGAGAACGTTTGACGCTCCGAGTATACACTTGCAGCGTTGAAGTCTCCGTGTCCTCCGCGCCCTCCGACCGCGGCTCCGCTTGCGCCCAAGCCTGCGGCGTCACGTCGAGGCGCGTGGCGACTTCGTCTTTCTCAGATCGCGGTTGGTGTGGAGGCCTCCGCGTCGGTGGCAAACTCGCAGGGATCTGGTTCGGTGGACTGCTGACGGCCGCTGCACTGTCCGCGCGAGCGCGAGACACTTCGCGTTGACTGGGAAACACGGCGTCGAGCCAATCCACCACATCGCCCGCGGTCACCGTCCAACCGGCGCGCGTCAAGCATCGCTCCAGTGCGCCGGCGAATTCCCGAGCAGTAGCGTAGCGCTCACTCGGATTCCGTTTCAGTGCGCGCTCCACCACTTCAGCCAAGTCGGCAGAAACGTGGGGTGCGACACTAGTCAGCGACGGAATAGGCTGATTGACGATGGCACTCATCGTCTCGAGCTCATTTCGCCGCTTGAAGAGTCGCTCCCCAGTCAACAGCTCCCAGGCGGCAGTCCCCATGGCCCAGATATCGGCGCGCCGATCGGACTCTTGCCCCAGGATCTGCTCCGGCGCCATGTAGGGCAGCTTTCCTTTGAGCTGCATTGTTTGCGTCTCGTACATCCGCCCCTGTGAACGAGCGATACCAAAGTCCATGACCCGAACCGTACCGTCGTAAAGGACGAACAGGTTTTGCGGATTGATATCTCGGTGCACCAGCTCCAACGGGTGTCCGTGAGGGTCGCGAAGTTCATGCGCCGCGTGCAGACCTTCGCACAGGTTCGCGATCAGCCGCGCGACCACCCACTGGTGCTTCCCCCCCGGCTCCCCGTGCCGCGCGATACGCCTGAACACCTTTGACAAGGTCTCACCAACCAGGTGCTCCATCGCTATGAAGTAGAATCCGTCTACCTTGCCGAAGTCGACAACCTTGCAGACGTAGGGATGTTCCAGCCGGCAACACACGCGCGCTTCGTCCAGAAACATCGCCCTAAAGTCAGGCTCTTTGGCGAAATGCTCGTGAATCTGCTTGAGCGCGACGGTCCGAACAATCCCGCTCTCCCCTCGACGCCGCGCCAAATAGACGGAGGCCATCCCGCCTCGCCCCAACTCGTCCACGATCTCATACGCGCCGACGCGACGCTTACCTGAAGTGCTGACCCGACTTTCGTTTTCGGCCTCCCAGGGCGATTCGACATTTGCCGCCGCCCCCTTGGCGGCCGCTGTACGCTGTCCAACATTTGATCGCACGTTTCCCCCTCTACCCTCCTATGACCTCATCGAACTATACTGAGCCGCCCTGGGGTCGCCCGCACGCGGTTTCGCCCTTGCACCGATCACCCCCCACACCTATTTGGAATAGGTGTCGGATTTCGCCAGTCCCACACCCTTCAAGTGGACATCGCTGTTCAACATGCAATCTGGACATACCCCCCCCTGAGCCAACGTCATCTGTGTAGACAGACCATCGATTGACAGATTCACCCGGCGATCCCTCAAGCAGATTCGCTGAGCAGTTTCACTGATAAAACGTTGCATCGACCGTGCCACAGCAAGTTAGGTAGCCGCGGCTCTCGCAACCGTGCGTATGACCAGAAGTTTCCTCAGCGTGAGCGCTCAGCGCTCATGAGAGCGCGCTCACCAACTCCAGTCAGAGTAAAAATCCCGCGAATCGCGCGTCCCCACCCCCATGTGGTGTTGGCAGCGCGCTTGCACAGGGGGAGACTGTGCAAGCAATACACACATCTCTGGTTGGCGACGCCATCTCAATCCTCGTCGTCGATCCATTGCGCGCAACGCGCTCCACACTCGCGCAATTGCTCAATGACGCCGGCTACGACGTGCAGTCAGTGAGTGGGCTGGACGCGGCAGCCCAGCTCGTTGCCGACAGTCCACCCGATGTACTCATCGTCGGGCTACATCACGACTGCCAGGATGGGCTGGAGGTCGTTCGCTTCTTGGGGCGCCAGAGAACCCCAGCCAGAATAATTGCACTGGCCACCTGTATCGGGGACCACCACGAATTCATTCGCGCCGGAGCGGTGAAAGTCTTGGCACCAAACGCTTCGCTACAGGAACTCAGAGACGCGATTGCCTTGGCGATGGAAAGCAAAACTGGGTTTTGGGGATTCGTGCACGCGGTTTCGCTGGTCGACATCCTACAGCTACTGCACGTGGCTCGCCGCTCGGTCAGGTTGTGCCTCGGAGGACCAGTGGAAGCCAGCTTGGTCATCTCAGGCGGCGAGCTGATCCACGCGGAACACTCCGATAAACTTGGGGAAGAAGCCTTGATCAGCATCCTGGCTGCCCAATCCGGCAGCTTCGAAATGCAGCCTCTTACAGCCACACCACCTCAACGCACACTTGCCCAAGGGTTCAATGCGCTACTGCTAGAAATACTGAAAATCGCTGATGAACGGGATAACGCTGGCCTGGAACTCGCCGATGATCGCTGGGCCGATGAAGAGGCGGCGCGTGTCGCCGTGCGCCGCGCCTTGCCGAACGCCAGCGCTTGGTGGGTTGGTGAGGGCGGCCATTGGCGGACACTAGACGGACAACTGCGCCGGCCGCCACCGCTGCAGTCTGAACCGCTCGACCCGATTCTGCGGCGAATTTCTCCAAGCTGGCAGGTATTCGAATCAGTCACTCAAGCGACCGGCAGAGCGGTGTTTCTTCTAAATGACGGCAGCGCCAGGCTGATTGTGGAAGAGCAACTCAGCAGCCCGCGGAGTATTGGCCGCTTCCGAGCCGGCGTCGGACTACTGCAACGCTATCTTGCATTGTGGCTCAACACATCCCACGGTCGCACACTGCGACCGGAAAGAATCGTGCACTCGGGCCGCCAATCGGTGAGAACTCCGGAGCAGCCCTGTCCTTCCTCAAGCTAGGAGCGGGCAGATGTCCAGATGGGCGAGCTTGCGTCGCGTTGGCGGCGTGCGCCAAACGCGCTAGGCTCAAGCAAAGAACGTTGGGGGTAATGGCAAGCGACGAATGTACCGATACGTCCGTGCGGCTTCCTTGGTCGTCGGGCTCAGGGGCACGACGGCGGGAAGTCCCGCATTTGGTCATCGCCTGGTACGTGGAAGATCTGTCTCGAGTCGGGCAAACGACAGCTATCGAGGGATCGTGCTATCTGGGCCGCAAACATTCGGAACCCGGAGCCGTTCGCTTCGCGGAAGTGCGTCCGGGAAACAAACGCATCACTGGCGGACTCGACAGTACCGCCATCTCACGGCGCCAACTGGAGGTATCTCCGCTGGGCCGTTTCGCGCTACAGGTGCGAAACGTAGGACGCCGGCGGCTCTTTCACAATGGCGAGGAGGTCGAGGAGTGTCAGGCCGTCGCGGGCGACACTCTGATGCTGGAGAACACTGCCGTATTGCTCGTCGACGCGCGACCTCCTGAACTTGGGTCACTGGAGCACTACCCTTCTCATGACTATCGCTTCGGGACAGCTGATCCCTACGGGATGGTAGGTGAATCGACCGCCGCGTGGTGGCTGCGCGAGCAACTCGCGATGGCTGCACGAGGCACGGGACATGTGCTGCTGCTGGGAGAATCCGGCTCAGGCAAAGAGCTCGCCTCGACGACCATCCATGCCCTTTCATCTCGTCGCGCCGCGCCCTTGGTCGCGCGCAACGCAGCCACCATGCCAGACTCGTTGATCGATGCTGAGCTGTTCGGCAACGCACGCAACTACCCAAACTCAGGTTCGCCGCTGAGGGAAGGCCTGATCGCTGCGGCAAACGGCGGGTGGCTACTGCTGGACGAAATTGGTGAGCTCCCAGGGTCGTCGCAAGCCCATTTGCTACGCGTGCTCGACAGCGGTGGACAGTACCACCGCTTGGGCGAAGCCAGCCACCGCGTTAGTGACTTCCGGCTGATTGCGGCCACCAACCGGGACCCTTCTGAGCTCAAGCACGATCTATTAGCTCGGCTCACTCACCGCATCCACGTCCCGGGTCTTGAAGCTCGTCGGGCGGACGTTCCCCTGCTACTACTGGCTCTGCTGCGCCGGCAAGCCGCCGATGGTGGACTCGCCAAAACATATCTGAGTGACAGTCAGGTGAGGATCGATCCGGCTTTGGTGGATGCCCTGGTGCGCCATCGCTTCACACATCACACTCGCGAACTGGACATGCTGCTGAATGTAGCAATCAGTAGCAGCCCCCGGGAGTATCTCGCTTTGACCCACGAGGTTCGAGCCGAACTTCGTGGCGTGCGTCAGCGCACGACACATCCACCACCCGAGAGCACCGAACACGACGAAAAGGACCGAGTGGTTCGGGCTGTTACGGCATCTGCAGGAAACGTGACCAAAGCTTCGGAAGCGCTGGGGATCAGCCGTCACGCGCTGCATCGATTGCTACGCAAACACGACGTGACGATTCGGCGCGGCTGAGCAGCACTCGGAGCGGCTTTTTAGGTGGTCGCTATCACGGACTGGCTTGCGTACACCAGGGAGGCCACGTGGACTGGGTGAACAATGTCATCTACGGTTGGAACGCCCCAGACCCCGTCGAGGAAAGCATGGGCTGGAACATCAGCCATGATCCGTTCATTCTCGCAGGCACAGATGGCGATGGCTACAGCAACCTGGAAGAGTACTTGAACGCGTTGGTCGAGTGACGCAACGCACGGGCCCGGCTAGCTTGCCACAGGTCGCTCCGAATTTCGCTCGTAGCTGTCGAGTTTGTCGAGGGGCATGATCACTGCGGAGAGCAAATTCAGCAAGTGCCCCTGAATACGTTTGTAGAATCGGGTCGCCAGCGCCAAGTCCACGGCCATCCTCGCCGACAGATCACTGCGTGCGATGGCATCGACCAAAGCCTCACAGCGTTTTGCCACCTCTCGCCCTTCGGACGTCAGCTGCCTGGCGCGCTCCTGATCGCAGCGGGAGTAGACGTCCTTGGCCTGCTTGGCCAATTCCACGATCGACTCCGAGATGCGCTTCAGTTCGCTAACGATTTCACCCTCAGGCATGACGCGATTGGCGACGTCATCATGGGTGCGGCTTGGTACAGCCGCTAGATTCTTGGCGTAGTCCCCCATGCGTTCAATGTCTTTGACCAGGCTCATCAACAGCAAGCCGTACGGCATGTCCCCGCGCTCTGGTCCGGACAGACTGGTAACGATCTCCCGCCGCGTCAGTACCTGCAGACGATTCACTTCCTCATCCTGTTGATCGAGGCGCGCGCGCTCCTCATCAGTCTGGACTTTTCCCCAATAGACCGCGTTTGCCTCGATGGTCATCTTGACCACCAAGTCGATCATGTCTTCGAAGTAAGCGCCGCTTTGGGAAACCGGCTCTGCACCGACAATGCTTTGAAAAAGGCGACCGAACACAATTCCTCCGTGGGTCTAATATCTATAAAGCATGTAACACAAATGTCACATTCGACCGGATGCGCAGCCTTCAAGAAACGCGTTCGTTACACAAAAGCCCGAATCGCCATCAATTTGTCACATTACCCGTGTAGCCAGTGCGCTGCATGAACCTTTCGCGAAGCGCTCGTTCCAAAAGAAAACTCGGTTTCAGCTCCGCCTGCGCGCTGCTGCTAGCCCCGGCCCTAGCGGCCGCTCAGCCAGCACCGGAACCTCCTCCCGTAGGCGAGGCCCCCGCGCCCGCCGCCGCGCCCGGGGAGCCAGCGGAAACCCCGACGCCGGCGACCGACGGGCCGCAGCCGGCGGACACACCGCCCGCAGCTGAGCCCGCCTCGGAACCCGCAGCCCCAGTCGCTGCGGAACCTGTTGCGACGCTAGCTCCCGCGGCGGAGGCACCCGCCGAGGAAGCTCCTGCAGAAGAGAGTAAGCCTGTCGCCGGCTATGAAAAGGGCTTCTTCCTGGCTAGCGAGGATGGCCAGCACAAGCTGCAGATCGGGGCGCGTATTCAGACCCGCTTCACCTTCGAAGCGCTGGAGAACGATACCAACGAAACCAACTTCTCCATTCCTCGCGCGCGAGTCGCGCTGAAGGGTCATGTCTACGACATCTTGAGCTTCAAGCTGGAAACGGACATCGGCAAAGGATTCGCTTCGCTGAAGGACGGCTACGGTAGCGTCTACTTGGGCTCAGAGTGGTCCAACATTCGCGCCGGGCAGTTCAAGCGTCCGTTCTCTCGCCAACAGATCAATTCCAGCGGCAACCAGCAGTTCGTCGATCGAGCCATCACGGATTCCGCTTTCGGAGCAGGTCGTGACATCGGATTCGCGTTTCACAACAACTACGAAAAGAGCCCCGAGATCGAGTATGCCTTAGGCGTGTTCAACGGCACCGGTGACAAGGCCTCTTTCTCCGGTTCGGCAACCGTCGATCCGATGACGGGCGAAGGCACCGCCAGCGGTAAGTTCTCGAACGTGCCAAGCAACGCCCATCCCGCAGTCGTCGCCCGCATCGGCTACAACAGCGCGGACAACAAGGGCTATTCGGAAGCCGATCTCGAAGGCGGGCCGGTGCGCTTCGGCATTGCCGCCAGCGGCTGGTTCGACTTCTTGGAGCCGGGCTCCGAGGAGATCGTCACCAAGGCCGAGGCGGACTTCAACCTCAAAGTCGAAGGCTTCTCAACTACTGGAGCGTTCTACATCTGCTCCGCGGGAGACGACGTTTCTTGCTTCGGCGGCAGTGACGAAGCCATGGGCGGACACCTGCAGCTGGGCTATGTCATCGGCAAACTGTTTGAGCCAGCTGTGCGAGTCGCCAGTGTTGGCAGCGCCGGCAATATCGACGACCTCCAAGAGTTTGCCTTCGCGCTCTCGCTCTATCCGGTCAACCACAAACTCAAACTGCAGACGGACTTTTCGGTTCTCAGCACCAGCGACGCCACCGACTACATGTCGCGCACCCAACTTCAATTTGCTTTCTGAACCATTCCCAACCACTGGAGAACCCCATGTACAAAGCGCAAGCTACAACCTCTCGCAGTTCGATCTCTCAGCCCCCCCGCTCCGGCGGCACGAAATGGCTCTGCATCGCCGCACTCTTCGCCGCGCTGGCGCCCGCAGCCTGCTCGCGCGACACCAAGCAGTCGCAGGCCGAAGGCGAACCGGCGGCGAAGACGGAAGAAGCTTCAGCCAAGTCCGGTGACCGCGTCGTGCTGCAGAACAAAGGCTCCGACACACTCGTGAACGTGGCTCAAGCGTGGGCCGAGGAGTACCGCAAGGTCGATCCCAAAGTCGCCGTCGCCGTTTCAGGCGGAGGCAGTGGCACCGGCATCTCCGCGCTGTTGAACGGAACCGTGGACATCGCCAATGCCAGCCGCGAAATCAAAGACAAGGAAATCGAAGCAGCGAAGAAGAAGGGAATCGACCCTCAGGCGCACACGGTTGGCTACGACGCTCTGGCGATCTTCGTGCACAAGGACAATCCGCTCTCGGAGATCTCCCTCGCCCAGGCAAAAGAAATCTACGCTGAGGGCGGGAAGCTCGAGAAATGGAGCCAGCTCGACACAAAAGTTCCGGGTTGCGAAAGCGATGAAATTATCCGTGTGAGTCGTCAGAACAACTCCGGCACCTACGCCTACTTCAAGAAAACCGTGTTGCCGGAGGGCGAGTACAAGCTCGGCTCTCGCGATATGCACGGCTCCAAAGACGTGGTGGATCTGGTTGCCAAGACGCCCTGCGCCATCGGTTACAGCGGCCTGGCCTACGCCACTGATGAGGTCAAATCCCTGTGCGTGAAGAGTGGTGAGGGCGAGTGCGTTTCGCCCACCGTAGAAACCGCGGTCGACCGCAGCTACCCAATTGCAAGGCCTTTGTTCATGTACACCAACGGTGCGCCCAAGGGCCCGACCAAGGAGTACCTGGATTGGATCAACAGCGAAAAAGGTCAATGCATCATCGCGGCCAAGGGCTACGCCCCAGCCAAGAAAGTCAATTGCCAGTAGCGGCCGACAGCGTTTGGCTTTACAAGCTGCCCGACCACACCATGACGAACTACGAAAGACGTCTAGCGAGAGACAAAGCGGCCATTCGTGAGCGGGTGGCCTTGGTCGGGCAGCGTGTGAATGAGGCAGTGGCAGCCGCAGTGGCTGGGCTGCTGTCTCAGGACTACAAGGCTTGTTCGCTACTGATCCTCGGGGACATGCCGATCAACCGAGAGATCCGCGCTATTGACCGCCTGTGTCACGCGTTCGTCGCTCGGCATCTGCCCTCAGCGGGACATCTGCGTTTCGTTTCGAGCGTGCTGCAGATGGACGTAGGCTTGGAACGCATCGGCGACTACGCCGCCACCATCGCCCGGGAGGCGCTTCACTTCGATCAGCCGCCGCCTGATGCGATTGCCCAGTTCATCCGTGAGCTCGGCGGGCACGCGTGTGAAACGCTACAACGCGCCATGGAAGCCTTCGCAGCTCGCGACACGGAACTCGCCAAAGCCACTAACAAGCACAAGCGGGAAGCCTCGGCGGTCCATGATCGCGCGATGAAAGAGTTGCTCAAAGCGCTACCGGAGTTGTCTCCCAATGACGCGCTAGCTCTGCAAACCGTGCTCGGTAGACTCAAGCGGGTCGCGAATCAGGCGGAGAACATTGCCGAAGAGACGCTGTTTGAAATCACAGGTGAGCTAAAAGAGCCGACGACGTTTCGAGTCCTTTTCGTCGATGACGATTGTAGCCTGCACGCGCCGCTTGCGGCCGCGCTGGGGCGAAAAGCCTTTCCCAAGAGTGGTGCTTTCCGTGTTGGTTGTGTGAACCAAGACGCACCTCATAGCCCCGCGCTGCTGGCCATCGCGGACGAGCTATCGCTCGACGTCACGACCAACCCAATCTCGAAGCCGACCGACAGTGAGACGTTGTCCAACTTCAACGTCGTCGTCAGTCTCTCCGAGACCGCGGACCAGGCGCTGAAAGACATCCCCTACAGCACCGTGCTGCTGAAGTGGAAGCCTCCACCCCCCCCCGAGGCAGCACAGGCTGGCGCCGACTACGCGCGCGACCTCAGCCGCTTCTTGGCCGAAGAAATCCGTGAATTGATGGTCCTCGCTCGAGGCGAAGATGCTGACTGATTCGCTGACTAGCTCTGCTTCAGAAATGTCTTCCAACCAGCCATCCTTCGAAGATGAAGAAATCGACCGCCGTGATGCGGCCTGGTACATCGACAAGGCCGTGGCCGGTCTGGTGCTGTTCAGCGGCGTATCGGCAATCTTGTTCATCGTCGGGATCTTCGTCTTCATCACGCGTGAGGGTGTCGGCTTTCTTACTACGGGGTTTGAGTTCGGGGAGTTTTTCGGCAACCCCGCGTGGCGCCCCACCTCGGACAACCATCCAACCTACGGTGCCTTGGCGCTGATCGCCGGCACCGCAAGCGTCACCGGGCTGGCCATGGTGCTTTCGGTGCCGTTCAGCCTGGGCGCGGCGATCTACATCGCTGAATTCGCCAAAGGCCGCACGCGCGAGTGGCTGAAGATCTTGGTTGAGCTGCTCGCCGCCATCCCTTCGGTCGTGTGGGGCTTCATCGGCTTGGCCGTCATGAACCCGCTGATCATCGACTTGTTCAATGTGCCCATCGGTCTGAGCGTGCTCAACTCGGGGGTGATTCTGGCGCTAATGGCCGCGCCGATCATGACGACCATCGCCGAAGACGCGCTCAAAGCCGTACCGGATGGCTTTAGAGAAGCCGGTGAGGCCTTGGGTGCCACGCGCTGGCAGGTGACTTGGCGCGTCGTGCTCCCAGCAGCACGCCACGGCTTGGTTGCGGCGGTGCTGCTCGGCGTAGGACGTGGTTTTGGGGAGACAATGGCCGTGCTGATGGCGAGCGGCCACGCGGTGCATCTGCCGACGAGCGTGTTCGACTCGGTGCGAGCACTGACCGCCACGATTGCCGCTGAGTTAGGTGAAACTGCGATGGGCTCCGAGCACTATCAGGCCCTCTTTGCACTCGGCATTCTGCTGTTCATCGTGACCTTCGTGATCAATCTCGCCGCTGACATCTTGGTGCGCGGGAAACATCGAGGCTAAGCATGTTTGAAGCGACCGCACTCAATCGCCGCAACGAGCAGATCCAAAAATTGGTCCAGATCGGCCTGCTGGGGATCACCGCTATCCTCATCATCCCGGTGGCCATCATCCTCACCGTGTTGGTGATTGAAGGCGCTCCGGTCATCAGCTGGGCATTTCTGACGCAGGATCCGACCAACGGCATGACCGGCGGAGGCATCTTTCCAGCCCTGATTGGCACCGTGTGGTTGGTCGGGGTCGCGCTGATGGCTTCGGTACCGATTGGTGTTGCTGCAGCGGTCTATCTCAGTGAGTACGCGCCCGATAATTGGCTCACTCGATTGATCAACTTGGCGATCATCAACTTGGCCGGCGTGCCCTCGATCGTGCACGCCTTGTTCGGCGTCGGCGCGTTCGTGCTCTTCTTCGGCTTCGGCACCAGCATTCTGGCCGCCAGCTTCACCCTCGCAGTCATGACTTTGCCCGTGGTGATCGTCTCCACCCGCGAGTCGCTGCAAGCCGTTCCTATGGCGTTTCGCGAAGCCTGTTGGAACATGGGGGCTACGCGCTGGCAGACCATCCGACGAGTCGTGCTGCCAAACTCGGTCAGCGGCATCCTCACCGGCGTGATTCTCGAAGTCTCGAGAACCACGGGTGAGACCGCCCCCATCATGTTCACTGGCGCGGCCTTCTTCCTGCCGTTTCTCCCGGAGAGCGTGTTCGACCAAACCATGGCGATGTCTCTACATCTGTTCGTGATCTCTACCCAGGTCCCAGGCGTGCCCGAAGCCCTGCCTTACGGCGTTGCTTTGGTGCTGATCGCCATCGTGCTGACCATGAACGCGGCATCGGTGGCGTTGCGCGTCTACCTCCGAGGCAAGAAGAAGTGGTAGCTAGCGACCGACTGTCAATGCGCCCGCTGGCAGACAAGCGGGAGATTTCCGTTGAGCACCTTTCGGTCAGCTACGGCGACAAGGTCGTCCTATCTGGCGTGAACTTGGACGTTCGGGAAAACGAAATCTTTGCCATCGTGGGCCCGGCTAACAGCGGCAAGACCTCGTTTCTGAGAGTGCTCAACCGAATGGACGCCATGACCACTGGCATGTCCTTTGAGGGCACGGTCGAGGTGGGCGGCAAGAACGTGCGTAGCTGGCGCAATCTATACGCGCTGCGCCGCCGAATCGGTGTTGTTTTCCCACTCCCAGTCGGCTTACCGCTCAGCGTCTATGACAACGTCGCGCTCGCACCCAAGCTCGCTGGGATTCGAGACAAGGCCAAGCTGGATGAAATCGTCGAGCGTTCGTTACGCCGCGCGGCACTCTGGGATGAGGTCAAGGACCGTTTGAATGCACTCGGCAGCCTGCTGTCGGGCGGGCAGCAGCAGCGCTTGACCATCGCCAGGGCGCTCTCCCAGAGCCCCAAAATCCTACTGCTCGATGAATTCTCGATCGCCGTCGATCCGGTCACCACGATGCGCATCGAAGACGCGCTGCGCGAGCTGCGAGACGAGATCACAATCGTGATGGTCACCAACTTAGTTCAGCAGGCGCGCCGTCTGGCAGACCGCACGGCCTTCTTCCTCACCGGCAGTTGCGTGGAAGTCGGTCGCACCGAGGAGATGTTTACCGGAAACGTGAAGGACCAGCGCACCAGCGACTACTTGGGAGGTCGGTTTGGCTAGCAAGAAGCCTGATATCGCGGTTCAGGTCACGAATTTGGACTTGTGGTACGGCAATTTTCAAGCCCTCAAGGACGTGAATCTGAGCATCAAGGAGGGCATGATCACTTCCCTGATCGGTCCTTCCGGGTGTGGCAAGTCCACCTTGCTCAGGACGTGCAACCGGATCATCCAGCGCTTGGACTACGTGCGCATCAAAGGCAGCGTCGACGTTTTCGGAAAGAACATCTTCGCCCCCGAAAATGAAGTTGTGCAGGTGCGCAAGCAGATCGGGATGGTTTTCCAGCGCCCAAATCCGCTGCCCATTTCAATCGCTGAGAACATACTGTTCGGCTACCGGCTACATGAACCGCAGGCACGAAGAGCGACCCGACACGCATTGGAAGACATCGTCGAGCAAGCTCTGCGTAAAGTGCTGCTCTGGGACGAAGTCAAAGACCGCCTCGACGCGCCAGCCGCTTCGCTTTCCTTGGAGGCTCAGCAAAAGCTGTGCATCGCCCGCCTGCTGCCCGTCAAACCGAAGCTGCTGCTGATGGATGAGCCGTGTTCAGCCTTGGATCCCGAAGCGACCAGCGCCGTCGAAGAGCTGCTCTGGGAGCTCAGGGGCGAGTACACGATCGTAATCGTGACCCACAATATGGCCCAGGCGCGGCGCGCCAGTGAAGATTGCGTGTTCATGCTGATGGGTGAAGTGATCGAGCACGGCGCGACGACGGACGTGTTCGTCACCCCAAAGAGTGAGAAGACGGCCGACTACATCGAAGGCCGCTACGGCTGAGCTCAACCAGGCTCACCACCTCGGCTTGAGCCACGCCCCCGCCGCCAACGTCGACGGAGGAGCAGGCCTAAACCCAGAGGAAGCCCCCAGCTGCCCGTGAGCGGGGCCGAGTGACTCGAGAGCACACAATCGCATCCGCCTGATTCGATGATGGGGTCACGCTTGGACGCGGAACGGCCCGCGTCTGCTGCGGGACGCGAGTGTAGTCCAGGCGCCACAGCAACTTCGCGGCCTGTGACCGCAGCATCCATGTCTCCATCAACGGCTGAAGGCGCTTCGTTGCCAGCGGCGGCGTCCTTTGACGGGCGCGGGTCCGCTGGCGCCGAACGGCCCCGCCCCCCTGCATCTAGGCCTGCCGCGGCGTCTCCCGCGTCCACGGGGGTCCCGGCATCACCGGGTCCGACGTCATTGATGGACTCCCGGCGGCACTGCCCGTCAATACATTGACCGGTCGAGCATGGCGTGCCGTTGGCTACGGATAGCGCAACGCAGCCCTGCAAGGGCTCACACGCGACCGCCACGCATTCCCCCGCCAGGTCACTGCAGTCGCGGGCGGGTCCACCACACGTTCCCTGATCACAGCGATCCGACACGGTGCAAGCGTCGCCGTCGTCGCAGCTCGCGCTGTTTGGCACCGCCACGCATCCCGCGGCGGGGTCGCATTGTGCGTCCAAGCAGGTGTCGGGGACCTCAGCGCAGACCACCACGTCATGCGCGCATCCGCTGCTCGGGACGCACGAGTCTTCTGTGCAGGCGTTCCCATCGTCGCAGCTCACGCTGGCGTATTGGCAACCGCTGACCACGTCGCAAGAGTCTGTGGTACAGGCGTCCCCGTCACTGCAGTCTACGGCCGTGTGCTGGCATCCGAGTGTGGCGTCGCAGCTGTCGGTGGTGCAGGCGTCCGCATCATCGCAGTCTACGGGCAGAGAGAGGCAGCCCAAGCTCACGTCGCAAGAATCGGTGGTACAGGCGTCTCCGTCGCCACAATCGAGCATGGCATGCTGACAGCCCAGTACGCTATCACAAGAATCTGTCGTGCAAGCGTTGGCATCATCGCAATCGACCACTTCATTCTGGCAGCCCAGCGCAGCGTCACAGCTGTCTGTCGTGCAAGCATTGGCATCATCGCAGTCGATGACTTCATTCTGGCAGCCCAGCGCGGCATCACAGCTGTCGCTGGTACAGGCGTCACTGTCGTCACAATTCAGCGCGTCGTGAATGCAGATCTGATTGACACAGCTGTCGCTGGTGCAGGCGTCCGCATCATCGCAATCGCTCGGCTGGGTGCACTCGGGCGAGACTTTGGAGATCACGAAGCGGTCAGAAATAACGCTGGTGCTACGTACGTTCTCAACGGTGAGGGTATTTGCGTCCACTGTGATCAACGTGGAGCCGTTGAACAACTCCCCCGCGAACATCACCGGATGATCGATGGATCCGGAGAGACTACGCCCACCATGTCCGGTGACCAAGTAGACCGCGCCCTCGTTGGCGCTGACACCGACAGACTTTTCATATCCTCCCGTGGCCAGCGACCCTGAACCGGCATCGACGATGTGTCCGTCGGCCTGCAGCGTGCCGAAGCCCGGAGTCACGAAATTCGGGAAGCTGCCGTAACCGTAGACGCCATCAATCAAGTAGGAGCGCTCATAGCTGTGGGAATGACCGCTGAGCACCAAATCCACACCGCCCGCTTCCAGCACGGGCAACACAAATTCGCGCATGGCTTGCATCCGTCCCCCGGAGTCAAAGCCAGAGTCCGAATCATGACTGCCCTTGGAATACGGCGGATGGTGAAATAGCGCGACAAGCCAATCTGTCGACGGACCGACCGCGGCCAGATCACTTTCAAGCCAGGTGAGCTGCGCCGAGCCAGGCGCCACGCTCGAGTCATCGGAATCGAGCATGATGAGGTGCACGTTGCCGTAGTCGAACGAATAGTAGGCCTCTGTACCGGAGGGGACGCCACCGGCTTCCGCTCCGGCTGGCAAGTGAAACGCCTCGAAGTATGGACCACTCTGCGTCGCCGAGCTCGAATCACCACCGGAAGCTTCGTGGTTGCCGACCACAGGAAAGAACGGTGTATGGCGCAGCACGTCCTCATACATGGCAAAGTGATTGGCCGTGAATTCGCTGTTACTACCAACGTTGTACGCGATATCCCCGACATGCAGAAACAGATCCGGTGGGCCGCCGAGCACGCCTAGTAGTGCGTCCCGGACTTGAGCCTGAGCCGTGCTCGCCACCCCAGAATCTCCAACGACCCACATCGTAAACGGTGCATCACTACCGGCCACTGGCGCGGTAACGAAGTAGTACTGCAAGCTACCGCCCGCCTCGACGCCCGCTGTCCCTGTACCAACCGCGTAGTAGTAGCGGGTATTTGGGCTGAGACCGCTGATCAGCACCTCATGCTGACGCCGGCTTGGTCGTGAGGCAACGACCGCGGCAGTCGTGGTCGCGCCCTGGCTCAGGTTGGCGGGATCAGGGCCATACGAAACGACACTGTCCGTGCCGGAGCCTGCGTCCGTTTCCCAAGCCACTACCACCGAGGTGGGCGTCAGCGACTGCAGGTACGGCTGCCGCGTCAAGGCTGCGCTGGCATACGGCGCAGTTGTCAATACTGAGCCTGCACAGCCAGCAGCGCCCAGTACTTGGATCAGTCGACGAGAGTTAGCCTTACTGACACGTGCGGTCCGCTGCGCAGGTCTGTCCGTCTTCGCATTCGGCTGTGTCCGTGCAGGAGACCAGGCCGGGGATGGATAGCGGCAACTCGAGGGCTGAAACAATTTCGAAGACAATTCGACCTGCCTCGATATTTGCCCCCCCGCTGCTCTTCCTCGCAATGCTAATTGTCGGAAAGCCCGAGAAGCCGAGTTCTATCAATCCCGCAATTAAGGATTGAGGGATCTCCAGCTCGCCATCGTCAGCCGTCTGACAATTGATCTTGCCCCGCGCCCCACCGTGATGGCTGATGTCCAGCTCCACGAAAATTTGCGAATCTTTACTGGACTTTGGAGGCTGCCACTTGAGCGTCAAACCCGCCTCGCTCGAAATCGGCAAGGCACTTCCTGCGGCCTCTACCTCCAAGATAGCGATGCCTTTCGTCGTCACTGCAATCGGACTGAAGTCTCCCCCTTCACTTGTCAACGCAACTTCTGCGCCCTCCTCAGCTGGGGGATACGCCAGGCGGACGCTCGCTCCTGGAAGGTAGTTGAAGTTTGGCTTGAGTGGAGTCAGCGAAAACTCCGTCTCACCGTCTTCGAGCGCAAGGCCTTTCAATGTCACCATGCCCACCGAGTGCGCTTCCGGGTGAGCCTGACACTGGTCGCCAGTCGTGCAGGCCGACCCACTTTCGCAAGCCGGATCGCAAAAAGGAATGCTCGGCTCCGACAACACGCAGTCGCCACCATCTTCCAGCACAGTCCACGTGGTGAGCTCGAGGGCGGCACCGTCGCGCACGGCCCCCTGAAATGACGTTGACGCCTCGGCGCCTTCGGTGCTGCCCTCAGGTGGGATCAAAACCGTGAACGAGCCCACGAGGGGTGCATCTGGATCGTCTTCAACAGGGACCCCAGTCATCCGATCTGGGTCCATCGAGTCGTCATCATCAGATGCCGTCGCGTCCGCGTCATCGTCCGAAGCCGGATCTTCGTCGAGCATCTCTTCGGACGGATTGGTGTCGTCCCCGCCGCAGGCCGCCGGGATTACCGTCAGCGTTGCCAGGGACAGCATCCAGCCAGCGCTCAACTTCACAGAAAATGTCACTGGGCGTCCTCTCCGGGGACAGCAAAACAATAGAAGCCGCCGTAGCCTCCGGCGGAGCCAACGGACTTATTGTCTCGCATGACCCCCCCAACCTGCATCAGCTGGACCCCACGTGCGCACCCCCCCTCGTTCCACAAAGAGATCCAATGCTTGCCGCTGATCAAACCGGTGCCCATGTACCAAGAATGACCCACGCGGGGGCAGCCCTCCTCTTCGGCGCTCGTCCAGTCGTTACAAGTCGCCCGCTCCGCTGACCATTCATAGTCGTTGCAACCGTCTGAGTCTCCGTAGCTTCCAGTTCCCTCCTGAAAGTACAGCCGCCCATCTTCACCACTTCCGGTCAACACCTCATGATTGTCTACATTGCCCGTGTTGTCCGGATTTTGATTGGGCACTCCGAACTCGTTCGGCCAGTCCGTTTCGATAGCGGGATCAATACTGCTTGGCCGTTCGTTGACCAAGTCCTCCAACGAGAGCGCTATCGTGCGGCCAAGTCGGTCATACCAAGGACCGGTGCCGATGCGATCGATCGCGTCCACAGTGGTCGTGCTGAGAAACGCTCGCCAGGTCTTGTTCGCAGCGCAGGGCGTCGAGTATTCCGCGGCGCGTTGACAAATGGCGTCCGCTCCCTCCAACCCGCCGAGGTTCCCGCCCAAGCCAAGTTCAGGGTTGGGCAGCCCCTGCTCCTCGGCTTCACGTTGCAGAGCTTCGTAGGAGATCACAAAGGAACTGAACAGGTCAGCCCCCTCACCTTCGACGGCCAGGTCACACTCGGCGGCTGGCTCGTCAGGCTCATCGGGCTCATCAGCCCCGCCAGCGGCGACATCATCGCCTCCGCTGCCGTCAACCACGCTGTCCATACCGCCCGCCGTAGACTCCATCCCCCCTTGGGGGATGTCGGGCGTGTCTTGAGCCACTTCAGCCCCTCCCGCTGCGGGCGGAGAATCATCGTCCATTGCAGCCCCGCCGGTCCCTCCGGAGAGTGTGGACGCCTCATCGTCCATCGCTGCTGGTTCCGCTTGATCGCCGCATCCCAGCAGCAACCCCCCGATTAGAAACGCACAATTCGCTCGCATACGTCTAAAGCTATCACACCGCCGTCACCCGGCTGACACCGGAGCGTCACACAATCTTGTCGAGTTCAATCTCCCCGCAGCATTCTTCCACGATTGCGTCGTTCACCTTGTAGGGAAACAAATCGATCTTTTTTTTCGGAAGGCAAATACGGCCAGGAGTACGACCGACCACCAGCAAACGTCTCTGCTCGGCGAGGAACCCACGCTGGCGCAGGTGCAGCCGGCTTCATGCGATACGCCAGAGTCAGCCGTTGAAGCTACGGCGGCATCTTCCTCGGACACAGTCGCCCCGCCAGATTCACTGGCGCCGCTTCCCCCGGATGTGGCGGCATCATTGGAGCCCCCGCTGGGTTCGCCATCGGACGAGGCTCCCCCTTCCGACGGAGGCTCTCCGCCAGCCCCACCCCCCATGCCACCGCCTCCAGCGTTGGCCGAGTCATCAGGATCGCAAGCTTGGTCCTCTCCGCTACAATCTTCGTCGATGGCGTTGCCGCAGACTTCGATGGCCCCAGGATTCACGCTCGGCTCAGCATCGTCACAGTCTGTGTCCACGCGAAAACCGTCGTCATCGGCATCCGGGGGTAGGGCGCATTGAGCGTCACCTATCTCGGCCGCCTCGCACCCCCATTCGCAGGCTTCAGTGAAGTCCATCCCATCGACGCAGCGCTGGCGGGCTTGCGCGTCATTGCTGCAGGTCCAGATCTCAGTCAACCCCTCCGGACAATCGGGCGCGATCGCCTCGCACGCGGCGCCGGGAACCCCGGGATACGGCCCTTGTTCACTCCAGAGCGAAGCCTCGGTTGGCGAGCAGTCGCCCTCATACGGATCGAGCGGCGCTCTGTCGTAGCGCTCACCGGTGTACCTCGGTTGAAAGTGCAGATGAGCTCCGGTGCTGCAACCTGAGCTACCGATTTCTCCGATCACATCCCCACATTTGACGCTGTCGCCTGCTTGTACGCGCACGCTACCGAGACGCATGTGGCCATAGGTCGTGTTGTGAGTCCCATGATCGATCACCACGTGGTTGGCAAATCCGGAGCCGGGAGTGTTGAGGCCGCAGCCATCACCGCCACAGGCAGTGCAGCGATCAAAACTGCCGTCGCTCGCAACAATCACGACGCCGTCCGCCGCCGCCACCACCTCATTGCCGTCGTCGATCGCGTTGTTGCCTCCACGTAGCGAATAGTCGCTGCCGTAGTGCCCATCGTAGGTGCGGTCGCCGCAGGCATAGTCTTGTCCGCCCTGATCGACGAAGTACCAGTAGTTGATACAATCTTCGCAGCCGAGTGGCGTGCTGTAGGTTTGAGCCTGAGCCAAACTTGGAAGACTCGCTGCGCTCACGAGCACGTACGTCAAAACTCGTGACCTCACTGCAGCGCTCCAGTTGATGCCCCTGTCCCTAGCGGCGCAGATAGGTGCTGGCCGTCGGGCGAAATCCAATGAACGGTGTCACCGACTAACTTGAACCCGCTCGTGCTTCCAGGAAGCGGAAGATAGGCGTCCTCCCAAGGCTGCCCCACAATCAGGTTGCAGTTCGCCACGCATCGGGCTCGGCCTGACTCCGCCAACCACACCCCCGCGGCAGATTGCGGCGTCGCCCCCACGAACAACACGCGGCGCCCCGAAAGCGGAGCCAGCAACGTGGCTGACCCAGGAAACGATGCCAATCGTTCTGCCCTGCCTGTCGGTGTTAACCATTGGATGTCCACCCAACGGCCATGTCGAGCCGCGAACACCAACCCGCCGTCCGCCGCCAGCGAGGGCAGCCCATCCAGATTTCTGGCCAGCACAGAACGCGAGCCGTCCGCTCGGATCAGCTGGAGTTGGCGGGCGAGGTCCAGCGCAGCCACGCCGTCACGAAACTCGAGCGCGTGAATGAATTCACCAGCGATAGGCCTCGAGCTTCCCTCTCCGGATCGCACTGCGATCTCGACTCGGGGCGGCGAGTCAGGCCCTGATTTCTCAGGGTCAGCGCTGGTCAAGAGCAAGCTAGGCGCCGAGGGACGCCGCGCCCGCGAGTCGTCGGATACCGCCCCTGCACAGGCAAAAACAGACACCCCTGTTATCAACGCGCCCGCGAGCGCTCGCGCCGCTCGACCTGTGAGCTGGTCCTCCATGATTGATTGATCCCCTGTTGCTCCAAATACGCCCAACAAACATGGCGGCGTCCCCCCTGTCGACCACTCCCCCGCCGCCACCAACCTGGATGAGCGCTGTGGCTGTCGAATGGCGATGTGGCTATCATGGCTCCCGCTCCACAAACAAAAACATCCCGCGAACACGGAATGAGCTCCGCCTCGGCTCGTCGCCTTGGCTGCAGCATCAGCTTCGGCGCAGGTCAGCAAACACTGGCCGCACCTACACCGAACGGGCAAACTCTCCGCCAAGTGTCAAAGCCCAATTCCCCGGCGGTCGTTTCGCCCTCCAGCTCTCGAGTCCAGCGCAAACCTTGGAGTTCGGCCTGGCTGCTCTGTAGCCTCGCCCTCGGTTGCACCGAGGAGCCCAGCGGTCCGGCTCCAGAGGCGCCAGTAGCGCCCACTCCACCTGCAGCCCCAAGTCAGACAGCTGGCGGGGGCATGCCTGAAGAGCAGCCGCCGCCACCAACACCGATACCGGTATCCGACGCTGGCATGGCCAACTCGGGCCCGCCCACGATGCCGTCCACACCCGACGCTGGCTCGCCGGACGAAACCCCACAATCTGACAGCCCCGACAGCGGATTGGTCAACGTCCCATTCGTGCTCGGCGCGGACATCTCATTCGTCCAAGAGGAAGAAGACAAGGGCGTGTCCTTCTTAGACGACGGCGAATCGAAAGACATCCTGCAGCTGCTCAAGGACCACGGCTTCAACTTCATTCGGCTGCGATTGTTTCACAGCCCAGGAGAGCCGGCTGGCTATCAATACGAGTTCGTGACGCGCGCGGAGCCCTACTGTGATCTCGAACACACATTGGAAATGGCTCAGCGGGTCGCGGCTGCAGACATGGGCCTATTGCTCGATTTTCACTACAGCGACACCTGGGCAGATCCCGGAGACCAACACAAGCCGGCGGCCTGGGAAGCTCTGAGTTTCGAGGAGCTTCGCACCGAAGTGCACGAGTACACCCGAGACACCTTGCTGCAGTTCGAAGCTGTCGGCGCGTTGCCCCAGATGGTTCAGGTTGGCAACGAGATCACGCCCGGGATGTTGTTGCCAGACGGCGCCAGCTACGACCCCGACAATTGGGATCAGCTGGCAGAGTTGCTCACCGCAGGGCTATCCGCAGTCAAAGACGTCAACCCCGGCATCCAGACCATGCTCCACATCGACCGCGGCGGCGACCTAGACACCACGACCTGGTGGGTCGGAGAAGCCAAGGCCCGCGGCGTCGAATTCGACATCCTCGGACAATCCGCGTACTCCGCATTTCATGGCGGACCTGACGATTGGCAGGCGAACTTTCTCGCCATGCATGAACTCTACCCAGACTTGAAGTTCGTCATCGCCGAATACAACGGTGACAAACGAGCGCTCAACGACCTGCTCCGCGAACTCCCGAACGGAAGGGGGCTAGGCAGCTTTTTCTGGGAGCCCACCGCCAGCGGAGAATGGGGCGAAGCACTGTTCACCCGGTCTGGTTCCAACGCCAGAGCGAATCCCGATGACTTCGCAATCTACGATCAAATTGCGGACGACTACGGGCTGCGCTGACCAAGCGCGGCGCCCCAGCGGGGGCTTCACATGTGCAGAGGTCTTCAGCTCAGACAATAATGAATCGTGATGCGCACCTGATCCACATACGCTCGCCCATTTCCCGCCCCCTCCGTATACAGAGCAGACAGCGCCACACCAAATTCTGGCGCGTTCACATCTTCCGGCGTCCAAGCCTCGCCCCACAGCTCGGCCTCTCCGCCATAGCTCACCCACTGGAGTTCTTCAGTCCACAACTCCGGCGACGCCAAGTTGAGCCCTACGACTTGACCGGCTTTGATCAGATAGACCCCCTCATCGGCCGCGCGTTGTCCGGGAGAGCTCCGGCGGACGTCTACCTGAATTCCGAGCACCCTAGCCTCAGCTGGGAGATTGAGCGCTAGGTCATCCGCCAACAATTGGTCGTGGTACGGCTGGTTGACGAGCACCAACTCGACCGCGTCAGTCGTATCCACACCTTCGTACTTGAGATTGTCGAAGTTGCGCCAGGAGGTCGGAGGCAAGCAATCACCCGGGGGATCGGGTTGTTCGTCGGTGGGAAACCCTTCGAGGCACTCGGATTGCGCGCACATCTCGTCCGTGCCCCCTCGCTCGACGCATGCCAGCGCGCAGTCCTCCACGCTCTCGCACAACACGTCGTACAACTCGAAGTACTGATCCACCGTGCCCGCAAAGCCCGAACTGCGACCGCGCTTGGCATGCTGCGTCTGACTCAACACTTCGGCACAACTGGGCGCCGCCTGCTGCTCAGGCGAACCGCCAACCTGTGGCGGATCATCGGCCGGCATGTTCGGTGGGGCAACCTGAGCAGCGCCTCCCTGGGCTGAAGGAAGTTCGCCCCCCGCTCCTCCCTCAGCGCTCATCGCGCCGGTCATATCTGGGGCATTTACATCCCCCCCAGCCGAAGGCGCCTTTGCGTCCGACAAGCTCGAGGCGCCGCCGGCCTGCTCTTGCCTGCTGTCCACCTCCTGACCCGCGTCCGAGCCACAAGCCGCCGCCGTCAGCAAGGAGATGGGTAGCAAGACCCCGCTCACCACCGCATTGATCCAGCCGTTCATCGCGTCCTCCAAGTGCTGACTGAGACGTTAAGGAGCGCCGCCCACCCGGGCAAGGGATCGTGATGATCGCGCCGCTGCTCTTCACCAGCTACCGGTCCCATGCCGAACCTCCCACCTGGCAGGACTCGGTCTTCCGAACCCATATACGTACATACAATGTATACATAGATTGTATAGACCTGTTTCCGCCAAGCCACAGATCCCAACAGTATCAACTGGTTACAGTTTGGCACTTGCGGTGCATTGCCCCGGTTCGCGCGTGGCAATGAAGCCATGTGACGAGCAGGAGTCAGAGCATTGAACACCTTCAGAAGGCTCAGCATCGGGATGCGAGCCAAGCTAGATGAAGTTTTCACCGGCATGGAGAACCACGAGGCGCTCGCCCAAAGTGCCCTCAAGGATCTCAGAAACAGCGTCGCTATGGCACGCGTCGGACTCACTCGGCTGCGCAACGACGAGGCCCGACTGCGACGCGAACAAGCCGACGCCGAAAGCCGAGCGGAGCGTTGGAAGTCCAGGGCAAAAGCTGAACCCCAGGACGACAGAGCAGTGGAATGTCTGCGTCGCGCCAAACAATGTCAGCGCACGGCGGAGCTGTTGTCAACACGAGTCCTGGAGCAGCAGCGAAGCGCCGAGCGTCTCGGCGAGCAAGTGAGAGAGCTGGAAACGCGTTATTCGGAGCTGGCGTCGCGCTACCAATTGATGCGCACTCGCGAAGCACGCGCGCGAGCTTTTGAATCCTTGCACACCGACCTGGCTGGCCTCGGCGGCGACGTCGAACAAGTCTTCGAAAACTGGGAGGACCGCGTCGTGCGTAGTGAAGTCGTAGGTGGTCTGGAGCTCGAACTCGACCAAGAGCTCGAGCTGCAATACGCTCGAGCCGAAGAGAAGTCCGAACTGCTACTCGAGCTCCAACAACTGCGAGGTGAAGCATGAATCCGGAGATTCACGGCGCTGCCCATGAGCGCGTCGATCACCTCACACGCGTGTTGCGCTTCTGTGGCACGCTCGTGCTGCTGGGTGCAGCGTCCGCCTTCATGTTCGGCAAATGGGAGGGACTGAGCGACGTCACCAAATATGGCTTCTTGCTGGCGCACACCGTGATGTTGTTCAGCGCGGGCATCGTGGCGGGAGCACGGGTGAAGGACAGCCGCACGGGCCGAACATTCATGTTGCTCACCCTTGGAGCTGTCCCCGTCAACTTCGCCATTACTGGCGGGCTACTGCATTCTCAGTTTGCCTTGGATGAAGGCACCAAGCTGCCGCAAGCCATCACCTGGCTCGCCCCGACGCCGTTGATTGCGCTGCTGGTGGCCGTCGGCTCTGCCGGACTTTTGACCCTGCTCAGCTTGCTTTCGACCCGGGGTCTCGTTCGCGCCCAAGCCAACCAAGCAACGCTGGCACTGATCGGGATCAGCAGTGCGATGTGGGTTCCGCTGCGCGAGCCGTCTCACGTCGCGCTAGTGTTGTTGTTGGCCGGGGGCGCCTGGCTGTACACTGAAACCCGCGTCTGGACCAAAGCCAGCTGCATGCGCACGTTGGAGGGGCGTCTCGTACGGGTCGCTCTCGCCCTACCCGTCGCCCTGATGATTGGCCGCACCCTCGCGTTCTACGGCGGCGGCGGGATCTTCGGTGGAGTCGTACTGATGCTCGCCGGCTTGGCTGCGTTTCTGTTGTTGGGGCTGCAGCACCAGTGGCAACGGGAACGGGAGCTGTTGGACCTGATGGCGGCTTGCCTCGCGGCACTCGGTTGGTTGCCGATGGCGCTCGAGCTTCACGCTCGAACTGGCGCAGAGCTCACCCCGTTGTGGGTCATTCCGTGCGCGGCCTTGTTGTTCTGTTTCTCCTTGGCCCGGACGCCCGCGAAGTTGCCTCTTCGGACGTTCGCCGTCGACCTGGCGACACTCGCCTCTCTGGCAACGCTACCGATCGCGTTCGACTTGAGCAGCAGCTTCACGGCAGTTGGCATCGGGGTGCTGGTGCTGGCGTACGCGATTTGGGAAAGCCAGCGAATCTTGGCCCTGCTCGCGGGAGCGAGTGCCTTGATTGGCCTGGCGTGCACAGTCGTGTTGGCCGTTCGCATCGAGGCCATGCTCAACTGGACAGCTCTCAGCGTGCTGGGAGTATTGCTCATCTTCGGTGCAACCTTGGTGGAAAAACGCCGCACCTGGTTCGTTCGTCGTGTTCTGGTCACGCAGCGCGACAGCCGACTGCAGCACGAATGGCACCCAGCTTCGTCCTTGCCAACGGAGCGAGCAAGGTCCGCATACGACGTTGACGCAGCCAACGCGCCGGAGCCCAGGCCGGCCGCGCCAGCTACGCTGGCCACGCCTGACCCCCTGTTGAGTTAACGCGGCTTGGCGAGCAGGCTTGGATCGACCCGCGCTTTGACTGTGCGTCGGTCCAAGCCCAGCTTGCGCCCAGTCTCACTGTAGCTCTTGAGACGCTGATACTCGAGCGTCACGTAGACATCTAGCAACTGTTCGACATTGAAGCTGCCATCCAAGAAAGCCCTGGCCAATGCGGCTGAATTCGGCTCCCTCGGGGTCGAGGCGCTGCCGGGTACGTAGTCACCACGGATCAGCACGTTTCTCACACACTGCTCGAGTTCCCGGATGTTGCCCGGCCAAGCGTAGTCGGCCCCCAACCTCCGTTCAACGACGCCACAAACTTCGCTGACTACGGCCCCAACTTCGTCGCCTTGCACCAAGCGCGACGCGACGTGCGCTACCAATAGTTGCAGGTCTCCAGGTGTGTCCGCTAGTTGCTCCGCCAGCGACGGAGTACGCACGACGTCCGCGCACAGGCGGTAGTAAAAGTCTGCGCGGAAACGTCCCGCCTCAATCTCTTGCTGCAGATCGCGGTTGGTAGCAGATACGAACTTTCCCAAAAACTGGCGCGGCAGGGTATCCCCCACCCTGTGGAACTGGCGCGTTTGCAACACGCGCAGCAGCTTGACCTGGACGCTGCTCTCCATTTCCCCAATCTCATCCAGGAACACAGTCCCATGCGCCGGGCAGCTTTCGAGCCATCCCGCCCGATCTCGCACGGCGTTGGTGAACGCTCCGCGGGCATGCCCAAACAGTTCGGACTCCATCAAGCCAGGCGCCAAAGACGAAACGTTCAGCGGCCGGAAGCCGTCCGTCACTTCCTCGACGAAACACTCCCGTCGCTCATCGAACGGCAGATAGCGCGACATGCCAATCCCACGTGCTACGAGCTCTTTCCCGGTCCCCGATGGCCCAAGCACCAACGTCGGGAATTCGTGCATCCTGCGAAATAGCACCCGCTCGTAGCGCCTCATGTCATTGCTGAACACTGATTGCCAGAGGTGTTCCCGAAGCTGGCGTGCCGGCAGTGAGCTCCCGATGATACTCGAGAAGATCTGCTCGAACGCGCGTCTTAGCTGAAATAGCAACGCAAATAGGTGAGGCGGCTGAGGCAGCGCCGAGCGCAAGACACTAGCGGAAGCATAATGGTTGAAGTCTTGGCGAAACTGGCGGAACAGCTCAACCCGATGACTGGAAAACCCCGGCTGGAAGCTTCGCTGGGCCAAAGACAACAATGCGTCATTGTGCTCGTAGTAGATCCAAAACCTGAGCAAGCCGGCATAGAGCCCGACTTCGTTCGGCGTTCCCCGGTGGATATCGTGCCGGACCTTCTCCAGCAGCTCACGCGTTCTCTGTGTGAGCGGCCGCAAGTTCTTGTTGCGATGCCCTGGCCCCAAATGCCAGGCGTCATTCGCGCGCTGGTAAGAAGAGCCCAGCGCTTGCTTCTCGAGAGCCAGGCGAGCTTCGGAAAACGGATTGGTGTAACACAACGCCGTGATCTTCTCGGCGTAGGCACTCTCCGCGGGAGTTAGCAGCCTTGTCCCGCGCCGGTGGGGTCCCCGTTCGCGCCGACTCGTGACCTTCTTTCGCGGAGGCATGTACATCTAGTGTACAGGCTCACGCGCAGGATGCCTAGGGCCGACGCTGAGCTGAAGCTGGGGCTCATTCAGTCGAGATGCCAGAGTCGCGCAAGTGCTTGGCATAGTTGATGTCGATCATCAGGACGTGGTTGCGCACCCAATTGTCGAGCATCGTGGCGATCTTGGCAGCGTCTTCTCTCGACCACTGAACCAGGTCGTTCTTCGTCTGTGCCAGGTGTTTCAAGAACCCGTCGTGCAAACGCTTGTGATTCTCGAAGTCCGGATACCCGCTTTGGCGCAGAAGTCGCTCCTCGTACTCGAAGTGCTGAGTTGAAAACTCGATCACTTTGACCAACAGCTCTTCCACTTGGCCACCAGTTCCGTGCTCCGACGCAGCTTTGGTCAGCTCATCCAACAGGCGGAACCAACGTTTATGCTGTGCGTCAATGCTGTCCACCCCCAACCCATAAGCATCATCCCACTGCATCCATTCAACGTACTTCACCATTTGCCCCCCAGCAACGGGGCTTTGCGCTGGGGGCGCAGCTAAGAGTGTCCCCAATGTAGGGAACTTGTTTCTCACTAGCTTATCCGTGACACGCAAATATTTGCGCGTAATGGCTTGGTTTCCCACGAGGACGGTGCATGATCCACTGCGCATGGGATCCGAGGAGGCGAGAGACGACGTGCTTGCCCGATGGCTCGACGGCCCAGGCCGCAGCTTGCTCGATGCCCTGCTCAGTGAAGCCCACGACCTGATCGGCGTGGTCGACCGAGAACTCAAGATCCGCTACGTGAACTTCACTTCACCCAGCTACACGCGCGAGCAAGTGGTCGGCCTGTCGGTGTTGGACCTTGTTCCTCCAACCTCTCGTGAGGTTGCCGAACGAACCTATCGGGAGGTACTGGAAACCGGAAAGGCCAGTCGATTTGATTCCACCCAACAGGTACCTGGGGGGGCCGAGCTTTGGGAGATCCGAGTCGGCCCCATCCGCGCTGAAGGGCAAGTTATCGGGCTGATAGGTATCACCAGCGACGTAACCGAGCAGCGCCGAGAGCAGGCCGCCCGTGATCGCTTTTTTGCCTTGTCTATGGACATGTTGGCGGTCGCGGGCACTGACGGAAAGTTTCGTCACATCAACCAGGAGTTTGCCAAGGCGCTCGGCTATGATCCGAAAGAGATGCTGGGTGAACACTTCCTGGACTTCATCCACCCCGAGGACTGCGAAGCAAGTGCGATTGTCTTCAATCGGCTGCTCCAGGGAGAGACGATCAATGACTTTGAGGCTCGCTTCGTGGCACGAAACGGGCGGCATCGCATGTACTCCTGGCGTGCCACGGTCGATCCGGTCAGCGGCGACATCTACGCCGTAGCCCGTGACGTGACGCAGCATCACGCCATAGAGCAGCAGCTACGTCACTCGCAAAAGATGGAGGCCGTCGGGCAGCTGGCGGGCGGTGTTGCCCACGACTTCAACAACTTGATGTTGGCGGTGTTGGCCAACGCCGAGCTGGCCAAAGACGAGGCCCCATCAGTCGAACTGAGGGAATACCGGGAGGAAATCCACGCGGCCGGGCGCAGGGCGGCCGCTCTGACCAAACAGCTCTTGGCCTTCAGTCGCTCGCAGCCGCTGCGCAAACAGTCACTCAATCTCAATCAGCTGATCTCCGGGTTGATGAAGACGTGCAGATCGCTGGGCTCGTCCTCGGAGGCGATGTCGATGATGAAGATGCGCTTGGCGACCCCGATCTGCGGTGCCGCGAGACCGACGCCGGGTGCCGCATACAT
>JBNLEN010000054.1:0-36546 GCA_050304975.1 Polyangiaceae bacterium
GGACAAGAGCAGCGTATCGTCGGTCCGAAGCTGATCGAGTTTGAACTCGCTGCCGACCAAGCCAGTGGCTGGCGTCTGCTCTCTCATGAGCCGGCGCCAGCTTCGCAAAGGTTGGGCGAACCGGCAGCTTCTCCGCAGGCACGCGCGCCGGGCGTGGGGGCGGACGCTGTGCGTTCAGGGGTTGTCGGCGAAGGAGAACCAGAGTTATGGAGTGAAGCGGCATCGGCGATGCGCCAAGGGCAGACCGCACGCGCTGAGGCGGCGCTGACTCGGCTATCGCAACGCGGCAGTCCAGCGACGCGCGACGCCGCAGCGCTGGCTCTGGCGCAACTTTGGCTCGCGCGTGGGGATGCGCGGGCTCGCCCAGTGCTGCGGCGTTTGCAGGATACCGGTGCAACGCCCCTGATCCGAGGGCGCGCGCGGGCGTTGCTGAAGTAGCCTCCCAGCCAGCCGAGGGCAGGCCGACAACACCATGGTCCGCTGGCCCGGGCGTGCATTGACCCGCCTGGCCACAATGGGTATCCCCGATTCATGGCTAGGCAATTTCTGTTGGTCGCGTGGTTTTCGGTCCTCTGCAGCGCGCTGTTCGCCGTCTGCTTCAGCGCAGCGGCGCAAGCCAAACCGTCGGATTGCAGCACCCCGCGCAATGCCGCGGACATGGTGTTCTACTGGCAACAGCCCGGGCAAGTGGATCTGCAAAAGGCGGCCAGTTGTCTGCAGCCCGGGAAGCGCACGCCCGGCCAACTTGAAACGAGCGCTCGCCGCATCAAGGCCCTGTACGACATGCGAGAGGCATTCGTGCAGATGGATGAGATCAGTGACGAGCCCGACTTCGTGAACGCTGAGGGGCGAGCCAAGGTCGTGGTTCACCCCGCGCTGCCCGCTGTGTTTTTGACGAAACAGGGGCAGCGTTGGCTCTGGGCGTCGCAGTCGTTGCACGTGGTAGATCAGCTGTACGAAGAAGAAGCGCTGCCGCTCGAACGGGTGATTAGCAAGCTGCCAGATAGCTTCCGCGAGAGCGCATTTGGGATCGAGGTGTGGCAGTACGTCGGGCTGGCCTTGCTGATCCTGCTGGCTCTGGCGTTGCGGCTGATCGTCAAAGTCGTGGTGGCCAGCCGCATCAAGAAGCTGGCGGAAAACTTCGGACAAGAGTGGGCATCTAATCTGGCGGAAGTGTGCGCGGCGCCGATGTCTACACTGCTAGCGGCGCTGGGCGTGAGGTTGAGTTATCCGGTCTTGGCTCTGCCGATCCAAGTCGGGTTGTTCATCTCCGGTACGGTGCGCGTGGTGATGGTCGTGTCAGTCGTGTGGGCGCTGTATCGACTGGTGGATGTATTCGCTGCACGCTTTGAAGAAAGAGCGGCTGCTACCGAAACCAAGCTGGACGATCAACTAGTGCCACTATTGCGCAAGTCCGCAAAGGTGTTGGTCGTGGTCGCAGGCGTGTTGTTCGCCCTGCAGAACATGAATGTGGACGTCGGCTCGCTATTGACGGGGCTGGGCATTGGTGGCTTGGCGTTCGCCCTGGCAGCCAAGGACACCTTGGCGAACTTCTTTGGCAGCATCATGATCTTCATCGATCGCCCGTTTCAGATCGGCGACTGGATTGTGGTCAAAGGGACGGAAGGCGTGGTGGAGGAGGTTGGCTTTCGG
Source organism: Polyangiaceae bacterium (assembly GCA_050304975.1). Taxonomy (GTDB): domain Bacteria; phylum Myxococcota_A; class Polyangia; order Polyangiales; family Polyangiaceae; genus SZUA-265. Next base: position 1,654 of record JBNLEN010000054.1, read on the forward strand.
TCCACGCGCATCCGCACCTTCTACAACTCGGTCATCAGCGTGCCCAACTCGGTCTTTACGGACGCCAGCATCGACAACTATGGCGAGCGTGAATACCGCCGCACCTTCGTCACACTGAACGTGACCTACGATACCAGCCCAGAGCAGATGCAAGCCTTCGTCGAGGGCATTCGCGCCATCATTCGAGCCAACGAATTCACCCGCAAGGACTACTATGAAGTTCACATGTCCGGTTTTGGCGCGTCCTCTTTGGACGTGATGGTCTACTTCTTTTTCAAGGTGGGTTCGTGGACGGATGAGCTGCGCGAACGGCACAACGTGTTCTTGGAAATCATGCGTCTGGCACAAGAGCTGGGCGTTGAGTTCGCTTTCCCGACCCAAACTCTGCATCTCGATACTGTGGCCGCGCCTGGACAACAGCGTCGCTTGCCAACTCCACCTGCAGAGGGGCAGCTGGCGGACGTGGTGCAGGCGTTCGCTCCGAGCGGCAAGCTGGCGCGTCCGGGCGGACCTGTGATTGTCCCTGGCGGTCTGGTCGTCGGCTCTAAGGCTGCAGGCTCGGAGGACGACGGGTGAGCCACGCGTGGGGCAGCGCAAATCGAGTCACCAGCGCCTCAAGCTGCCAGCGCCCACCTCGCCAGGGCCTCAAAGCTGCCGGCGTCTTCAACTCACTGTGAGGGCGCGGCCGCGGCTTCCCCCGCTTTGGCTGGCTCCGGCTGATCTTCGTTCACATCTATCAGCGTGTCCAACGCCTCGAGCATCCGCTTGGTGCGGATCTCTTTCTGGCGCAGCTGTTTTTGCTCGGCATCCAGCTTGCGTTGCTCGTTTTCCAGCTCACGCAGGCTTTCCTTCAGCTGGTCGCGCTCCGACTTGAGCGATTGCAGATCGATGGCCAACAGACTTCTCCTTTGGTTTTTGGAGAATACCTGGTCCGCGATACTCTGCAACAACAGTCTGCGATGACGCCAGACGAGAGACCGCCCGCCGACATCCGTCAGGCAGGGGTTCCGCTCCGCCACGGTCGGGACGCGGGCACGCCGCGGGCTTCAGCCTACAACGCAGTTGCGGCCGGCATCTTTCGCGGCATACAGGCGTTTGTCGGCGAGTAGCAGCAGGCCGTCGGGGCTTTGGTCCTCGCACTGGTCGAGATTGGCGCAGCCAACCGAGATGGTGACTACAATGTCGGTGCCCTGGTAACAAACGGGGGCCTCCGCGATTGCTGAACGCAAGCGCTCTCCAGCCCGCGAACCGCCGGCGGCGGAAACTCCGCGTAGCAGAACCACAAACTCCTCCCCACCGTAGCGCGCGAGGATGTCTTCAGTACGTAGTTCATGCAGCAACCGTCGGGCTACGGTCTGCAGCACGAAGTCCCCCGCCTGATGGCCGTGGCCGTCGTTGATCTTCTTAAAGAAGTCCACGTCCAGCATGAGCACTGAGAGCTCGGTCTTGTGGCGTAACGCGAAGGACACCTCGCTCGTCAGTTGGCCTGCGAGGTATTGGCGGTTGAAGGTCTGGGTCAGTGGATCTCGAACGCTGGACTCGTACAGCTGCTTGAGCACGCGTTCTTCGTCGGCACTGGCAAGCGAAAGCCGAAAGCTCACCCTGGGACCAAATTGCAGGGTGTCGCCGTTCGTCAGTTCACACGAGGTCATGCGGCGGCCATTGACGAAGGTGCCATTGCTGGAGTCCAGATCCTCAATCCAGTACTTGTCACCCTTCTTGACCAGTCGCGCATGATAGCGACTCAAGCCTTGATCATCGATGCAGACATTGTTTTCCGGGTGCCGGCCAAGAGTGAACTGATCTTCGTTCAACGAATGCACTTGGCCAGCATCTGCAGAATCGATGCGCACGAGCAGCGTGCGGTTTCGTGCGTCAGGTTTAGCAACCAACCTTTGAGTCACGGTCAGCGCCCCCCTGCGACCGAGTTTTCCAGAGCCCGGTTTGGCGCTGGAAAAGGTATCCTCGTGCAGTCGGCTGCTGGGCGGCTCCTTCTCAGGTGGGCGACTCATCCGGTGGATCTCTTACTCCGAGAAGACTAGTTCAGTCCCCTTGATATCCTATCTTAGCAGAGTCTCGGAGGCGTGTGCCACCGGACCTGGGTACCAAGCAACTCTAGCATTCCCAGGTCACTCTAGTATTCCCAGGCCACGCTGACGGACTACCAGTCCACCTTCGGAAACGCCTTCGCCGGTTTGGCGAACATGAACCCCTGCAAGAGATCGCAGCCCAGCTCCACGAGGGCGTCCTTTTCCTCTTTGCTCTCCACACCTTCGGCCACGACCAGCATGCCCATGTCTTTGCACAAGTCGGTCATGGAGCGGATTAACTTCTGGCGCGTTTGGCTACTGTGCACCTCGCGCACCAGAGACATGTCCAACTTGACGATGTCAGGCTCGAGCAGAGCGAAGCTGCTCAGACCGGCGTAGCCCGCGCCCAGATCATCCACGGCGATGCGGAAGCCCATTTCACGTAACAGTGCGATGCGGCCGCGCACATCGCGGATGTGTTGCAGGCTAGACCGCTCGGTGATCTCCAAAACCACTCGATGCGCGAGCTTGGATAAGGGGGCATCGGCCGAGGTCAGCATCGGGTCCAGCAGGTCCGTCGTGTGTAGGTTGACGAATAGCGCTGTATCTTCCGGCGCCTGATCCATTCCCAGCGCTGCCCGGTCGCGAATGGTTCGACCGAGCGCGTCCAACTGGCGTAGCTTCTCTGCTGCGTCCAGTACGTCGGATGGATCGAGCATCGAATGTTCGTTGCTGCGCAGCAACGCCTCGAAGCCGAAGATGTTCCCGCTGTTTGCCTTGACGATTGGCTGGTATGCCATCCACAAGGACTCCAGCACGCTGTTGAACCGATCCTCGAGCAGCTTCAATTTGTGCTGTGGGCCGTGCCCGAGCAGCTCCGCCGCTTCGCGTTTCATCAACGTCATGCGATGAGCGGCGGCGGCCTTGTCAACGACCTCTTGTAGGCGATGCATGTCGAGCGGCTTCGTCAAATAGCGAAAAGCGCCGTATTCGAGCGCTTGCACGGCCGTCTTGACCGCCGGCTCACCCGTGATGAGCACGACTGGAACGTCGTGATCCACCTCACGCAGCGAACGCAGCAAGCGGATCCCATCCCAGCCGGGCATGGATATGTCGCTCAGTACGACATTGAATGTTTCCGACTTGAAAAGTTCATGTGCCGCTTCTCCACCGTCTGCCGGTACTACTTCGTAGCCGTGTTGCTGCAGCACCCGATGAACGGATCGCAACATGGACAAGTCGTCATCCACGACCAAGACGCGGCCACGAAACCTGGGACGAGTCGCAGATTTCCTGGCGGAGTCGGCCTGCTGGTCAGGTGACTCTTGGGGACGGCGGTGCCGAGATCGCTCCGCTGCTGAGGACATAGAGTCAGCAGTTGACGGCACGTTGTTCCAGTTCCTGAAGCAGAATGTGATACTAGCCGGGAAAAGCGGAACAGCCGGGGGAAAGGGAGGGGCGATTGCCTAGAAAGTCGAAGAAGAGCAGCCCAATTTCGACAAATTCTGATGACCTACAATCCGATGACTCCGGACACCAACTCACGTCTGGGGATATGGCTCGGTTGCTGCATGTCGATCTTAAGACGATCCACAACTGGGTGAACCAGGGGCATGTGGTAGGGCGCCGCACGAAAGGGCGCCATCTGCGTTTCGACCGCACGGAAGTGGTGCGCTTCATGCGCACGTACGGTTATCCCATTCCCGACGTCGTCGGCGCTCCGACTCCACGGGTAGTCGTGGATCATTGCGGAGGCACCAAGCTAGCGTCCTCCGTGAAAGTGCTGTCACGCAGTTTGGAAATTACGGCATGCGATAGCTTGTACGCGTGCGCGTTGGCTGTCGCATCAGGCAAGCAGGAGATCGTCGTGTTGGATCTCGATCGACGGGATCCCAAACAACTCACCGAATTCGTTTCGGCTGTTCGAGCTTGGCCCGCGTCCACGGGCGCGGCGCTGGTCGCGGTTGGGAAGAAACCGTCAGCCCGGCGCCAGTTTCTGAAGGTCGGGGGCAACGCGGCTATACCGTCGGGCGCGGAAGCAGAGCTGAAACTGCTAGCGCAGTGGCTAACGGGCAGCGCCCAGCGCGCCCCTGGCGTCGTTGAGCTTGCCGCCGCCGAGTAATCCGCTGCGGACTAGGCGCCGCCGGGGCGCCTTCGGAAGGCCCGCTAGGGTGGTGCACTGCCGCGAGCGGGTCGCCGCAGGTCACCTCTGGAGCCGACGCGAAAAAATACCCGCGTCACGCGCCGCTTCATGCCTCGCGCTTCTTGTTGCAAGTAACGGAGCGGATCTTGGCGCGCGCCCCTGCGAGGGGTGCTCTGCACTTGTTGAACCCAAGTTCCAACAGGCAACTTCAAACTAGCCGCGCTCTCCCAAATCGTGCCGGGACCAGCGTCGAGCTTTTCCAGCTCCGCACCAGGATAGTCCTTGGCGCTGATCCAACGGCCCTCGTGGTGTACGAGCCAGCTGGTCTTGCGCGTGCCGCTCTGCACGACGGCCTCAAACGCGACCAAACGCACGGCAACGGTTGCGGTCGACATTGCGTCGGCCCGCCACTACTCCGCGTAGCCTGAGTCTTCTGGGGTGGGGGCGACTTGGTTTTTTTCGCCGACGTTCTTTTCACCAATCGGGGGAGGTGGCTCTTGCGCTGGTGGCTCAGCCTCCGCTGGCGGTGGTTCAGCTGGGGCAGGGGAGGGGGCCGCGGCTGGGGGCTTCGGCGGATTGCCGGCGCTGCTGCCCGAGCCAGGGAATCGGGGGACCTGTGACGAGTCACAGTCGCTGCTGAAGCCGTCTGCAGTGAACTCCACCTCTGCTTCCCCCTGCTGTTCGTCACCCGAGGAATCGAAGCGATTTACCTCGAGAATCAACGTTCGTGCGCCGGCCCTGGCGGGCGAGCAGTAAGATAGCAGGTAGTAGCGATTGTAGTCGTTTTCGACCATCGTCGCGAGTTCAGCCAGTGAGCTCTCTAGATTCTCGAAGATGGTGGCGATTTGGTAGCCGTCTTTGCCGATGCTTTCTGCAACCGTGGTAGTGGCCTCTTCGTCTTTGCCGATGCTCAGCGCGAAAACACTGTGGGGGGTATCGTCAAGCCGTTGAGATAACTCCGCCTCGCTGATCCGCCCGGCGAGGTCAGGCCCGCGGGTGATGACGACGATCGTTCCGATCCGAATGGGCTTGTCGTATCGCGTCAGATTGGCGTGGACCTGATCCAGCGCCGTGACGACGGCGCCGTTGAGATTGCGTGAGGAGTCCTTCTGCTGGTGCTCCGTGATGACCTTCAATTGCTCTTGGGTTGAGCTGTTCTGCTCTGCCCCGACCACGATCTTGGGGAAGTCTCCAAAAGGGTAGAGTCGGGATTCACCGTCAAACCCGTACACGCTGACGCTTTGCTGGAGACGCAGCCGCTCGATGAACGGCGCCAGCTGTTGCACCAGCAGGCCGCGGGCGCCAGGCTCCTCAATCGGGCCGCCGACGTCGACCACGACAACCGTGTGGTGTTCTGCGACCAAGTCCCGCGAGAGCAAGCGGAGCTGAACCTGCTCTGGGTCGAGCTTGTTTTCGCCTTCGTAGATGGTGAAATTGTCCGGCTGCAGGTCGACGATGCTTTGCTCACCGTCCGTCACTGACACGTACACTGATACTTGCCCCGGCTTGTGAGCGGTGCTCGCTACGGGTTCAACGTTGACGCCGCCGAGCAGCTGGCAGCCAGCGCTCAAGATTAGCACCAGGCTGGTCAATAGGAGCGTTACCAACTTGCTTGTCATTCCCATACGATCTTTCCTTGCATGGCATTATCCAGCATGTCGCCATGCCCGAGCGATAATTCTTCGGGCACGCGCGCCCGGTCGAACAGTCCAACTTCCGCTATCTCTAGCGGGTTTTGAGGTGACTGCTCCGGCTCGGAAACCTCAGCAGCGATCACGACCGTCGCGGCGTGAAATCGAAAGTCCCGCCGTGGATTGGAATACACGCCCAGCAGTCCACCCAGCTTGAGCAGGCGCACGCCAGCTTCTTCGCGCAGTTCACGCTCGATACACTGGCGGAGCGTCTCGCCCCACTCCACGGTGCCACCGGGCATCGCCCAGCGTCCGGTGTCGCGTCGGCGGATCAGCAGCCAGCGCCCATCAGCGGTTTGCGCGGCCGCGGCCACGCCCAGTACTGGACGACGCAGCAAGTGACGAGCTGCCTCTTTGGTGATAGCAAAGGCGGCTCTCGGAACCTTCAATAGTGGCAATCTGTTGAACAACGGTCCCGCAACTTAGGCAAAATGACACCGCCCGGACGCAAAATGGCATGGCTCGCCTGCAGATTTCGCCAGCGCGCGGCCAAACCGCGGCTGTGTTCGCTGCTGGCGATTGGCCTACTGGCATGCCAGGGCGCTGAGCCGCCAGGAAACCAGCAAAGCGGCCGGGAAACCGTCGCGTCAGCTGCACTCGACGAGCTGGTGAGCGCGGAGGCTTCGCCCGCTTCGACGGCGACCGGCCACGGCCAAGTTGAACTCGGATCTGCCGCTGACAATCTACCGTTTTCCGCGACAGGTGAAAAGCTGGCCAGCATCGCCTGGCGCACTTGGATCTACACCGACACGGGACCGAAGCGCACCCGCTACGGCTACTTGCGCGCTGGTCAAGTGGTGGATCGGCGTGGACCCCCGATCGTCAACGCGGGCTGCGCAGGCGGTTGGTATCGGATCAATCCGCGGGGCTTCGTGTGCGCTGGCAAAGGGGCGACTCTGGATCTGGAGCACCCTGTGGTCGTCGCGACCCGAACTCGCGCGAAACGCGGCGAGGGATTGCCCTACGTTTATGCCCTGAGCGATGAGCGGTCTCCGCACTTCTACTTCAAGCTCCCAACACGTCGCGAAGTTCGAGCGACGGAAGGCGCCTACGAAGGGCAGGCGCTGACTTGGGTCGCGGCGCGCAAGGCTAAAGGCCAGCTCGAGCTATTGGGCCTGCAAGATCAGCCGCCAGACTTTTTGCGCGCCTGGGACAAGCTCACGAAACCCTATGGGACAGAGCAGCGCTTGCACTTTGTCAACCACGCCGGCCGCGCCAGCTCCGACAGCGGCTTCGCCATCCTCGAGACGTTCTTGCACGAAAATCGCGCCTGGGGATTGACGACCGAGTTGGATCTAATCCCGATGGATCGCACCAAATTGGTGGTTCCAAGTGAACTGTCGGGAGTGGTTCTGGGCCCTACCGAAGAGCTGCCCGTGGCCGTTGTTACTGGACACTGGGTCACCAAGTACGAGCGCGCTGACAATGGAGCGCTTCGCAGCGCGGGGGCCTACCCGCGCCGCACGTTGCTGAAGTTGACAGGGGAAAAATTGCGGGACGGCGCAACCTATTGGCAGACCGCAGACGGGCACTTCGTGGCGGAGGTGGGCTTGCGCATCATTTCCCCCCGTGAGCAATTTCCAAGTGTAGCGACGGGCAGCCGCAAGTGGATCGATATCTCCATCAGTCACCAAACCCTAGTCGCGTACGAGGGGACCAAGCCGGTGTTCGTGACGCTGGTGAGCACTGGCCTCGGGGGGCTGGGGGATCCAGAGAAGGTACCCGCGACGATTCAGGGCACTTTCATGGTTCACGCCAAGCACGTGAGCTCCACGATGAACGGCGAAGAGGACAAGAGCGACTCCTTCAACCTGCTGGATGTGCCGTTCGTCCAGTACTTCCATAAGGGGTTCGCTTTGCATGCGGCTTACTGGCACGACGACTTCGGTCGCTGGCGGAGTCACGGCTGCGTCAATCTTGCGCCACGGGACGCCGCGTGGCTGTTCGAGTGGACGGATCCGCACGTTCCCGAAGGTTGGCATGCGGTGATCAACAAAGACCGAGGCAGCGTCGTGCATATCCACCCTTGAAGGGCCTCACCGCCGCCTCACCAACGGTTTTCACGGTGGTTTACCGCGGTAACTACCTAGTCTTTCGACCGACATTTGGTCAGCGATATTCAAGCTGCTGATTCGCCGGCATCAAACAGGGGCTCCCTGGGTTCTTGCATACATCCGATTCCGTTCAGTAACGCTTTCCTGCGTTCAGTAAGCGGGTGCGGGAGCCGTGCCGCCCTTCCTGTACAAGGCACTTCAACGCGGTTCATGACCCATGATCAGTGCTACTGATCGGGGAGCGCGCGCACGTAAAACGGGTTGCAACAAAGGCTTATCGAAGTGTTCGTGAAAGCCAAGCACTGGCTGGTGGGCTGGAGTATTGCCTTCGGAAGTTAACGCGACAGGAATGTCAGGTGTCTCACCGCGTACACCTGGGACGCACGTGATGGCGTGAACTGTGGTATCTGTAGGTGGCGCACTCTCTACTCCGGGGTAGGTTCTCGGATTACACGGTTAAGTGTTTGTAATTTAAGTGCTTTATTGGGGTCAGAAGGTTAGTTCTCCGACCTAATTGAGCTGCCGTGACCCTACCGTCGGCTGGTGAAACTTGTCGTCGTTGCATAACGTGCCTCGCCGCTGACTGCACTCGGAGTGGAAACCGGTGCACTGCGATTGAAACGCTCGGAAGGATCGTTTCTTGGGCGCGCCAGTGGCCGGCGTGCCAGTCCAGTGACGTGAATCTGAGCGCCAGGCTTTAACCTTGACCGCCCTATGGCCGTCGAGTACTCCCACGCAATCGGGGTGGGCGAGATCCACCCTTGGGGTGGGCGTGTTCCATCTCTGATAAGGACCTTACAGGAGAAGGTAGTATGAAACTTAAACCCAATTCGGCATTCATTTGGTTTGCCGGACCGCTTTTGGCGATGTCGTTGGTCGCCTGCGGAGATGACAGCTCGACTGGTACGGGCGCCGATGACGACGACACGGACATGGACGCTGGTCCAACCGCGGAATGTGGCAACGGCGAACAAGAAGACGGCGAAGAATGCGACGACGGCGACGCCAACGGCAGCGCCAGCAGCGCATGCACCGATGAGTGCGTGGCAGCGACGTGCGGCGACGGCATGCGCAACAACGGCGAAGAGTGCGACGAAGGTGATGACAACGGCCGCGACGGCGAGTCGTGCACCAGCGAATGCACCAGCAACGTCTGTGGTGACGGTCACGTCGGCCCAGGTGAAATGTGTGACGACGGCAACACGACCGACGACGACGAGTGTACCAACGAGTGTGGTACGCCGGAGTGCGGTGACGGCATCGTCCAAGACGGTGAAGAGTGCGATGACGGCAACATGAGCAACCGCGATGGCTGCTTGAACAGCTGTCTCGAGAACGTCTGTGGTGACGGTGAGCGCTACGATGGTGTGGAAGAGTGTGACGACGAGAACTCGTCCAACACTGACGACTGCACCAACGAGTGTATGGCCGCCGCCTGTGGTGACGAATTCATCCAAGCCAGCAACAATGAGCTGTGTGATGATGGCGACGCCAACGGTGCGGACGCGGCTTGCGGCAATAACTGCAGGCCCACCAGCTGCGGTGATGGGGTAGTCCAAGGCGATGAGCAGTGCGACGACGGCAACGAGTTCGACAACGATGGTTGTACCACCTCTTGTCTAATCGCCACCTGCGGTGACGGCTTCACTCAGCTTGAGGGCGCTGACGCCGCAGACCCGTCCGATGACGAAGCTTGTGACGACGGCAATCAGAATAACACCGACGGATGCACCACCGACTGCACGCTTCCCAGCTGCGGCGATGGCTTCCTCCAAGTCAGCAACAACGAGCAATGCGACGACGGCAACAATGTTGACGGCGATGGCTGCAACGCTGACTGCACGAATGTCGAGTGTGGTAACGGCGTCGTGGATCCCGGCGAAGAGTGTGACGACGGCAACGTCAACCCCGCTGACGGCTGCACCAATGCGTGCACGCTGCCAATTTGCGGTGACGGCATTCGTCAAGCTGGTGAGGACTGCGATGACAACAACTCATCCAACAACGACAGCTGTCTCAATACCTGTGTGAACCAGAGCTGCGGCGATGGTTTCCAGGGCCCGACGGAGCAGTGCGACGACGGCAACAATGTCGACGGCGACGGCTGCAACGCCGACTGCACCTCGATCTCGTGTGGCAACGGCATCGTGGATCCGGGCGAAGACTGCGATGATGGCAACACCAACAACGCGGACGGCTGCACCAACGCTTGCCAGAACCCCGCGTGTGGTGACGGCATCACCCAGGCTGGCGCCGGTGAGGAGTGTGACGACCAGAACGGTAGCAACACCGACGATTGTTTGAACACCTGTCTCGCAGCAAGCTGCGGTGATGGTTACAAGCACGACACGGTTGAGGCTTGTGACTGCGGTACTGACCCGATGGCACTGCCCGCAGGCTGCATGGACCCGAACGGTCCCGGCAACGCCTGCACCTCTCAGTGCACCACGGCTAGCTGTGGTGACGGCGTGTTGGATCCAGGCGAGGAATGTGACGACGCAGTTTGCCCGTTCATGATCTGCATCGTCAACGGCAACAACGACAGCTGCAAGGATGACTGCACATTCAACGTGTGTGGCGACGGTGCTCTGTACGCTGGCGTCACGACCAACAGCAACCCGAACCCGCTCGAAGAGTGTGATGACGGTAACGCTGACAACTCGGATTCCTGCACCGACGCTTGCAAGTTGAACAGCTGCGGCGACGGCTCGATGTACACCTCCAACACCATGGGTAATTCTGCAGCTCCGCTGGCAGACCCCGATGGAACGGGTCCGATGACGGCTGCGTTCGACTTCCGAAGAGCCATCATCACCGACCCGATCTTCCCCCAGGTCACCTGGACGGGAACTCAGGACGACGACATCGAGCGCATGGGCGACGGTAACGGTAACGAGGACCGCTTCTGTGATCCGGGTGAGCTCTGCATCGCTCGTGCTGATCTGACGTTGGAAGAGTGTGATGACGGCAACGACATCAACACGGACGCTTGCGTTTCAAAGGACACCGACAGCGATGGGCTTCCCGAGTGTGCGCTCAACGTCTGTGGTGACGGCGAGACCCACGCCGGCGTTGAAGACTGTGACGACGGCGCAGGCAACCTAGACAACAGCGACAGCTGTTTGGTGACCTGTAAGTTCAACAGCTGCGGCGACGGTTACCAGTACACGGCTGACACCATGATCGGCAACCCGAACTCGTTGGAGCTCTGCGACAACGGTGCGGCGAACGGTCCTGGTGGCAAGTGTTTGGACGACTGCACCGGTCCGGTTTGCGGCGACGGCAACCTCAACATGCTTGAGGACCTGAGCGGCACCGGTGACGGTGACGGCATCTGTGAGCCATACGAAGACTGCATCTGGGAACAGTGCGACGACGGCAACACCAACAACACGGACGGTTGTAACAACAACTGTATCCTCACGGAGACCACCTCGCCGTTCGATCCGCTATGTGGCAACGGCACCGTGGACCCAGGTGAGGAATGTGACGATGGTGCAGATGGCGACGACAGCAACAGCTGTCTCGACAGCTGCCGCTTCGCTCGCTGCGGTGACGGCCAGACCTACACTGATCCAACCGATGCCAACAACACCAACGGCTTGGAAGAGTGCGACGACGGCAATGACATCGACACTGATGGCTGCACCACCGCTTGCAAGATCCCGGTCTGCGGCGACGGCTTCAAGCAAGGATGGGAGCCGCTCAACGGTGGTGGCAACAACGACGGCATCTGTCAGACGCCGGAGTTCCAGACTCCTGGGGTTTGCGAAAGCGAAACCTGTGACGACGGCAACACCGACGACACCGACTCCTGCACCTCGCAGTGTAACCCCGCCCGCTGTGGTGACGGTTTCGTGCAGGGCAACGAGCAGTGTGACGAAGGTACGCCTCACTCTCAGGCCGACGACGGCGAAGGCGCCAACTGCAACGCTGACTGTACGCTGCCCTTCTGCGGCAACGGCGTTGTGGAAGGCTCCGAGCAATGTGACGACGGCAACAGCAACAACGCTGATAGCTGCCGTAACAACTGCTCATTGCCGAGCTGCGGAAATGGCACGTTCGAGGCCAATGGCCCGGATGGCATCCCCGGCAACGCGGACGACGAAGAGTGCGATGACGGCAACCAGAACAATAGCGACACCTGCACGGCTCAGTGCAAGCTAGCTACCTGTGGTGACGGTCACGTACAGCCCGCTGGTCGCGATGGCATCGCCGGCAACGCCGACGACGAGCAGTGTGACGATGCTGATCTGGACGATACCAACAGCTGTACCACGGCTTGCCGCTGGAACGTCTGTGGTGACGGTGTTCGCCTGGAGACGGTCGATAATCCAGCCAGCCCCAGCCAGACTGAGGAAGGTTGCGACCGAGGTCCGCTCTACTCCAAGCACCCCTTCGGCCCTGCGGTGCAGGACGACGGCTTGCTGGACGAGTACCTGTGGTGCACCAACACCTGTCAGGTGACGTGTCGCGAGACTGCTAACCACGTGCAGACTTGGAAGAACGGTCAGTACTGCTTGATGATCCCGGACGATCCGGGTGACAACGATAGCGATACGTTCGACAACAACAACCAACTGAGCTGGCAAGATGCGCGTGACTTCTGCGAGGATCTGGAAATCGGAGCTTCGTTGGTGAAGATCACGGATGCAAATCACCAGTCGGACATCTTCGGCATGGCGGACGACCTGAACACCGAGCTCTGGATCGGTCTGTTCAACGACACCCTGGGTGAGCGCACGGGTCAGTCGCCAATTCCGACGACGAGTCAGCGCTGGATCTGGTTGGATGATGAGAACATCACGTCGACCGGCTTCGAACGGTTCCCGCCGTCCGAGGGCAATGACGCCAACCAGGATTGCGCGACCCAAGACGAAACCGATGACGAGTGGCACGACCACCAGTGTGGCGATAATTGGGCATTCGCTTGTGAGTACCCAATCGGCGCGCCGTAACCAGACGTGGATGGTCAGCCGCGCCTAGCGCGGTTGACCACCCCGCACCCGGCCGTTGAACAGCGGCCACATGATGAAGAAGTCCCCGGGGCCTTGGGCCGCGGGGACTTTCTTCGTTTTCGCGGTTGGGTTTCTCGTGCCGAATTAGGTGTGTGCAGCGTTCGGAAGCACAACGCGAAAGCCCCCGGCACCAGTAGGTGGCGGGGGCTTCTGCGTCGTGCCTCAAATGGGGAAGCTAAGGGGTGGGGGTTGTACTTGCGGCGGGCACGACCTGCGTAAGTTCGTCTTTGTGTTTGGCGTACCAGGCCTTGGCGGTTTCGGCGTTTTTAGCGAGCCCTCCGGGACGATCGTTGGGAGGAATGGCTGTCAGTTCAAACCCTCTGCCTGTAAGCTCTCGAAAGCCTTCAATGCAGGCGTGTTGAACGCTGCCAAGCGGTGTTGGCTGGTAGCGCTTGCGCGCTACGTCGTCCGTGACTGTGCCAGGACCATTGATGTCGACGTAGCCCTTGGCTGTATCGTCCAGTAGAGGGAGCACGGCGGGGATAGCCGGCTTGTGTCGCAGTAGCCCGAGCGCGCGGCAAGCCTCAGCCCGCACGTAGCCCGACTCGTCTTTTAGGGCTGCTGTGGCAGCGTTTTCGACCGCGCTTACTGATTTGCCGTTACGGCCCAAGTAGTAAAGGGCGCCGCCGCGCACCGCGGGCTCCTCGTGGGTGACCAGTGCTAGTACCCGCTGCCGCAACTCGGTGGCGCGGTCCTTTGGGATTGGGATTGCACTCAGCGCATTCAGAGCACGAGCAACTACATGCGGCTCAGTCGCATCCAGGCCGAGCTTGAACACGTCGATCACCGGTGTGGAGCTGTATCGCCGGCCGAAGCTCGAGAGCGCGTCGATGAGTTGGTAAAGGCCGCCTCCATGAGAGAACGGTTTCACGTGGGTTAGCTTGGCTACCGCCGTTGAGATCGCGTTCGGATCGGGCGCTTGGGCGATGACGAGGCGGGAAAGCGTGACAGCGCGCCCAGCAATCCGCGGCTCCTGGGCGTTTAGCCCCCGAAACAGGACCTGAACCAGATCTTCGCTGACAGGCTCGCTGGGCTTGCGGACCAAGGAGATCGCGGCGAGAGCTGCGGCCGTGGTCGGTTCATCGCCGGTTGCCCCCAAATGGAGCAGTACTGGCAGGTTCTCTGGCAGCCGAGCCTCGGGCGCGCCAAACAACCACTTCTTCGGGTGAACGCTTTCAACGAGAGTTTCCGCTAGCTTCGTCTGCTCAGCTGTAAGTGTCACACCGACCGTGACTGCTGCTAGTGGTTCCGTATCGCTGGATGCTGAGCTGGTGGGGCTTGTTTCCGAGTCCTGCTTGGCGCTTTCCTGACACGCAGAAATCACGCCAGACGAAAGCAACGTCAGCAGAACCAAAGACTTGTGGGCCAGTTTCATGCGTTATGTTCTCCTGGTTCTAGCGAGGTTTTAATCAGCGCCCAACGCCTTTGCAACGGGGTAGCCTCTATCCTGTCGCCGGAGCCGCGGCGTTTTGCTACTCTGCCCGCCCGCTTCGAGCGAAGCGTGGATCAAAATTTTCGGAGGAGGCATTGAATGCTTAGGATAGGAATCGCGGCCAGCGCCGTGCTGGCGCTGAGCTTTGGGCTCGCTGGTTGCAGCGGGGACTCAGGGAACTCACGCACTACGGACGTCGATGGTGGTCCAGACATGATGGATGACGACAGCGACGACGATGACGTGGGCAACAGTGATGACGACAACGGCGACGATGATGAGGGCGATGCTGGCAGCGAGCCGACAACCCCGCCGTCTCTGCGCGCTCCTGATGAGACGGTCACGACCGAAGAGGACACACCGATCACGCTGACCAAGGCTGATCTAATGCTCCCCGCAGGCCTCCCTGATGGCATTGCTATCAAGCTGGTGACGGCTCCGGAGCACGGCAGTCTCGATCCTTCAGAGTCAGTCGATCTCAGTGACGACTCCGTCACCTATACGCCCGATCCCAATTTCGTGGGCACTGACAAGATAGACTATGAGATCACGCTTGGCGACGTGATGTCCAACGTCGGAACCATCACCATCAGGGTAACGCCGGTGAACGATCCGCCGACCGCCGAGGATGACGCCTACGAGGTGGCGGAGGGGGACGCGCTAGCAGCCGACGTGTCAGACAACGACAACGATCCGGACGAGGATGATGAGCTTGAGTACGAGGTCGTGACGGAGCCGACCGCAGGCATGCTCATGCTCAACCCGGACGGCTCTTTCCGTTACGTTCCAACGGACCAGACGGCTACAGAAGACAGCTTCGAGTATGAGGTCTGCGACCCGGAGGGCGAATGCGATCAGGCGACGGCGACGATTTCGATCGGCTTGGTCAACGATCCTCCCGTGGCCGTCAACGACGCGTATGTCACGACTCGTGGAACGTCTATTTCCGTGGATGCCACCAACGGCGTGCAGATGAACGATACGGACCCTGACGATACTACGCTCGAGTCCACGCTAGTTGTGCCCCCGATGTACGGGACCGTGACGTTCAACGCGGACGGAAGCTTCGACTACGAAAACGATGGGTCGTCTGGTGTTGTTGACGAGTTCGAGTACGAAACTTGTGACCCAGCAGGCCAGTGCTCCAGCGCGGTCGTCACAATCAACATTCTGCGCCGTCCGGACAACACTCCGCCGATCGCTGTCACGGATCGTTACCAGGTGACGCAGGGCGCCACCTTGGTGATCGCTCCTCCCAACAGCGACACCATCCTCGACAACGATTCCGATGCCGAGGGGCCTGTCATTCTGACGTTGCAGCCCGTGACCTTGCCGAAGTACGGCTCTCTGGTGCTCAATCCGCCAGATGACACGCTGAACGAGGATGGTAGCTTCGAGTACCGTCACCAGGGTGGGCCAGAACGTGTCGATGGGTTCTCTTACGAGATCTGCGATACCGACGGCCTCTGCGCAATTGGCGCCGTCGTGATCAACATACGGCACGCGATGTCCGTCAACGATGACATCTACGCCATAGTTGAGGGCGGAACCTTGAACCAGAACGTCACCGACAACGATGTCTTCTTGGATCCATTCCCGCTGGATGCCGTGTCTTTGGTTACGGGCGTGGCGAATGGCGTGCTGGTGCTGAACCCCGACGGTTCATTCACGTACACTCACGACGGTGGCGTTTCGGAGTCCGACAGCTTCCAATACGAAGCGTGCAACACCAACATGTTGTGTGAGGCGGCCAACGTCACGATCGTGATCACCGCCCAACCAGTGGTGAACGATGATACCTACGAGGTGAACGAAGGCTCTAGCCTGACCGCGAACGTCTTGGACAACGACGCTGACCCGCTCGGTGAAGTGCTCACAGTGACCAAGACTTCGGATCCCACGGGTGGCACTCTGACGTTGAATGCCGACGGCTCGTTCACGTACACGCCGGATCAAGGGACAGACACGGATAGTTTCGACTACCAGGCGTGTCGCCCCAGTGACTCTGCCTGCGTCGGAGCGACCGCTTCGATCACCGTACTCAACTTGCCACCCATCGCGGTTCCAGATAACGCCAGCGTTCCGGAGACCGATCCGATCGTTGTGGTTCCTGTGCTGAACAACGACTCCGATCCGGGTGGTGACCCGATCACCGTGACACAGATCGTCGTGCCCCCGCAGTACGGTTTGGCTTCCGTCAGTGGTGGCGGGACCACAACCACGTATTCGTTCAACGGCTTCGAGAAGCGCCGTTCGAACAGCGACTACTACGTCTACCGTGTGTGTGACGATGAGGGCGCGTGCTCCGACGCGGCGGTGGGTATCAGCATCGTGCCCGAGCCTATTCAGTGCTGCCAGTATCCTACAGCGGAGGTGAGTCCGTTTGGGGAGTGTTACCCGTGTTGCCAGTACAACATCGCCCCGGCAGGTTTTGACAAGCAGCAATACTGTGAGGTTGTCGCCTTGCCCGCGCCACAGCCGTAAGGCACGCTGTTAGCGGCGCCCCGCACGGGGCGCGAGAGAAGAGCGGGCATCCGGTTGGGTGCCCGTTTCTTTTTTGTCCACGTCGGTACTGCGACCACATCTGGCTACAGGGTGTCCGACCAACTTGGGCGCGGACCGAATGTACAGCGGTTGGCCCAGTGCTACACTCATGCTCGCTGGTTCCCGGCCGTATGATTCTTGGCGTTGCCCCCTCCTCGCTTTGAGCTGTCGCGGGCCAGAAGGAAAAGATGAAGCGAAAGCATATCCTCACACTGGCCGTTTGCCTGCTGGCTGCGGCTGTTTCAGCGTGCACCTCTGATGATGGTAACTCCGACTCCAGGCTCGGCGATGATGATCCAGATGGAGCCGATGCGGGTCAGGACAATCGAGACATCCTCGGAGCTGACGACACAGATCTGAGTCCGGGCGAAGCGAAGGAAGTCTGTGAGGAGCAGGGGGCTGAGTGCGGCTTTGTCCCAGATGATAGAGGGGGCGTTGCCGATTGCGGCAGTTGCGATGACGGCGCGGCTTGCGGCGTGCTGGAGAAGAACCGCTGCGTGGAGCTGAACGAAGCGGAACTCTGCAATCCGCTTTCCAAGAATGACGCCTGCGAAGGCAAGGAGTGCGGCGCCGCCGGAGACGGTTGCGGCGGCACGTTTGAATGTGGTGATTGCGAAGCGGGCGAAGCTTGCGGCATCGTCGAATCGTTTCAGTGTGGAGCCCTTCCAAGCGAAGATCAGTGTCCGGCTCAGATCCAGAGTTGTGAAGAGGCCGGCGCCGAATGTGGACAGATTGGAAATGGCTGCGGAGCGCTCATCGACTGCGACGAGGAGGTCGGAGGTTGCTCAGGCGATGCATTCTGTGGAGGAGATGGGCCGAATCAGTGTGGATCGCTGGAATGTGAGCCGCTCAGCGTTGCCGAAGCGTGCGCCAACAAGTGTGGAGTCGTTTCGAACGGTTGCGGCGTAGAGGTCGACGGCGGAACCATCGAATGTCCTTCGTGCCCCGGCGATCAAACCTGCGGCGGCGCAGGTCGCCCCAATCGTTGCGGTGAAGCTAGTGACGGCTGCCAACCGTTGGATGCCGAGGCCGCCTGCGGAGCGCGGGAGTGCGGCGCAGCATCAGACGGTTGCGAAGGCAGCGTGGTATGTGGCAACTGCTTCGCGGGTACCACTTGCGTCAATGGCATGTGTGAGCCAGCCTGCGCGCCCCTGACTCAGGCTGAAGCCTGTGCGGGAAAGAACTGCGGGCAGGTGAGTGACGGCTGCATTGGCAGCTACAATTGTGGCAACTGCGGGGTAGGTCGCGTCTGCGGCTTGGAAGAGCCATTCGTGTGCGCTGATAGGCCGCCATCCATGTGCACCCCGCGCAGCGAAGCCGAAGCTTGCGCCGGCAAGGAATGTGGGCTCGCTTATGACGGGTGCGGGACCGGACCGGCCAACACTTACGATTGTGCGTTGGTCAACGGCGGCTGCTCAGATGGTGAATTCTGCGGCATCCTGCAGCCGTTTCAGTGCGATCCCCCAACGCCCGTGAACTGTACAACCGCCAACAGTTGCGCTGAGCTGGGTTGGGAGTGTGGTGTTGCGTTCGACGAGTGCGGCAACATGTTCGACTGTTCGATGGAAGGTATCGGCTGCAACCTGGATACGGAAACCTGCATTGGTGGTGTGGGCGGCCCCACTCGCTGCGACAATGGGCTCGAGGAGCCAGGCGGGGGAGGCTGCGACCTCTGTTCGGCCATTCCCGATTGCAGTCAAGCGGCCCAAAGGACGTCCATTAGCGGTCGTGTTATCACCGCGGGCCGCAACGATGGCGACACTCCGAACCAGGTCGGGGTACCGAACGCCTTTGTCTACATTCTGGCCAACAATGATCCCAGCCAGCTGCCTGCGATTGAAGCGGGTATCCCTCCCGGGGCGACAGCCTGCGACAGGTGCGAGGATCAACAGCTTGGGCCCGTGCTTGCCAGTGCTGCCACTGACGCACTCGGCTACTACACGATCACAGGGGATGTGCCCGTCGGTGCGGAGTTTGTGCTCGTAGTCAAGATTGGTAAGTTCCGACGTGCCGTTCAGATCACCTTGGATCCGGCGGCTGCTTGTCAAGCGACGAACATTGACAGCATGAACACTCGTCTGCCACGAGACATGAGCGATGGACTGGCAGTCAACATTCCGCGAATCGCGGTGACGACAGGTGACATCGACGCGATGGAGTGCGTGCTCTACAAGATGGGCATCGCCGAGTCGGAGTTTGGGGCTGGACAGGCAGGAGGGAGCGCACGGGTCCACCTCTACGGCCATGACGGCGCCGGCATTGATGGTGGTGACAGCAACCCAGACGAAGATGAGCTACACACCGACTTGGCCAGAATGATGAGCTACGACATGCTCGTATTCGATTGCCAAGGCTTTGGTTTCCCGGATCATGACGCTTCGGACGCCCGAGTCCGCGAGTACGTCAACCGAGGCGGACGTTTGTTTGCCAGCCACCTGAGCTACACCTGGATCTGCGACAACGGATTCGGTATCGACTACTCGCCAGCTGACCCGTTCAATACGGGCCTGGCTTCATCGGCGACTTTCCCCGGCTGCGCTCAGGACACGGGCGGGGGGCTACCCAATCCGTCAACCGGGATTGTGTCCGTGGGACGGCCCGGAGCGAACTCATCCAAGATCCAAGGTTTCGCAGATTGGCTCGTGAACGAAGGCGCAGCCACACTGAACATGGGGCGCTACGAGTTCTCGATCGTGGACCCTCGCGATCTAGCGACCGCGGTGGGCGCGGCCTCCGACGAGTACGTTTATTTGGACGACAACGGGAGTATCTCCGTTCAGCAGTACGCGTTCAATACACCGTATGGGGCTCCCTCCGCGGAAATCTGCGGGCGTGTGGCGTACAGTGGATTTCACGTCGCCCCCGCCGGCGGTAGCGCCGATTATAACGACGCAGACTTTCCCGCTCATTGCAGCGACGCCGCCGCCAACAACGGTGAGTTGGCAGACCAAGAGAAACTGCTGCTGCTCGCGCTGTTTGATCTCGGTTCGTGCGTGACAGAGGAGCGAGAGCCACCAGCTTGTACAGTCGTGGATTGCACGGGCCGCTGTGGCGAGGTTCCAGACGGTTGCGGCGGAGTAGTAGACTGCCCTTGCCAATGTACGCAAACCAGCTGTGAGGCTGAATCGGCGGAGTGTGGTCTGATCCCGGACGGGTGTGGAGCGCAGCTGGACTGCGGCCTTTGTCCAGAGGGGTCGGTATGTGAGCTGCAGACGAACACCTGTGAGCCGCTCTGCACGCCTCTGACTTTGCAGCAGCTGTGCCCGGGAACCTGCGGCTTCGTGTCTGACGGTTGCGGCGGCGTGATCGGCTGTCCTGGCTGCGGCGGCGCATTGAACTGCGTGGCAGGTTCATGTCTGCCCGAGAGTTGTGAGCCCCAGGCTTGCCCGGACAACCTAGAATGCGGAATCGTCAGTGATGGCTGTTCCGGGGTTGCGGACTGTGGCACCTGCACCTTGCCTGAGGTTTGTGGTGGGGCGGGTGAGAGCAACATGTGTGACGTGCCCGAGTGCCGTCCGCTTGACTGCGAGGACCTCAGCGCAGAGTGCGGCTGGGTTGGTGATGGCTGCGGTAGCGCGGTGGACTGCGGCGAGTGCCCAGTTGGCCAAGTATGCGGCGCGCTTCAGGCGAACCAGTGTGACGGCTGCCAGCCGCTGGATTGCGGCAGCCAAGAGGCCGAATGCGGCACCATCGGCGACGGCTGCGGTGGAACGGTGGAATGTGGCTCTTGTCCAGCGGGTGAGGTGTGCGGCGCGACGGAGCCCAACAAGTGCGGAGATGGGCCCGGCTGCATGCCACTCAAGTGCTCGGCAGTTGGAGCCGAGTGCGGGATCATCGGCGATGGTTGCGGCGACGAGGTCGACTGTGGCCCCTGCCCTGAGGGTGAGATTTGCGGATTGAACGAGCCGTTCAAATGCGCGCTTGCCCCCAAGTGTGAACCAACTACCTGCGAAGAGGCGGGCGCATCATGCGGCGCGTTGAGCGATGGCTGTGACGACAGGCTGGACTGCGGCACCTGTCGTTCAGGATTCGTTTGTCGCCAGAACCAGTGCGAGCGCGTGGGCGCCAAGTAGTCCGACGCTCTGCAGCTTCAAACCGCTGCCCTCCGGATCATTCGAGACTCGGTTGGCAGCGGTCTCGGCGTCAGCCGCCGTTCTTGGCGATACAGCTCGTGAAGGCGACCTTCGAGAGCTTGCAGAACTCTGGCTTTACGCCCGCGACATCTCGCAGAGGGTCACACTCCCAGTTATCCACTGGTTGTTTGGCAAGGCATTCCATGAAGCGTTGTCGCTCATCATGGCAATGGGGGTACTCCGCCAAGGTCTGGCAGTTTTCGACGCACTTCGAGTTGCAGGGCAAGCTATCCGTGATCTTGCAAATGTCAGTGCATTCGGCGTGGACGGCGGCAATCTTCTTCGCTTCAGGAGTTGCTGACGTCGACGCTTCTTTGGCCTGAACGGGTTCTTTCTTTTGCTCGGTCTCTGCTTGCTTGGAGTTGCAGGTGCAGCTTGCGCCGAGCATCCCGAAGAGCAGTACCGATGCCAGAGAATTGATCTGATTTTTCACAATGCCGAGCCTACCGCCAAGGCGCTCCCGAGTGGAGCTTCTTCGAGGCAAGATTCTTGCGCCGGACATTGGAGTTGGTCTGTCGCCCAAGCGTTCAAGACGGAAAAACTGGGGCGAAATGGGCATGTCGGACAGCGCGGCGACGTTGGGGGATCCCCGCTGGATTACCAAATACCGTCCGTCTACACTGCCGGCATGGCGGAGATCTCCCAGATTTGGCCTCGGGGAATGCCTGAAGTTGGTCAAATCGGCAAGCGCAGCCGCGTGGTTCGCGCCGAAGACATTGAGCTATTCACGCAGATCAGCGGGGACAAGAACCCGCTGCACTACGATGAAGCCGCCGCGAAGGGCACGCCCTTCGGGGGCATCGTCGTTCAGGGGGGCGTCACGACAGCGATTTTGAATGCCGTGGTGGCCGAAGAGCTGCCGGGACCAGGAACGGTGTTCATGCAGCTGAATTGCGCGTTCAAAGCGCCCGTGCGCCCCGGCGATGAGATCACGGGTGAAGTTCGCCTGACCAGCGTGCGCCACGACAAGCCGATCACGAAAATGCACCTTCGAGTCACCCTAGCCGACGGCACCGTCGTGCTCGAAGGTGACGCCGTGTGCTACACGTTTGCCGTTTGAGCCGCGGCGGCCCCGGGCATGACTCTCGGGATAGCGTGCGCTTGTTCTGGGCCGAAAGCGTGTCAGACCATGAAGCATGGGGGAGCTCAATCGACGCGTGCAAGTTCGATACCTTTGGGCGGCGTGCCTGGTGTGCGGGGCAGTCGCTTGTTCGAACGCGGACAGCGATGACGCAGACAGCGCCAGCGATCCGAGCAGCTTGGACGCGGGCAATCCGGGAGCTGATGCTGCTGGAGGTCGGATCGACGATGGGCCTCTGAGAGTCGCGCTCGTGCTCGAGAATACTTCTGAGGCGGGCGCATTGCCCGGGCGTGGAGATGGCCCGGTCGACGTCGCTTTTTCCCCCGGCGTGTGGATCAGCCACAGTGAGAACCTGCTGCTCATCGAGGGAGAGAAGGCGGACGAGGCCGTCGAGAGCTTGGCAGAGCGAGGGCAGGGCACAGACTTGCGCCAGCGCTTGGGCGAACAAGGAGCGCGGGCTTCTGGGTTGATCGGCCCAGCCGTTGATGGTGACTACGCTTCAGGCATGATCACGCCCGGCGAGCGCGCAGCCGCGGTGTTTGAGGTGCAGCCGGATGACCGCATCAGTTTTGCGACGATGTTCACTCAGAGCAATGATACGATGCTGGGATTGGTGCCAGAGGGGATCGCCGCTAGCGAGTTGGACGGAGTGGACGAGGCGCTCGACATCAGCGACCGACTGCGCTGGTGGGATGCCGGGACAGAGGTGAATGAACCCCCTGGAGAGGGCCAGAGCCAGGCCGGATGTGAGCCAGATGTTTGTGACGGCGACACCGATGATGGACTCCTGCGCACCTTCACCACCAAGGATTCGGAAGGCAACGACTACCCAGCGCCGTCGGAGGTCGCCAGGGCGCTGCTCGTGATTTGCTCGGCCGAGGGCGACTTGGCAGCGCTGTGCGATGGCGAGTAGCTGTGATGGCGAGTAGCTGTGATGGCGAGTAGCTGTGATGGCGAGTAGCTGTGATGGCGAGTAGCCGGAGCTATGCGGGCTGCGCCCTGTCTGAAACCAGAGAGTCGACGAAGGCGTGCAAGTCGTCTGGGTCAAAATAGGCGAGATACAGAGTCCACATCGTCAGCGTGAAGGTGGACACCGGTAGCAGCACGTAGAACAGCCCGTGCAGTAGCATGCCCGGGATCACCAGGTACTTTCGGAAGCGCTTGAACGGCATGCCTAGCGCCAGCGCATATTCCAGCAGCACCGTGCCGACGGCGACCAACAACATGATCGGGTGAAGCCAGACGCCCTCCGGATAGTTGACGGGGTAGAACCACAGCAGAATGTGCTCGAGTCGGTCACCACTCAAAAAGCCTAGATCCGTCTTGTTGAACGCGGTCCACAGATAGAGCGAGCTTAGCTGCAGCACGATCAGGCGTTGGCCGAACAAGTTGCCGCGCTCGGGCGGAGGCGCCTCGCCGCGCTCTCGGGCTTTTTTGACCCGCCACCAACGGTCGAAGGAAAACGAGCGATCACACGGGGTCAACGAGATGAGCAATGTGCCCACCGTGAGGATATACACGTGGTGATGGGTCCACTTGTCGTAGTCCTGGTGGTGTCCGTAGTAGCCGTACAACATCAACGCGCAAAACGCGCTGAGCGCCGTGCCGATGCGGGCCTGCACGCCAAAAAACATCATCGTGGTGGCGACGTAGAACAGCACGCAGAACAGCGCGCGGCCTTCCGCGACGCCATCGAATAGCAGCAACCAATCGGAAAACCGCATCCACAGGCAGAGGGCCAGCGCCATGCGCATCAGTCCGCAAGCGCGGGTGGAGCCTTCGGTGGCTACGCCCCAACGCAAGAAGCGTTGCAGCCAGGAGCCCTCGGCGGAAGCCAATTTCGAATCACTCATGGTTTCGCTCATTGGTTTCGCTCATTGGTTCCGCTCAGGGTTGCCGTAGCGCCGGGGCTCCGGCGCCTGACACAGGTTGTGTTTGCCCCGGTAGCCCGGCTGCCAGCCACTTCGCCGTCCTACTCTCGAGATGGCTCGCACGTCAGCGTCATGGCCGAGCTTGCGGCACAGCTGGCGCCCGACTTTGTGGACGCCGGTGTTGTAGCGGATGCGCCGCAGCCAAAGTGGTGCTTTGCCGCGATCTTCATAGCCAAGCACTTCGTAGCGGTCGATGCGCTTCTGGCTGCCGTCGGGCAGGTGTTGGAAGTACTTGACGTCGTTGACGCTCACTCCCATGCCGCTGAACATCGTCCAGGAGCGAAACACGGCGGACTTGTGCCCCATCAGTGGGAAGTACACGGGCGTCAAGAATAGCCACAAGGTAGCGACGATGAATGCCGCCGCGGCCAGGCCGTTGATGGGTGCTGCCTTAGCCCCGTTGTTAGCTGTTTGAGTGCCCTCCGACATGCTCCTCCGGGGCCGCGAAGTACCCCGTAGTGCCCACGCTGGCAAGAGGGCAGGTGGCGCGATGCGTGGGAAAATCTGCGAATTCTTTGCGGGCTCTCGCGAGACGTGGTGCTCAGCGGCGGATCACGACCCAAGTGCCCTGACCATGCAGCGGATCCTGGTAAATGCCGCCCCATCCGCTGGGCACGTTCGGCGAAGTCCACTCGAATAGGCGCTGCGCGTCTCTCGGCGACAGGTTGACACAACCGTTGCTCATCCACTGCCCGAAGTCGTCGTGCCAGTAGGTGGAGTGCAAGGCGAACGGCACGTCGAAGAACTGCGCGAACTGCACTTGCTCTATCCACTGTTTCCACTGAGATGGCGGCTTTGGCTTGTCCGGGCTCATGGTGTGCACCCAGTACTTGTGTTGGATGCGAAAGCCGCCCACCGGCGTGGTACTGGCCTGCACATTTTCGGCGTTGCTGCGCCCCTTGTGCGAAAGCCCGCCCCGCCCAGGAGAGATCAGCGTCGTGAACACCGGCGCATCTCCCTCGTAAGCGACCAACACGCCCTGCGAGACGCTCACTCCTATCCAACGTTCACTCGAGGGAACGAAGGATGGGCGGCGCATCGGCTCGGCCAGACCTACGCGCTCATCCAACTGGACCCAGAGCGCTTCGCCATCCGGTGAGCGCAGTTGAGTCTGCCGGTGGTCGCCGGCTACTTCGTCGGCTAACAGCAGTGCGCTGTGGCGCGGGACACCTTCTGCGGGCTCAAACCCGCTTGCGGTCTTGCGCCAGAGCTGCGTCGGTTGCTTGCTCCACACCAGCGGCAATGACGTTGCCCCGGTCAAATCCAAGCCGGCATACTCCGAGCGCTCGAACGGCCGCACGCGGTCCGCAGGGACGGCGCTGCCGCTGGCGGTCAGTAGCCAGGTTCTAGCGTGCTGTTCGAACACTTCCGAAAACGCCAGCAGCACGCCCTGCGGAGCGAAGCTCTGAGGACTCGGGCGGAGCCAGGCGGGCAGACTGGGGTCATTGGTCGTGGGCTGCAGCAAGCGCTCGCGAGCCAGACGCTCATGGCGCCACTGCCACTTCAGAGACTTGAAGCTGCCGGGCTCATCCAGATGTTTCTCACGCTCCAGCCAGACTGCCGGCTCGGGCAACCTGCCGTAGACGGGCGTGCCGTTGGAAATCGCGTACTGAAATGGGTGCGGGCCGGGACGCGGAGCGAGTTTCCTCAGACGTTGCACGCGCGCGTCGGCGTCGCTGGTGGCCACGTCTTCGGAGCAAACGTGGCCATAGGGCTCGACGGGTAAGAATCCGTCGCTGCAGCCGGGACCCGAGACAGCGGGCTCAGGGCGCAGCGGCACCCGCTGGGCTGGAGCCAAGTAGCCAATGCGCTTGGCGCGCGTACTGGGCGCGCGAAACACCGGGGCCTTCAGCCTCGCCGACCAGATGACTGGTGATTGGGCGCTCGCTGGTGATTGGGCGCCCGCTGGTGATTGGGCGCTCGCTGGTGACTGGGCGCCCGCCGGGGGGCTCAGCAGCCAGCCGCCTGCGAGCAGCGAAAAGAACGTCAAAAGCGCAGCCGAACGCATGCTCGGCAGTCTCGCGATTTGCGTCTCGGGGTCAATGGCTGGTGGCAGGATTTTGAGGTATGACGGCGGACCCATGAGTGATCAGCGCGTGATCTCTGCCGAGGTGGCCCAAGACGACGAACAGTTGGACCGCCTGTTTCGCCCCGAATCTCTGGATGACTTCATTGGGCAGCAGAAGCACAAGCAGAACTTGCGCGTCTACATCGAGGCGGCTAAGCGCCGCAAAGAGCCGCTAGATCACATCTTGCTCGCCGGGCCACCTGGCCTCGGCAAAACGACGCTGGCGCACATCATGGCCAAAGAAATGGGCGTGCAGGTCTACATCACGAGCGGCCCAGCTATCGACCACAAGGGCGCGCTCACCGGGCTGCTCACGCGCTGCGCTCGCGGCGACGTGATGTTCATCGATGAAATCCATCGTCTGAGTGCCCCGGTCGAAGAAACCTTGTACCCGGCGATCGAGGACTTTCGGGTCGACGTGATGACGGGCGAGGGCGCCTACGCCGAAAGCATTCCGGTGGATCTCAAGCCGTTCACCCTCGTCGGCGCGACCACGCGAGCAGGATTGCTGAGCAAGCCGCTGCGTGAGCGCTTCGGCGTGACGTTGCGTTTGGACTTCTATCCTCCGGAAGATCTAGCGCTGATCGTTCGGCGCAGCGCGCGCCTATTAGGCATCCCATGTGAACAGGCTGGGGCGCTCGAATTGGCTTGTCGTTCGCGCGGGACGCCGCGCGTCGCCAATCGTTTGGTCCGCCGCGTGCGTGATTTCGCCGAGGTTGAAGGGGACGGCACCATCACCGCGGAGATCGTGAAGACGTCGTGTGAGCGGCTCGAGATCGACGCCGCAGGGCTTGACAGCATGGATAGGCGCCTGCTGAGTGTGATCATCGAGCACTACGATGGGGGCCCAGTCGGAGTGGAGACGATCGCCGCGGCACTGGCTGAACCCCGCGATACGGTCGAAGACGTGTACGAGCCCTATTTGTTGCAGCAAGGTTTCATCGGTCGGACACCTCGCGGACGAGTTGCAACTCCCAAGGCTTACAAGCATCTTGGAATTGCTCTGGTACCCCCGGCTGGTCAGGGCGAACTGTTCTAAATTGTTGGGTTTTTCCCGGCAATTTTGCTGATTTTGCCACCGAACCGGAACAGCCTCCGAAAAACCCGAAACTTTTGTTTCTTCGAACGTTCGTGAAATCGGCGTGAAACATGGGCCAGGGAAACTGCCCCACATGTCGGTCACGAGTGATCGACACCCGCTAGGCAATTGGTTCTTTCAGGGTGGATGACCCGCCCAGCAACCGCGGTCGAGGAGCAAATCCTCGATCGATATCTGGAGATATCATGAATCGGAAAACCCTTTGGATACTGCCGTTCTTGGCTACGTTTTTGCTGCCGAGTCTCGCGCTGGCTGACGATAAAGTGTCCGACGAGATGTTCACCGCAAACAACGTCTGGATGATGTTGTCGGCTGGACTCGTGTTCATCATGCACTTGGGCTTCGCCACCCTGGAGTCTGGTCTGACTCGTGCGAAGAACGTCACCAACATCCTCTTCAAGAACACGTACATCGTGTGCATCGGCGTGCTGACGTACTTCTTGGTTGGCTTCAACCTGATGTACCCCGGTGACTTCAACGGCTACTTCGGGTTCGCTGGTGTCGGCTTGACCCTACCGGAAGGTGGCGGCACTCAGGCTTACAACGCTGGCTACACCTACTGGACGGACTTCCTGTTCCAGGCGATGTTCGCCGCAACCGCTGCTACGATTGTTTCTGGTGCAGTGGCTGAGCGCATCAAGCTCAAGAGCTTCATGGTGTTCGCGACGATATTCGTGGGCCTCGTTTACCCGATCGCAGGCTCTTGGAAGTGGGGCGGCGGATTCCTCGACGGAATGGGCTTCTACGACTTCGCTGGCTCCACGCTGGTTCACTCCGTGGGTGGCTGGGGCGCTCTGGTTGGCGCCATGATGCTCGGGCCGCGTCTGGGCAAGTACGGCAAAGACGGCCGCATCACGCCCATCCCGGCAAGCAACCTGCCCAGTGCGACCATCGGTGTCTTCCTGCTGTGGCTCGGTTGGTTCGGATTCAACGGCGGCTCTGTGCTTTCCGCTGACCCCGCTGCAACCTCGTTCGTGCTGGTGACCACCTGTCTGGCAGCTTCTGCCGGCGGCATCGCAGCGATGATCGCTTACAGCTTCGTTTCCCCCAAGCCGGATCTGTCGATGGCCCTCAACGGCATTCTCGCTGGTCTGGTCGGCATCACCGCAGGTGCTGACGTGATTGAGCCTGTCAACGCGGTCATCGTCGGCTTGATTGCTGGCGCCTTGGTTGTCGGCTCGGTGCTGTTCATCGACAAGATCAAGATTGACGATCCCGTTGGCGCCATCTCGGTGCACCTCTGCTGCGGCATCTGGGGCACCCTGGCTGTCGGTATCTTCTCGACCAACGCTGACCACAGCTTCGTGACTCAGCTGATCGGTGTGGCTGTCTACGGTGTCTTCACCGCGGTCTGCGCTGGCATCCTGTTCTTCGCTGTCAAGGCCACCATGGGCTTGCGCGTGGATCCGGAAGAAGAGGTCGAAGGTCTCGACTATGGCGAGCATGGCACCCACGGCTACGACTTCAGCCTCGGTGGGCCCGGCGCTTCACGTCACGCTGTCGGTGACTCAATCCCCGCTCCCGCACCGGAGGCCAAGCTGGCTTCCTCCGAGAGCTGAAACGTTCCTCCTGTTTCTTAAACTACTAAAATAATTAAGGTAAACGGCCGGCGCCAGGCGTCGGCCGTTCGCTGTTTGTGGCTCGGAATGGGGCGACGAGCAGAAGCGGGACGACGCGGTTCGTGATTTTTCGCCCGTTTCATTAGACTACCGCCGCCATGAAAGTCCGCGCGATCGCCGCGCCCAGCCATGAGAGCAACGCCATTGGTAGCGTGGAGCTCGAGTGCACCCCGCAGGGGCTGAACATGCTCTATTTGGGCGTCGGCTCTTACGCGGAGGGATACGCGCCGGGGGCGCTGACGTCGGGCACCCAGGTGTTCGCGCCGTGGGAGCAGGTGGAGGACGTGCGGGTGCACGGCGACCACGTGCTGATCGCCGTGACGGAAACACTGACGCCGCACCACAAGTTGTGGCTCACGAACTTCAGCGATGGCAGTGAGCAGGGGACCCTCGCCAGCAGTCCTGAGCTGCGCAAGCGTCGGCGATTGATCCGCGGCGCTGCCTTGGTGCTGATGGTGACCGTAGCGCTATCGTTGGGCTCTCAGCTGCCGCATTGGTCGAAAGACATCGGCCAGCTGGGCGCGCTGATCATCGGATGCGGCGGCGCAGTGATCGTGTTGCTATTGGGAGTCTTCGCCGAGTTCTTCTTTTTGCCCCGCGGCCTCAGCAGCCAAGATGCCCAGCGTTTGTTCGTCGCGGATCTGGCCCATTTTAGGCCCGCCCCAGTGCGTGAGGGACCGGGCAAGCCGGGGCCGGAGCAAGCGCTGGATTGGAGCGAACTGATCCGGGTGCTGCCCCGCTCCAGCTTGGCGATCATCATCGTGCTGACGGCGACCAGTCTGGCGTTCATTCTCACGTCCACTTGGATGCTTCGTGGGCCCCAGCCCCAGGCTGTCGTGGCTGCCGCCCCAGAGCCCCCGCCTATCATTCCAGCTGCACCTCCTCCGGCTGCTGCGCCGCCCGTCGAGTCGGCTTCCGCCATGGCCGCTGCGCAAACGACGGCGCCGCCGGCAGCCAGTGCAGAGCCTGCGCCTTCCGCTGAGAGTGCCTCGCCGGGTGATGCCTGCAAGTGCGATCGTTCGGATTCGGCCCTGTACCAGGTCGCTTTTCCCCGGCTCAGCACGTTGCTGATCGCCCAAAGCATGCGCAGCCACAAGGACCACCATCACTTGGAGCTGGAGCTGGGCGTGGTGAACAACGGCAAAGAAACCTTGGATGAGGTGAACCTGCTGGTTCACTTCTACGAGGGAGAAGACAAGCGTCACACCAAGGACCGCCCACTGCACTACGGCTCCAAGTTGCGACCAGGACAGGCCATCAAGTGGCACGTGGAAGCGCGCGGCGAGACGTTCCTGGTGCACAACCCCGTCAATGACGTGCTGGATCCGGACAAAGATGAGCTGGCCGCCGCCGATGACTTTGCCGATCTGTTGAACGCTAACCATCGGCCGGTGCGGCTGCATGGGGCGATGATGCTGGCGTTCGCCAATGACCCGCGCGCCAAGGGCGGAACCTTGAAGCTGCGAGAGGCGCTACGAGACAATGAAGCCCCGTACTTGGACCGTTTGATGATGGCACTCACGGACATGGCCACCTGCGATTGGCGCGTGTCCGAATCCGGGCGGGTACGTCAGGTCAACGCCTGCGTGTACAACCGCTCGGCGGTGCGCAAGCAAGATCTGGGGATGAAGGTTCGGGCTTTGGATCGCGTGTTTGATCACCGCAGTCCAGTTGCCGCGCCGCCGTTGATCATCGCTGAAAAGACCTGGAAGCTCGACGACGCATTTGAGCCCGGCGAGGGCCGCGTGATCGGCGTGCAGTTCGACACCGACAATCCCGACGGCAAATTGCCCAAGGGCTTTGAGGTGTTCGTCGACCGCGAAGAGCTGCTCTACTAGCCCCAACTCGCGCTCGGCCTGCGTTAACTCGCGGCTTGGTGACGCGCTTTGTACCAGTCGAGGGTTTCCGCCAAGGCTTGCCGGAACTCGGTCTTGGGTTCGTAGCCAAGCCATTGCCGCGCGCGTTCTATCGACGGGCGGCTGTGTTTGACGTCACCCGCGCGCTCCGGGCCGTAATTGGCGGGCGCTTTCAGCTGCAAGTGTTCACACATGCTGCTGTACAGTTGGTTGACGCTGATGCTGCTGCCCGTGCCGACGTTGATCACGGCGCCGGGCGGGGCGTCTGCACTGGCTGCCAGCAGGTTGGCCGCGACCACGTCATGCACGGAGACGAAGTCCCGCGTTTGTTCGCCATCTCCGAAGATGGTCACGGGTTTTCCCTGCAGCAGCCGGCTGGCGAAGATCGCGATCACTCCAGTGTAGGGGCTGTCATCCGCTTGGCGTGGACCGAAAACGTTGAAGTAGCGCAGGGCCACCGTGCGCATGCCGTGCAACTGGCCCCACACTTGCAGCAAGTGCTCTCCAGCGATCTTACCCGACGCGTAGGGGGAGCGCGGATCGAGCGCGGCGTGCTCACGCTTCGGCAGCTCAGGGTCATTGCCGTAAGCAGCCGCGGATGCCGCGAAGACGAAGCGCTGCACTCCCGCGGCGTGAGCCGCTTCCAGCATGCGCAGCGTGCCCATGACGTTGATCTCATAGCTGCGGATCGGATCCGCGATGCTTTCCGGGACGGAAACTTGCGCGGCTTCATGAAACACACCGTCCGCACCCGCGCATGCGGCGGCTGCCACGCCCGGCTGAGTCACATCCGCCTGCAATAGCTCCAACTGTTTTCCGGAACCATGCGGGCTGACGGGCAGATGCCCCAGATTGTCCAGCGTGCCGCTGGACAGATCGTCCACCACTCGCACGCGATCGCCCCGCGCCAGCAGTGCGGTGGTGATGTGGGAGCCGATGAAGCCGCAGCCTCCGGTAACGACGTACAGTTTGGGCATGTCCGCCCAGAGTAGCAGCGTCGTCAGGGAAGCGAAAGCGGAGGAAAATCTCGCAGCAGGCAGAGTCCGGGGGTCTGGCGCCTCTGGGAAGACGCCAGACGTTCCCGGTCTCTAGTTTCCTCTGATCCTCAGAAGAGAACGCTTCGGCGCTATTCTTCGATCTCGACGACTGGACAGTTCACGTCCGCAACACCCGTGGCGAGCACGTTGGCGCTGGCGGCGCTGGCCAGGTCCATCACATCAGCGAAGTCAGCGTTATCCACCACGTTGACGGACCACAGGGGCGAGTAACCACTGTCGCCTGGGATGGTGGCGATCACATTGTGTGTTTGCGCTTCGTTGTCCGCCTCCGTCATGAAGCCGGAGCCAGGGCCGCCGCCTTCTTGGTCGGGGTTGATGTTGAACTGCACGAAAATGGGCGAGACCGGAACACTTGCACCCATGAGTGGAGCTTCTTCAAACGAGAAGTATTTGACGACTTGGTCCTTGTACCAGCCGCTGGTCAAGCCGGTAGATCCGCCGCCCAGGCGCTTGGTTGCCGTGGAGCCGTCGGGCACGACCGGGCAATTGACGAGAATTTCAGTCATCTCGACGTCAAACCCCATGTCTTCAATCGCTTCCAGGCTGGTCACCGTGTTGGCGACGTAGTCTTCCGGCACGGTCACTTTGTGCACCTGCCAAAAGTCGTTGTAACCCTCATCGCCGGGGATCACGTCCACCACGTTGAGCTGGCCGTCCACCGGTGTGTCCTCGCCTTCAGCGAAGAACACGTAGATCGGCGCTGGCTCCGTCGGCTGAACGTCGAAATTGTAGTAGCGCACGACCTGACCATCGGGACCCAAGCCCTGAGTGATGAACGGGGCGACGTCAAAATCCACGGGTTCGTTGGCGTCGGGTAAGCCATTGTCGGCTGTGCGCACCATCAGCATGGCAGCGTCTTCGCTGAAGCGATCGACCTCGACCACTGGAGCTTCGTCGGGATCCAATGCTGTTGGCTCCATGTCGCCCGCATCGTCCATGTCGTCAGCGCCTGCATCGACGTCCATTGCGTCGTCGTCGGCGTCGTCATCCGCATCGTCGTCGGCGTCATCATCCGCGTCGTCGCCGGCGTCGGCACCGGTATCATCGTCGGCGTCATCATCCGCGTCGTCGTCGGCGTCATCATCCGCGTCATCGTCGGTGGTTTCGTCCCCGCTGTCGTCATCTCCGCAGGCGCTGGAGAGGAGAGCTGGGGTGGCTATCAATAGGCTAGTGAGTAGATAAGAGACTGTGCGTTTCACTTGGGGAACTCCTTTGGCAGCTCCTATGCGTCGCCAGCTCGACAGTTACGGAGCCGCCATGGACCGCCGAAGTTCGGCCGCGGGATCAGTGTCATCGTCCCAATTGGGATATTTCTGAAACCGTTCGCCTGTGGCGGCGTAGGGGCCCCCTCTCAGCCAGCGCAGCTGGCTGTCTCCCCCACGTCCCGGACGTCAGCCCTGGCGGGCTGCCGCGCGGTCGGGGGAGATGGGGGCGGATGGGTTAGATGTGTGAACGATGACGGGCAGGGCGTTGGCGCTACTCGGGCTGGCGCCCGCTGCGGGTTAAGCCGGCATTAGCCAGGGGGATAGAGCACTCGATGTCGAAACTCGACGCCAGCATCCGATAAGGCGGCCCTTACGCCAGCAAAGTAGGTCTCCGCCTGCTCCGTTGGCGGGTGCTTGCAGACCACGTCGATTAGCGGCTGCCGTTCATGAGCATCCGGGTATGCCGAGAGCAATTCGCCACTCTCGATGAAGGAGATGTACGTGTTTAGTTTGTCCTGCAACACGGCAAGGTGATGGTCGTCCCACTCCAGATGGTCGGTGACTGTCAACACGACTCTGCCTGAATCGTTCTCTACCCCGATTGCGTCAACGACCCGCGTCTCAGAAACGGTCATAGCTTCCCATTGCCACTAGGCCCGGACAACGTCCACCTTTGTTGGAGGAATCTTTGTCCCGCCCGGAAGTCCCGGCTTGCCCTTGCCGAGTACGCTGTAGGCGTTCAAGCAAACACTAGCCAGGGCGCCCACGCCGAGGCAGTGCTAGCCGACGGCTAGCACCATGACGCTCCCTCGAGCAACCGTTTCGCGGATAGTTAACACCGGGGGGCGCTAGTCGGGACCGCGCCCGCTGCGGGTTAAGCTGGCATTAGCCAGGGATACGAGCAAGGAACGCAGAAGCGAACGCTGCGAGTCCAACGAGCGCCGCGCCAGCGACGGAGGCCGTCCAAGCGCGCTTCGTCGGGGTCATTCCGCTGGACCGCTGGAGCATCAGATTGGCAGTGAGTGCTACGATTGGGACCAAAGGGTAGGCAAGAAGAACTACGAGAGGTCCATCGCTGGACTTTCTCCCCGGGACAAGACCATAGGCTAGTGGCACCAGCAGGACCTGCGCCAACAGCGCGAGAATGAGGGCCCCCGCAGCGACAACCAAGAGGAAGCCACATCCTTCGCGCTCTTCCGTGGTCACTGTTCTTGCTCTTGAGGTTCAGGGGAAGCGGTCTCGGAGTCGGCGGGGGGAGGAGTTCTCGGGCCGCGTGATCGTATCTCCCCGACCATCGCTAGATTCTCGCTCGTCGCGAGATCGGCGGGGCTCGTGAGGAGCTCTCCCGCCTTCACGTCCAGGCCACCTGCCTGAGCACACGATGCGACTTCAGTTGAGCAAAACTCCTCTCGTTTTCCTGGACCTACCGGCTCGTTGGGGCGGTATACATCGATTGTCCGGTCGTCGACCATGCGGTCGAGAACTTCGCCGCCGGCCTCAATGTGAGTTCCGGGAATGGCTCTCGTGGGAGAGAACCCAGCTGAAAGATGTTCGCCGTCTTCATTGATTTCTATCGAAGAGTGCACGTATTCCTCCCCGGACTCGGTGTTGTGCTCCTTCAGCACAGATTCTCCCCATGTAATGAATTTGCCAGGTGCGCTGCCGTCGGGAGTGTAGAGCCATACGTCACCGGGGTCCAGATCACGCGGATCTGTACTCTTTAGTGCCGCCCCAGACACGTAGGCGTAGACGTTCTGATCCGCGTTCTTCGCGCCATGCACCGCCAACGGATCCGGCTGCGTCCACCTCTGCAGGTACGGGCTGTAGTACCGCTTGCCGAAGTAAGTCAGCCCAACGGCGGTATCCTCTTCCTTGCCGGTGAAGCCTCGGGCTTCTCGGAAGCCTAGGAAGGTTTCGTTTCTGTAGTGGGT
>JBNLEN010000055.1:0-36492 GCA_050304975.1 Polyangiaceae bacterium
TCCAGCATGATGTTGCGTTGATCGCTGGAGGCGGTGATGTCGTAGAAGACCAGCTCATCCAAGCCGTCATGGTAGTACTGCTCGGCCTTCTCGATGGGGTCTCCGATGTCCTTGGTGTCGACGAACTTGACGCTCTTGGCGAGGTTGCCGTCACGGACATCCAAACAGGCGATGACTCTCTTACTCAACATGTCAAAACTCAAGCGCTCTTGCTGGGGTCCCACTGGCTGAAACGGGTGAGCAGTCGCAAGCCGAGGCGTCCACTCTTTTCGGGGTGAAACTGGGTCGCAAACAGATTGTCTCGACCCAGGGCGCAGCAGAACTCCCCGCCGTAGTCCGCGGTGCCGAATACGCAGGCTGGGTCCGCGGGATTGGGGTAGAAGGAATGAACGAAATAGAATTCGTCACCCGGCTCGAGCTCATCGAGCAAGAAGTGGGGTTGCGCTCGGCGCACTTCGTTCCAGCCGATGTGAGGGACTTTCAGGCTCGTATCCGATGGTTGAAACCGAACGGTTCGACCAGAGATGAGCCCGAGGCAGGGGAGGCGGCTTTCTTCAGAGGCGTCCAGGATTAGTTGTGCCCCGACGCAGATGCCAAGAATGGGCGTGCCCCGCGAGAGTGCGTCGCGCAAAGCTTCACCAAGGCCGGTTTCCATGAGCGTTCGCATCGCAGACTCGGCGTTTCCGACGCCAGGAAAAATGATGCGTTCCGCGGCTCTCACCGCGTCTGGATCCTGCGTGAACAGTGAACGAATGCCTACCGCGTCACAGGCCCGCTGAACGCTGCGCAGGTTGCCGGCGTTGTAGTCGACGATCGTCAGGGTCATTGCACGGCAGGGAGTAGCATCGTTCGAATCATCGCGCGACGACAACGCGCGCTTGGGACGAGGAAACCAAGCCTCGGGCCCATTTTCCCACCGGACTAGGCCAGAAACGCAGGCGAAACTGGCCTTCCGCTGGCTTTCGGAGCTAAAACTAAGGCTTCAAGGTCAAACCATGGCGGAGAAGTTTCGGGCGACCGTAGGAGAAAGAGTGGCTGGTTGGGGTTGGGCGCTGCTCCTTCTGGGCGTTGGCGCGGCGGGCTGCTCGGGTGACGAGTTTACCGCGGAAATGCAGCCAGCCAACGAGCCCCCCATGGACGACGTGCCTCCGGATGACATGCCTCCGGATGATGTGCCGCCTGACGATGTGCCGCCTGACGATGACCAACCTCCGGACGACGACGTCCCCCCAGGCGGTTTAGATCCTTCGGCGACGCTCAACACGCTCACGGATGCCGAGCGCAACGACCTGTGCCGAGAACTCCGCGGGGCATTTGACCGAGGCGTGGACAACCAACGTTTTTCGCAGGTCGTCTGCACCCTTTCGGCTTGGCGAAACGCCAATGGTGACCTTGCCGCTTGCGAGGCGGAGTATTCGACCTGCATTGCGCGTGACCCACAGCCGAGGCTCTCCGTCGTGGCCAATGTCAGCTGCATGGAGTACGCGCCGTTGAACGACGCGTGCGTTACTGTTGAGCAGCTAGAAACCTGCTACGTGGATTTTGGGACGGCTTTCGAGTTGGCGTTTGGGCAGTTGAGGACCAACCCCCGCACCTGCGATGAAGCTCAGACCAACCCGCCAGAAGAAATCGGTGGGGAAGTCTTGGTGACTCCACCGGCAGGATGCGCGGCCCTGTCGGATCAAGCCTGCGGCTACATGCCCCCGTGATCTTGGGTGGGCGCCCGCGTTGCAGTGATGGTCTTGGTGAAGTCGCTCAGTGATAGAGAGCGGTGAACATCAAGGTCAGGTTGCCGTGAGAGGCCGAAACATCAAGCGGCTCATCTTCTCCGGCGGTGCGGGCCGCAGCGAATCGCAACAACCCGCCGACTGCGAAATCGTCGCCAACCCAGGCGTCATACCCGCCCCAGACGGCTCCGCCGATACCGCCTGAGCGGTCGACGGTGGCATCTTCGGACACGGTGACCCCAGCGAGCCCAATCAGGCCTCCAATATGCCAACCTCCGCTGGCTTGTGGGAAACCGTCAACGAACACGCCGATGATCGCGGATTGCATGTCAGCATCCACCGTCGTGCCGTCGCCTTCAAAGTCCGCGATGAAGTTGTAGTTGCCGATGATCCCCCCACCTAATGCGAAGCCGGGGCTGGGGGAGCCTCCAATCAACAGGTCAATGCCGAGCCCGGAGCCGCTGACATCCACGTCAGCGTTGTTGCGCCCCTCGTCATCGAAGCTGCCAAAAGTGGTGCCATATCCGAAGTTGGCGCGAAGGTAGAAACCGTCGTGCATGTGAAAGGTCCGCTGATTCGAAGGAGGAGCTTCTGCCACTAGGTGGATTTTTCCCTCTGGAGGTGGTGCCGCGTCCGCGGCTGAGGCTTCCGGCGTTTCAGGTGCCGCGGTTTCAGCGCTGGCGACATCCGAATCCTCAGCGCGGAAGTCCTCGGCTGAAGCCTCCGGCGTTGGCGCAGCTGGCTCAGCTGATGCAGCGGGCGCCGACTCGTCGTCAGTTTGTGCCGCAGCTAGCGATACGGCGAGCAGCTGCGCAGCGAGTGCGCTCAAACCCAACACGGCTGGGCGGGTGACAGAACAAGATATGGCAGAGCAGGGTAAGTAAGACTTCATAGCAATCCCTCAATCATGTGGTTTAGGGCGCGGCCCGCTTGCTGGTTTGGGTTAGACCCAGACAAATAGCAAGAGCTTCAAACCATCGGAGTCGCGTCGCAACGCCGGCTGACACCGCAAGCGCAGTAGCAGCGCACGTTTTTTCGCGTCCGCTTGCAACTGCGTCAGATTTGCGGAGTTGCAGTGAATAACTACGTGGCGTCCTCGTGACGCCCCATCATACGCGTGCCCGGGGGGACGGATTCCATCAGCCACACGTTGGCCCCGATGATCGAGTTCCGTCCGACGACCGTGCTGCCCCCCAAAATCTTGGCGCCCGAGTAAATGGTGACGTTGTCTTCGATGGTTGGATGTCGCTTGACCGCGACTCCGTTCTGCGCGCGCTGGTCCCGGGAAATACTCAAAGCACCCAACGTGACGCCCTGGTAGATCTTGACATCATCACCGATGATCGTCGTCTCACCAATCACCACGCCTGTTCCGTGGTCGATAAAGAAGCGTTCGCCAAGAGTCGCCCCGGCATGGATGTCAATCCCGGTTTCGCTGTGGGCATATTCAGAAATGATGCGTGGGATCATCGGCACGCCTTCGCGATGCAGAATATGTGCAACGCGATGCGCGGTGATCGCGCGCAAGCCAGGTAGGCTGAAAATGACTTCCTCGATGCTCTGAACGGCCGGGTCGCCGTCATATGCTGCCAGTACGTCACCGTTCAGCTGTTGACGTAGCTCTGGCAGGGAAGTGAACAGCTTGATCACCGCTTCTTCTGCCCAATCCGACGAGCGAGTTTCCCGACGCCCCATCCGCTCTTCGTAGCT
This sequence comes from Polyangiaceae bacterium, assembly GCA_050304975.1. Lineage (GTDB taxonomy): Bacteria > Myxococcota_A > Polyangia > Polyangiales > Polyangiaceae > SZUA-265. Next base: position 3,438 of record JBNLEN010000055.1, read on the forward strand.
GACGGCCCGCTGGATTTGATCGACCAGCCCCTCATATGCTGGGTAGATCGTTTCGCTGACTGAGTACCGCAGGTTGGCCCGGTCCAAAGAGCGGGTGCTGTAAAACCCCATGAATAGCGCTGGAACGAGGTGGTTGTAGGCCTCAATCACCAAGCGTCGGTTGGGCAGGGCGGCGCTCTCGAGATTGTTGATCTCCTCCGGGCCTTCATAGCTCTCGACGATGGCGTCGATGGCGAGTTCAAGGTCGTTCGAGCGGAGGCGGTTTGGAGACATGAGCGGAGTAACTAGACAGCGCGCGACTGCGGTTTCGGCGGGGTACTGGGCGACGTCACACGCTTGCTCAGTACGGTTGGCAAGCGTAACAGAAAGCTAGCTCCTTTGCCGAGTTCGCTTCGTACCTCAATCTCCCCGCCATGGTCGTCGACGATCTGATGCACGATAGACAGCCCGAGCCCGGTTCCGACGCCGACGCCCTTGGTCGTGTAACCAGGGTCGAAGATTCGACTTTGCTCGTGCTCAGCGATCCCGATCCCTGTGTCCGCGAACTCAATTTCCACGTGTTTGCCCACGGAGCGGGTCGTGATGGTGATCGTCCCCGGGCCTTCGATCGCCTGGGCAGAATTGACCAGCAGGTTCATGAAGACCTGATTGATCTGGTTGGGATAACACTCGACGCGCGGCAACTGACCGAAGTGTCTGTTGACGGTGATGCGGTTCTTGAGCAAGTGATTGACCACGGTCAGCGTGGTTTCGATGCCGTCGTGCAAGTCGACTGTGTCCACCTCAGCTTCGTCAAGCCGAGCGAATTTTCTCAGGCCACCCACGATAGAAACGATTCGCTCAACCGCGTGTCGGTTGACCTCGTTGATCTTCACCGTGGTCTCCAAGAGTTTCTGCAGGCGCGGGCTGTTGCGTACCTCCTCCGGAATATCGTCGCCGGACAATAGAGCCGACAGGCGGGTCGTCGAGCGGATGAGGATGTCGTTGTTGCTCTTGATCGCGCCCAACGGGGTATTGATGTCATGCGCCACGCCAGCAACCAATGTTCCCAGCGAGGCCATCTTTTCGGAGCGGGCTAGCTGGAGCTGCTTGTTGCGCAGTTGTTTGGTGCGCTCCTGCACCGTTCGCTCGAGGCCCTCTTGAGTCTTCTTCCGTTCCAACGCGCTGGCGAACACGTATGCAATGGTCTGCAGCAGCTGGACCGTTTCTTCGGACCACGTGCGCTGCTGGGTGACGGTATCAAATCCCACCACACCGATGATCCGCTTCTCGAAGACCATCGGGATGGCGACGCACGAGATGACGCCTTGATGCTCCAGCTCACGCCGCATGCCCGCGGCCTCCGGCGGTAGACAGCCGCGATCATACACGCACACCGGTTTGAACTGGGTGAAGTGCTGCATCGACCAAGAGTTCTTCGCCGTGCGCGTCGACTCGAGCTGTTTCTTCATTTGGGGCACGCCTTCACGCAGCCACTGGTGCGTGACTACGCGTTCACCGTCAACCAGCTGAAACACGTAGCTGCGGTCGGCTCGGGCGAACTCGGCGATCTGTTGCAGCGCATCCTGCAATCCCCGGTCGATCTCGGATGGACGCAGATTGATGAACTTGGCGGAAATGCTGGCGACCAGATCTTCGAACTGCAGTCGGCGCTTGAGTGCTCGTTCGTTCGCCTTGTGGGTGGTGATGTCGCGAAAAGCGCTCATCCTGACCTGGCGACCCTCGTACATGATGGGCTTATTGAGCAGTTCTATCTCGACGGTGGAGCCGTCCCTGGCAACGCCCACGAATTCGATGGGGCCGAACTCGTCATTCTTGCCTTCGGCCAGTGCGCGTCCCTGCTCAGTTGGCTCCGCACCTGGGTGCGGCTCGGTGAGCAGAGCCAGGCGCATCCCCAGTAGCTCATCGCGTGCGTAACCGGTCATCTCGCACGCGGCGGCATTGGCGTCCAAGATCACTCCACCGTCGTGGATGAAGATCCCCTCGAACGCGGCATCGATCACGCTGCGGAAGCGCTCCTTGCTTTCTTTCTTGTGCTGCGCCAGCTCATGCTGGCTCATGCTGGTCGATGGCTCACCGAGGCACACGGTGTAGAAGGCCTGCTCTTGATGCTCGCCCTTGGTCAGGCGCATGCGCACACTGCGCACGCCTGTCTCAGAGCGGACGCTCAGCTGCAGGGAGCGGGCGGGGCCGCCAATCGTCGCCTGCTGCACCAATTCTGTCAGGGCGGCCTGCTGCTCATCGGGTAGCAGACTGCGCAGGGACTCGCCGGTGGGATCCCGCCCGAACCAGGTCTTCGCTCCGCGGTTGACGTGCTCGACCACCAGCGACGCGTTCACCAGCAGCACTGCCTCGGATACAGCGTCCAATATGGGGGACAGGGATCGGGCACAGGTCATGCGAACACTCGAAGATCCACAAACATGGGGACGGGGAGGGGGATTGTCACCGGGCATCCGGCCTGGGGCCCAGAAATCGGGGGGTATGGAAGATCGGTAACTTACAGAATTTGCGCCCGCTTACTGCCGGATTCGGGACGCGGACTCGAGCAAAGTACGCGGCCAGTGGAAGGAAGGGCCCGCGCAAGGGGGCAGGCCAGACGTTTTGTGACCGACGCCGAACGACAAAAACTGGACGGGTTATCAGTAGTCGGGCTACCACTGAACACATGACCCTCACTAAACCTCGTGCTCGCCTGCTTCGCGCCCTGTTTGACCTGACGCAAGAAGGCGAAGAGATTGATATTTTGACCCTCTCAGAGGAGGCTGGCCTGAGTGTTTATCGCGCTCTGACGACCCTCACTGACTTGGATTCGCAAGGACTCGTCAGCGCGCGTCGATTGAGACTGACGTTTCGAGGTCTGGCCGTCGCCGCGGCACTGGGCCAAGGAGAACATCAGCAGGAGGCGGCATGCCTGCAGGACGCTGAGCCGTCAGTGCGGCCAGTGCGGGCCGCCGGAGCTGGAGATGGCTCGCCGCGTCGCCAACGTGTCGCGTGAGAGATTGGAACAAGCGAGTTTCAGAGGTCGAGCTTGCTCAGCACGGCCTGGAAGTCCCTGTCCAGGACTGTCTTACGCCCCTCCTGGGCGGCGTGCCGCAGCGCTAGAATGCTGAGTCGGCGCAGGTGATCGGACAGCACCGGCAGCACCCCGTCGGAGGTGTTCATACCAGCGCGCGCCTTGATGTAGTTCTTGAGCTTGCTCGCGACGACCAGCACATCCTTTGGGAGATCCGCGGTGTTTTCCTGCAGCTCGCCGGTTTGTGCGTTGAGGATGCGGCGCCGCGCTCCGGAGCCGTCGGTCGCCCCCTCTTCGCGGTCTTGACGCTCAGCGGCCTCCTTGGCTTTGCGCTCCGCTGTCTCCTTGATTTTACGCTCCGTGTCGGCGGCTTCGGCTGCGGCCTGGGCGCGAGACGGCGCGGTCTCTTGTTCTGCCCACGCGTCGCGATGTCGCATCATGGGTAAGTGGGCTTCGAAACAAGGCACCGAGCAGAAGTACATGCCGGTGCGCTTGCTTTGGCAGGTCGAAACGCTGCAACGGTAGTAGAGCGACCCAAAACCAATCTCTTTTTTGCAGCTGCTGCACAGCTTCCAGGCGCCTTCTGACATGAGCGCGCTATGCCAGGTTCAGCCGCGTGGGGGAAGGCCAATGGCCTGCAGGACCCACCGAAACGGCTACTTGGAGGCCGTGCCCGCCAGGCGACAGCCAAATTCGATGTTCAGTTTGCCTCTGGGGAAGCGCTGACAGGTGTCGGGGCAGATGTGGATTCGCGACGGGTCGGAGGGGTTGTTGAAGAACCAACCTTCGCCAACAAGCGGGCAATCGGAGGCCCCAGTCAGCTCAGGTAATTGTTCTTTGGTCCTCTTGCCGTCAATCGTGCTGGTGAACGTGACGCGTACGGTGGTGGGATCGAACGACACGTTGCCCTCGCGCTCCGGAATCTCGAAATCGCAGGCAAACGGCGTGTTGACGATGCTCAACATGGCGTCAACGAACTGGTCTTGCACATCCCCTTGCTCGATGAAGAATGCTTCACCTTGACCATCGCGGGCGATGGTGCGCAGATTTGAAAGACCGGCAGAAATGCCCACCACGAAGGTTCGGACCTTGGGGTCAGCGGCTGCTGGGCCCTCCGTGAGCGCCGCGATGTCCGTCACAGCGTCGTTGCAATCCCCGTGACCTTCGGTGAACGGCACGCCGTCGGTCGCTAGCAGCACGACCGTGGCGCGATCCGGGTTGTCTTCGGCATGCTGTTGGGCATGCATCAGGGCGCCCTCGAGCGCCGGATAGGTGGGGGTGAATGTGGATGGCCCCGCAGCGTCGTCCAGCGAGTCTTCGATATCTTTCGCGACGTCGGGAAGCTCCGCGATATCGACCGCCGGTGAGGCGTATTTCGTGGGATCGCAGTCCTCTTCGGCCTCCTGTCCAAAGTACTGCAACCCGACGCCGATGCCCTCGGCTCGCGGATCGTTGACGAACGTCCGGATCGCGTCGACCACGCCCTCCCAGCGGCTGACGTCGCCGCCTTCTTCCAGGGGCTCGCTCATCGAGATCGACTGATCGAGCATGATGTACATATCGACCGGCGCTGCGGTGACATCGTCGCTCACTTCGTCGCAGACTTGCTCCTCGCTGAGCTTTCCGCTGGTGTCATCGCCGGAGATCAGGCCGTCGCCGTTGGGATCGGTGTCAGGTTCGTCGGGATCATCGTCGGATTTGGCCCGCTCGGCGGCTTCTTCGGGCGTGATGGAGTTCTCCAGAGTCGCTCCGTCCTCGCCGCAAGCGCTGATGGCGGCGAGGGCAGCGACTGCGACGCACGCCGAGATGTGATGAGGTCGTCTTATCATGGCTTTTTTGGTTTGGGGGGCAGGCAATGATTCCCCATCCGACACTATAGCCGGCTTCTAGGGGCTTGTTGCCGAGTCCTAGCCCTCAAGGCGGATCGGGGGGTTGACGTCGCGCCAAAAGTGGAGAATTTGCGGCGGCCCCATAAAGAGTCACTCGGAGCACACATGAGCGAAGCCAAAGTCCACGCCTTTCAGGCGGAGGTGAGCCAGGTACTGAAGCTGGTCGTCAACTCCCTCTACAGCCACAAAGAAATCTTTCTCAGGGAGCTCGTCTCCAATGCTTCGGACGCGCTCGACAAGTTGCGCTTCCGGAGCCTCAGCGAGCCGGATCTGCTCGAGGGCGAGACCGAGTTTCGGGTGCGGCTCAGCGCCGATCCCGAGCAGCACACCCTGACCATCTCCGATAACGGCGTCGGGATGACGGAGCAGGAGCTGATCGACAACTTGGGCACGATCGCGCGCTCAGGAACGCGCGAGTTCCTGGACAAGCTGGCGCAAGCGAAGCAGCAGAAAGATCTTCAATTAATCGGGCAATTTGGCGTCGGCTTTTACAGTGCGTTCTTGGTCGCAGATAAGGTCGAAGTCGTCACCCGTGCCGCCGGATCTCAGCAGGGCTTCCGCTGGGTGTCGGACGCCCAGGACTCGTTCAGCATCGAACCGGCGGAGCGAGCGGAGCCGGGAACGGATGTGATCCTGCACTTGGGCGAGGAGCACCACGAGTTCGAGCGCGAGTACAAGCTGCGCGAACTGATCTCGCGCTACTCGGACTACGTCGGACATCCCATTGAGATGCTGGTCTCCAAGCCCGCCAAGGACGACGATTCTGAGCCGCCGGAGCCGACGTGGGAACGGGTGAATCAGGCTAGCGCCTTGTGGCAGCGTAGCCCGAAGGACCTAGACAAAGAGCAGTACGACGAGTTCTACAAGCACCTCGCTCACGACTGGGAAGGTCCGCTCGCCCATCGGCACTTCAAAGTCGAAGGCACACAGATGTTTTCGGGGCTGCTGTTTCTGCCGCGGCGCCCCCCGTTTGATTTGTTCGATAAGGACGCCAGCCACGGAGTTCGCCTGTACGTGAAGCGCGTCTTCATCATGGACAATTGTGAGGAGCTGCTACCTCCCTATCTGCGCTTCGTGCGCGGCCTAGTGGATTCGGAGGACTTGCCGCTGAACGTGTCGCGCGAGCTGTTGCAAGACAATCGTGCCGTCAAGGTCATCCGTAAGCAGGTCGTCAACCATTCGCTGTCGATGATCGAGGACCTGCAATCGGAGAGCGCGGATGACTATCAGGTGTTTTGGACCCACTTTGGTCCCGTGCTCAAAGAAGGGCTGCACTACTCCGACGACGACAAAGAAAAGCAGCGAATCGCCAAGTTGCTGCGCTACGAATCCAGCACCGAGAGCGGTCAGACTACGCTGACCGACTACGTTTCGCGCATGAAAGAGGGCCAGAAGGCCATCTACTACGCGACGGGAAGTTCGCGCGCGTTCCTCGAAAGCAGCCCGCACCTGGAACGGCTGAAGAAGCACGGTTACGAGGTGCTGTTCATGACGGACGCGGTGGACCCGTTCGCCGTCATGGGGCTCAAGGATTTCGACGACAAGCCCCTCGTCTCCGCCATGGACGACAACCTGGAGCTCGACGACATCGCCGACGACGAAGAGCAAAAGGAAGAACGCGAAAATCAGAAGAAAGAGGCAGCACCGCTGTTCGAGCGTTTCAAGAGCATCCTGAGCGACCACATCAGCGATGTGCGCGCATCGGACCGCCTCACGGACTCTCCGGTCTGCCTAGTAACGCCTGAGAATGCTGTGGCGCCTCACATCGAACGCTTGATGCGAGCGCAAAACCCAGACATGCCCAGGACCAAGCGTCTGCTGGAGGTCAATGCCGGCCACCCGGTGATCGTGAGTTTGACCCAGGCGCTCGAGAAGGGGGCGGATGAAAGTCGCGTGGATGACTGGATCGGCTTGCTCTACGATCAGGCCTTGATCGCGGAAGGTAGCCCGGTCGATGACCCGGGCGCATTTTCGAAGCGCCTGGGGAAGCTAATGCAACAAGCCGCCAGCGGCTGATGGGTTTGTGGGCGGCTGAACACACCGCCTGCGGCCGAGAGTCGCGTCAATCGGCCTGTGACTAGGATTTCTCGCGAAAAACAGCGTGAAATTTGGCTGGCACCGCACGTGCAACCTAGCTTCTTGCCGGAGCCGAACCCCCCGGCAGGAGCTACATCAGAATGAATTTCGAGCAATGTGCATGGTTGTCGCGGTTGGCCTTTGGCGGATCGGCATTGGCCCTCACCGTTAGCGTCTACAGCGGCTGTCAAGACGCGATGCCAGGCAAGGAGCCGTTGGCAAAGACAGAGCAGGCGAGTGAACGGAGTGGCGGGTTCATGCCCGACAAGCTTCCTGTCGTGCCGCCTGCGGAGACAACCGCCAAGGAAACGGCTGAGGCGAAAGACTCCTCCAGCGCTGCGGCAGACAAGACCGCGGAGGTCGTTGCGGCTCCTACCAAGCCGGCGGTTAAGGAAGTCAAAGACTTGCCGGCGACGATCGAGCCTCTGGAGGTGAAGCGGCTGGTGGTCACCACCGCAATCGAGAAGCGAGAACCGGTGGAGGTGACCAGTTTTACTGCGAACGCAGGTGCGGTCTATGCCTTCATCGAGCTCGCCAACCCCGACTCCACGGAGCAGGGCATCGTTGTCACCTTCGAGCACGAGTCGGGCAAACGGGTGGGTTTCATCGAGCTGAGCGTCCCGGCGGACAGCTCACGCTGGCGGACGTGGGGACGCACCGGCCAGATCAAAAAGCCCGGCAAGTGGACGGCTGTGATCAGTGACAAGAGCGGCCAAGAGCTCTCGCGCCAAGACTTCGAAGTGGGCGCCGAGACGATCGCTTCAGGCAGCTGAGCTAGACTCCTTACACACGGCGCCTGGTCAGATCCTCCACGATGGGTTCGGCGTGTTTCAGCAACTTGCGTCCCTTCGATGTCACGATGATTCGCCACTGACGCGCGTCGATGCCGTGAATGCCGCGATCTACCAAATCGAGCCCCTCGAGCTTCTTGAAGGTGTGGGAAATGGTGGATTCGCCCAGCTGAGTCGCCTCGACGACGTCGCGCTGCTTGACCGCGTCACCCGTCTGGCGCTCCAATCGGTCGAGTGCCCGCAGCACCAGGTACTGTGAGCCAGTGAGGCCGAAGCGCCTCACCGCCACGTTCACGGTCTTTTGCCACGCGTTGGCAAGGGCCCAGCGCTCCGCCCAGGTGTCTATCTCTTTCATGGCGTCATGAATACTTCGACTTTCAAGTAGATGCTTCTACTTTCAAGCAATTTCACTTCGAGGTTGAAGTAATTGCTTCGAATTTGGAGAGAACTAACGACAGGACGTTGGTGGCGTGCTTCGAAACTAAAGTAAATGCTTCGAGATAGAAGTGATTGCAATGCCCCAGGGGCGAGCACGCAGCTCTGGGGCTAGGCGCTGGGGCTAGGCCAAGTACTCAAGGGGCTAGACCAGGTACATGGTGCCCAGGAGCACTAGCCAGACGCCCAGCAAGAAATGCCAATATTGGGCGCAGAAGCGAACGCCTTCGTCGCGTGAACTCGAGTACTCGCGCGCGACGGTTCGTTGGTGCACGATCCACAGGGGGACGAAGCCACCGACCACGTGGGCTGCGTGAAGTCCAGTCAGCAGGTAGAAGGTGAACAGCGATAGAATTCGAGCGTTCTCGCCAGGATTGATGCGTTGGATATCGTACCAGTTGAAGACCTGGCCCAAGAGGAAACCGACCGCCAGGAGCGACGTGATCTGCAGCCACTTGCGGAGCCGGTCCGGCTGATTGCGCCGGATTGCACGCACTCCCGCTTCCAAGCTGGCGCTCACGCCGACCAGCAGCGCTGTCGACACCATCAGCCCCCAGGGCAGGCCCACGTCGATGCGCTCCCAAGCTGGATGGCTGAAACGCGTCACCAGGTAAGCAACCAGCGACGCCGTAAACAGGACCGCCAAAGAAACGAGAAATAGGGTCATGCCGAACTGCGCAGTAGAGACGCGCTGCAATTTGGCTTTGGGGACGCTGCTACGGCTGACGCTCATTGTGGGGATCTGGTTGTGCGAGCTGGGATAGGGCCAGCTGGATTTCGGCGCGAACCTCTGCGTCTTGCTCCGGTCCGAGCGCTCCCGCAAGCGCAATTTCGGCTCGCTTGCCGCCGACTTGCCCGAGCGCCCAAGCCGCGTGCGCTCTGACTAGCGGTTGAGCGCTGCTGAGCGACTTCACGAGCGCGGAAATGGCGCCCGGGGGCCGGGAGTTTCCCAGGGCGATGGCCGCGTTGCGCTGGAATCGCGCGCGGCTGACTCGATTCATGGCGGTGTTTTTGACCCGGCGGCGATGCTCCGCGGAGCCCATCTGAAGCAGCTCGAGCAGGGAAGGTTGCTGCCATTCGTCATGCCGCTCCAGCTCAGGTGCGGGTGTGGGCAATTTTCGCGACTGGTTGTAGGGGCAAACCTGCTGGCACACATCGCAGCCGAACACGTGCTGTCCAAGCCGGGGGCGTAGTTCTCGCGGAATGCTGCCCCGATGTTCGATCGTTAGGTAGGAAATGCAGCGGCGAGCGTCCAGGACTCGCTCAGCGACGAAGGCATCGGTGGGGCAGGCTTCCAGACACGCGCTGCAGCTACCGCAAGGATCGGCCAGTGTCGATGCGGGTGACGGGATGTCCAGATCGGTCAGCAGCAGCCCAAGTAGGACGTAGGTCCCCGCACCGGGCACAATCGCCAGCGTCGACTTGCCGCTGACAGCGATGCCGGCGCGGATGGCCAGCTCCCGCTCCAGTAGTGGAGCGGTGTCAACGCAGGCGCGGGCTGTGATCGGGCGTCCACTCACATCAGAGCAGACTTGTCCGAGCTGCCACAGTTTGTCCCTCAGCACCTGGTGGTAGTCACGGCCCCCCGCGTAGTACGCCACATAGCCGTGCTCCGGGGGGAGAGTCCGTTCTGCCGGGCGGGGGTGTGGCAGTGCGGCCACCAAGACGCTGCGGGCACCATCGAGCAGTCGGCCGGGATCATGGCGAGGCTGGTTCATGTACGCCATTTCAGCGTGATGACCAGCGCTCAGCCAGCGCTCGAGGCGAGCAGCGGCCTCGGTCATCGGCTCTGCGCTGGTCTTTCCCAAACGGCAAAAGCCGAGGCGTTCGCCTGCGGCAGCGATTTCTTGCCACCACCGGACGGGAGGGCTCGACTGTGAGTCTCCAAACTGCGGTGAAAGCTGCCTTCCGGCGCTGGCGTGGTTTTGTGACGAGGGGCTCAACTTTTGCTCAAAATGCCGGCTTCTTAAGGAAGCGTACCGGTCCGGGCTTGCTTGTGCGAGTTCGATTGGAATAAACGACCGAGCCTGCCTGTCTCGGCGGGCGCCGACGCAGCCCGTTTGGGCGAATCGGGGAGAGAGGTTCCGTGATCGAGATTACGAACTTGTTCAAGTACTATGGGCAGCGCCGTGCAGTCGGGCCGCTGTCGTGTCGCATCGAAGCCGGAGAGGTCGTGGGGCTATTGGGGCTCAACGGCGCTGGCAAGACGACGACGCTACGCATCTTGGCGTGTGATCTGCTGCCGTCCTCTGGAACGGTCAAAGTGGACGGAGTAGACGTTGTGGGGGAGCCCGAGCGTGTACGATCGATGATCGGGTATCTGTCCGATACGCCGCCGCTCTATGATGAAATGCGAGTTGGGCGTTATCTGGCCTTCGCGGCTGAGCTGCGCCGAGTGCCCAAGTCGGACATTGACCGCTTCGTCGCGGACGCCGAGCAGGCGACCGGACTAGTGGATGTGAGTGAAGATCCGATCGCGGCGCTGTCACACGGCTATCGGCAGCGGGTAGGCATCGCCCAAGCTATCGTGCACAAGCCCAAATTGGTCGTGTTGGACGAGCCGAGCTCTGGCCTGGACCCAGTGCAGATCAAGGAAATGCGCTCGCTCGTGCGCGGTCTCGGCGGCGACCACACCGTCTTGGTCTCGAGTCACAACCTGCCCGAGATCAGTCAGATGTGCGACCGCTTGTTGGTCATCGGCGACGGCAAGATCGCCGCTTCCGGCACCGAAGCAGAGCTGGTGCGCGATCTGATGACCAGCGACTCGCTCGACATCAGCGTGCGTCCCGCTCACGGCTGGGACGAGCCGCGGCTGCTCAGCTTTCTGAGCGAGCTGGATGGTGTGGAACAAGTGCGGGCGGTCAAACCCAAAGACCCCGGCGAGGGCGTGATGGCCTTCGTGGTTTCTACGCGCGATGATCGGCGAGCTCAGTTGGCGACGGCTCTAGTCACCAATGGTCATGGCTTACTCGGATTGGGACGCAGCGTGCGCGAGCTGGAGAACGTATTCACCAAACTGGCTGGGCCTGGAAAGGAGGCCGCGTGAACGGGGTTCTGTTGATCGCGCGCCGCGAACTGGGCGCCTACGTGCGCTCTCCGTTGGGCGCCATCATCATTTCAGTCGCGCTGCTGCTGAACGGCATCTTGTTTTACGTCTTCGCGCTTTCGAAGAGTCTGAAATCGGGAGAGATGTTGGCGCAGTTTTTCTACTATGCCAGCGGCGTGACTGCGGCCGCGGCACTCTTTCTGAGCTTTCGCCTGATCGCAGAAGAGCGCCAAACCAAAACCTTCACGCTGCTCAGTACATCACCAGTCAGTGACGTGCAGATCGTGCTCGGCAAGTTCGTCTCAGCGCTCGCGATGGTGACGCTGCTCACGCTGCTGTCGCTGTACATGCCTGCTCTGCTGTACGTGGAAGGCAAGGTCAGCGTCGGCCACATCGCGGTGGGCTATCTGGGGTTGTTTTTGATTGGTGCTGCATCGACCGCGATGGGACTGTTTGCTTCCACGTTGACCCGCAGCCAAGTGATCGCTGTGATCCTCGGTGCGCTCATCCTGGTGGTGATGTTGGTGCTGTGGACCTTGGCCAAGCAAGCGGAGCCCCCCGTCAGTGACTACCTGGCGGCGCTGTCGTTTCATCATTTGAACTTCCGCTCTTTTCAGTACGGCATCCTCGAGCTCCGAGGCGTCGCCTACTACCTGGTAATGACCTACGTGTTCCTGTTGGCAGCGACGAAAGTTCTGGAGGCTCGACGGTGGCGATAGAGGGCAAATCTGTCCCCGCTTGGATTTCGGGGCTATATCTCGGGAGCCTGGCGGCTCTTTACATGGGCCAGCGGATTTTGGTCGATTTCGAGGCCGTGGCCACGGCCGTTTCCGGATTGGCGGCGGCTGGCTTGTTGGCGGCGACTGCGGCGCGTTTCATGCCGCAGTTTCAGGGGCAGGGGGACCACGCTCCGATCGCCAAGTTGCTCAGTGGATTGCAGCTGCTGGGCATCTTGGGCGTCGCGCTGTATTGGCTGACGACGGACTCGGGCAGTGCGATGGTCGGTCTGGCGGATAGCGACCGGGCAGAGACCATCTCCACTGTACTGCAGGTAGTTTGGGTCTTCTGCATCGCGGCTAGCGCCATCCCGCTGGTGTTTGCTGAATTCGCGTTGAACCCCATGCGCAATGCTCCCGCGCTAGAAGTGCGTCGAGTGCGGTTTGCGGCTCTGAGCGGACTAGCGATCGCCTTGGCGGCAACCTACGGCTCGCTTCTCGTGTACACGGCAGCCCAGAGCGAAGCGCAAGCTGACTTTTCTTACTTCAAGACGTCCGAGCCGAGCGAGGCGACGATCAAGCTCGTCCAGAAGCTGTCTGATCCGCTCGAGATTACCGCGTTCTTCCCCGAGGTGAGCGAGGTCCGCAAGGAGGTCAAATCCTACCTTTCCTCGCTCAAGGAAAAGAGCGGAAACCTGGAGTTCACGCTTTCCGACCGCTACCTGGAGCCGAAGAAGGCTGAAGAGTTGCGCATCACGCAGGACGGCACTCTGGTGCTGGTCTACGGCGAGACGAAGCGCAATCTGCACATCGGCACCGACATCGCCAAAGCCCGCGCGACGCTGGTCAAGCTCGACCAAGAGATCAACAGTCGGCTCAACAAGATTGCCCGCGATCGGCGTGTCGCTTACCTGACGGTAGGTCACGGTGAGCTCAACGACAAACTCAAGGGAGAGCGCAAACAAGAGGGTCGAGATGGGCAGATCCTGCGCAAGATCTTGGAGCAGCAGAACTACCGGGTTCGTGATTTGGGGCTCAGCCAAGGCCTGGGGAACGAGATTCCCGACGACGCGGATCTGGTGATGGTGCTCGGGCCGATTTACCCATTTGCCCCAGAGGAAATCGCGAGTCTCAAGCGCTATGCCGACGGAGGTGGCAAGGTGTTGATGGCTATCGACACCGACGCCATCGTGGAAAGCGACACCTTACCCGTCGATCTGTCGGGCATGGAAGCCCCGGGGGCTGACGAAACTTCAGAAGCGGCAGCCGCTGGAGCAGGCCCGAATGACGAGCAGGCAAATACCGGTGGTGGTGGCGAGGAAGCCACGACGACCGAGCCAGAGGCGGCCAAGCCGACCGGCAAGGGCGCCTGGTTGGTCCAGCTCGCCGCCGCGGTGGGGGCCGAATTCGATCCGGTGGTTTTGGCAGACGAGAGTAAGCATATCGTCCGCTTTCACAACGCCTCCGATCGCACCTTGCTGCGTACCAACCGCTTCTCGGCGCACGCCTCGGTGTCGACGCTGAGCAAGAACTCGTCGCGCGCTAGCATCTTTGCGTTCGGTGCCGGGCACCTGGGCAAGGTGGATACCGGCCCCTACAAGACGGACATCACGGTACGCTCCTACGCGACCACGTTCGCGGATCGCAACGGCAACTTCAAGCCAGACGAAGGTGAGACGAAACGCACCTACAACCTCGGCGTCGCGATCACGCGCAACGTCGAGCCCAAGGCGGCCGCCAGCAAGCCCAACTCGCCCGACGACAAGCCTGAAAAAGACGGCGATGACAAGGGCCAGGGCGAGGACAAAGACGCCGACAAGGCTGCTGACGGCGAAACCGGTGATAACCAGATGCGAGCCTTCGTGTTCGCCGATGCGGATGCCTTCAGCGACTTGGTGCTCGGTCCGTCTCAGGCCAACCGGGTTCTGGCGTTCGATGCAGTGCGCTGGCTGGTCGGAGAGGAGAGTCTGGCGGGCGAATTCGAGAGCGAGGAGGACGTGCAAATCGAACAGACCAAGCAGATGGACTTGGTCTGGTTCTACGTCACGATCTTCGGCATCCCAGCGCTGGTACTAGGGCTGGGCTTGACGATCAGTGGTCGGGCGCGGCGCGCGGGACGCCGTCCGTCGGACGCCAAACAGAGCGCGGCTTCGAAGCAGGTCCCACCAGCATCGGGCAGCGAAGAGTCCGGCGATGATGACGACGGGGCTTCGGAATCTGAGGACAGTTCAGACGCCGGTGACGCTGCGGATCCGGATGACAAGCGAGAAGGAGAGGCATGATGGTCGCTCGTAGCATTGCAATGCACGCTGGGCTGTTGGTGATCAGCGCGGGGCTGGCGGTCAACGCCTGGCTCAAGGAAGACGCTCCAGAAGAGGCCCACGAGGCGCAGCTGTGGGGCGGCGAAAGTGAACAAATACAGCGCATCGAGTTCGATGCCGACAAGCGCAAGCTGACGCTCGAAGCAAAGCAAGATGAGGCTGGCCGCTACTGGATCGGTGACGTCGACAAGGTCAAGTCATCACCCGCGAGCGAAGACCCCCATTCGCCACACTCCGAGGATAAAGAACCGGCCAAGGACGAAGGGCCCCAGGAACGCGAACAAGTGCGATTCATTGGCGTGACCGAGGTGAACGAGTTGGCCGCAGGATTGATGCCGCTGCGCGCGAAGCGCTCGTTGGGCGTGCTGCCCGATGAGCGGCTAGAAGAATTCGGTTTCGACAAAGAACACCCAGCGACGTTGAAGGTGCACTTCAGTGGGGGCGTGCATGAGCTGCTGGTTGGCGGCAAGACCCCGGGCGGCAGTGACACCTACGTGCGGCAGCCCGATGGGGCCGCGTTCGTGCTGGGGGGGAATCTGTCGGGCGATCTCAATTCGGCAGAATCCCGGTTGGTTCAGCGCGGCCTGCACTCATGGGAGGAAGACGAGGCAGGAAAGGCTGTGGTCATTTCGGGAGAAAGCTCCCGTGAGCTGACGCGGCTCGAAGGCAAGCGCAGCAACTGGGCGGTGGAAGCAGATCCGACGAAGAAGGACGAGACCGCGACCAACTGGATGAGTAAGTTCGAACGCTTGCGCATTAGCCACTACGATGAAAAACCCGCGCCGGATCCCCAGGTATTCGTGAAGGTGCAGTACGCCGATGCCAAAGGCAAAGCCATTGGTTTTGTCGAGCTGGCGGCCGTCACCCCCGCTGGTCAGGATAAGCCCGTGTACTACGCCCGCAGCGAGCTCAGCCGGTGGTGGGGCTCTGTGGTCAGCGCGACGGCTGAGCAACTGAAACAGGACTTGCCTATCTTGGTAGGCGAGTGATTGCTGGGGTGTGCGCTCGGTAGACGCAGCAGCCAACCTTGGAGGACCAGATGAGCGAAACGATATTCAGTAAAATCATTCGCGGTGAGATCCCTTGTCACAAGATCTACGAGGACGACCTGGTGCTGTGCTTCCTCGACGTAGCTCCGCTGAGCAGGGGACATGCGCTGGTCATCCCCAAGCAGCCGGCTCGCACCCTGGATGAAGTGGATGAAGCGACCGCCGCGGCGCTGGGCAAAGCGTTGGTCAAGGTTTCGCGAGCGGTGAAGTCAGTGACCGGCTGTGACGCGTACAACGTGTTGCAGAACAACGAAGCGGCCGCGCACCAGGCGGTGTTTCATGTGCACTTTCACGTGATCCCAAAACCGGACGAATCCCAAGGGCTGGGCATCCATTGGCCTAGCGCCAAACTGGGGGACGACGCGGCGGCATTCGCGGAGCAGCTGGCTGCTGCGATTCGCTAACCGTCGAATCCCAACTGTCAGCCGATCACCACCGTCAGCCAGTCACTAGGCGCCGCTGCTGGTGGCGCGATTGAATCGCTCGGCTAGAGTGCGCGCCTCGATGATGTTGTCCTCGATCGAGCAGTACGTCCACGAGCCGTAGCGGCCCATCGAATAAATGCCGCGCGTCTGCAGGGTGGCCTTTTTCTCTTCCACGTCAGCGATCGAACGCCGTGTGATGTGAACGTAGGCTGGATCGAGCACGATTTGGTGGGACGATACCAACTGCTGGTTGGTGATGACCTGGGCGCGCTTCAAATCTTCCAGTACCTGCTGCTTGGCTTTCTCGATCGCCGCTTCGTCCAGCTGGGTATCTGCTGGGTGCCCGATCTCGACGTACAGGCTCATGCGCGGGGTGTTGAAGATGTTGTCGTAAAAACCCACGCGATAAAATGAGAGCTCGCGCTCCGGAAAATAGATCCAGTGCACATCCCGGGGGCCCTTCTGGTCGAAACCCAGGTTGAACACGAGCACCTTGTTGTAGCTGTAGATGGCCGGGTCGTGAGCGATACCGGTCATTTTCAGGAGCTTGGGGAAAGGCACGGCGCTGATCACGTGCTCAAACTGGATTTTGCGCCGGTTGGTAGTGGCGATCTTCGCGTCCAAGTCGATGGACAGCACCGGCTCATGCAGGGAAATTTTCTCCGGAATGACGTCTTGCTGCAGCGCCCGCACGTATTCGATCGCTCCGCCCTCGGGATAGGTGAAGCTAGAGTTGTAGCTGCGATTGTCCGACTTGCGGAATCCACGGATGATTTCGGGCACGTCGGCGTAGGGGAAGAAGCGACCCATGGCGTCGACGTCCAGCTGGCTCAGATCCGTCGCGTAGAGCTTTTCGTTGTAGGGCACCAAGAAGCGTTCGCTGATCCCCTTGCCGAACTTCGCGTACAGCATTTCCTGGAAGTTTTGCGGAGCGGCGCTGTCGTCCTTTTCGAACAAGCCGACGAGACAATCGATGAAGTCATCGTGGGGAAGCTGGTGAATGTTCTTCTGGAACGGAAAGTCGACGAGACCCTGTTTGAACCAGATGCTCGACTGCTTTTCTACGTGCCGCACCTTGTCGACACCGATCCGATTGACGAGCATTTCTTCGATTTCTTTGTGCCGAAAGTGGAAGAAATGGCCGGAGTAGTCCCAGACGAACCCGTCCTGCTTAATGGTGCGGCAATAGCCACCCACGTCGTCGAGGGCTTCGCAGATCAGGTAGTCGTCGTCATTCAGGAAAGCCGCGAATGAGAGGTTGGTGATCCCCCCTCCGACGATCAAGAACTTGGTTTTCGTCACTGCTGACAAGTCATCTCTCCTGACGTGCTTGGGAGCTTCAGTTCTCGATGTCGATCAGTTCGATGTCGAACACCAACGGTCCTGCGGGCGCCCCGGGCTGCTGCGGCTCGTCGCCATAGGCGAGCTTGGCCGGGATCCACACGCGGCGCTGCTCCCCCACGACCATCAACTTCAACGTTTCCGTCCAGCCCGGGATCACGTCGTTGACGCCGAAAACCGCTGGCTGTCCGCGAGTGATGGAGCTGTCGAAGAGAGTGCCGTCCTGCATCCAACCGCTGTAGTGCACGACGACTCGGTCGCCGTCCTTTGGACTGACTTTGCCCGTGCCTTTCTTCAGGATCTTGAAGCGCAGCCCGCTGGCCGTGCTGAGCGCGTCTTCTGGCGGCGTCGTCAGATCGCTGGGGGCGTCTGGGGCTTCGGCGGCTTCAATGATCTCCATCAGCTCGACGTCAATCACGACGTCGCCGGCGGGACGACCCGGTGTGGGCACGGGTCCGAAGGCGAGCCGCTCTGGGATCCACAGCCGGCGCTTTTCGCCGACCACCATGGCCTCTACGCCTTCGCGCCAGCCAGGCACGAGTTCCTCGACGCGCATGCGGTCGGGTTTGCCGCGGGTGATTGAGCTATCGAAGCGTTCGCCCTCTTCGTTCCAGCCCTCGAAGTGCAAGATCACGGTGTCGCCCGCGCGCGGCGTGCGCTGCCCGGTGCCATCGCGCAACACCGTCATCGTCAGTCCGGAGGGTGAAATCAGGGCATCCGCGGGCGGCTTCATCACGCTTGGAGGAGCGGACTCCACGCCAAAAAGTGCCTGGTGCACGAGTTCTTCGTCGCTCTCATTGCCGGTGGCGGGGGTGATGGTGGCCAGCTGGGGTTCGGGCTCCACAGCTGGCGCGACGTAGCCCGCTGGACGGCAGGCAGCCCCCAAAAGACCTGCCAGCAAGGACGCTGAGAGTGGCCATCGGGCGAGTTTTTTCGGCAGACGCATGGCCCTGGGTTCTAGTGTGGCTGGTCTGCGCCGCGCTACCCCAAATGCCTAGGGGATCAGTCGGATTTCGGCCTCGAAGCGCCGTCCGGACTCGAGCACGAACCAGGCTAAGCCCGGCGAGTCGGGCGTTGGAGCGTTGAACCCCACTGACAGCGCATCTTGCGGCTGCTGTTGGGACAAGCGAACTCGAACCCGCAGCGTCTGAGTGCCGGAGTCGTCGGCGGAGTGAGGCAGTGCGAATTGCCCGCTGCGGATCAGTGCACGAGTGCGCTGCTCCAAGCGCCCCAGGGGGCTGTTCGGATCTAGTCTGGCGAGCTTGCTCGAGCGCGGCAGGATGCGCCCCTGGCGCAAGTTCAGCTGGATGTCTACGCGGCCGACCTCTCCCAGCGGCAGCCGGCTCCAGAGCGGATCTGCGTTGGTGGCATAGGGCACGGCGCGCGTAAAAGCTTTGGCCAAGTCCCGCGGTTTGCGCGCCAGATCCGACGCGCCCGCGGTCAGCGGCGCTGCAGCCGGCGACGAGCTAGTGGCGACAGTGCTCGCTGCCTGGCGCGCTCGTTGGTCAGCCTGCTCCGCCTCCCGCTGCGCTGCTTTGAGTCGCTCTTTCGCCAAGATCCGTTCCACCAACGTGTCGCGAAGCGCTGGTTTCGGTTGAGCGGGAGCTGGCGGCCGTTCTTCCTCAGGGGGATTTTGGGGCGCTAGCCAGTCGTCTTCCTCCGGCTCCGGCGTTGCTGGCTCCTTTGGGGCCTTCACCTGGCTGGGTTCCTGCTTCGTTTCGCGGGCGGGCTCGGCTGTGGGCTTGGGAAGGTGGGCCCTGGGAGGGGGGGCCTTGGGAGGGGAGGCCTTGGGAGGGGAGGCCTTGGGAAGGTGGACCGGCGCAGGCGGTTGCGGGGCCTCTGCGGGGCGCTGGGAGCGATTGTCGGGCGCGAGAGGCAGTCCTCCCTGGGGCTCCGGCGGCTTGGGCTCAGCGGTGGACACATCAACGAAGTGCCCCTGCCACACGTCCTGAAGCTCAGGTTGGCGAATCGGAGCCTGGGCGGCGGGGGCCCACGCGACAGAGCCGAGCAGCGCTAGGTGCAGCGCGACGGATGCGACAAGCCAGGCTCCAGTCCTCACGGTCATGTTCGGACAGCAAGTGTAGCTCGAAGTTCCCGGCGCGGGGGGATCTCCGGTGTCGCCCGCTCCTACTCGGCTTTGTGCTGGATCTCGGGTGCCTGTTGGAAGAACTTGTTGCGGGCGGGTGAGTTGAACTCTTCGTAGTGGATGCGCCAGGGCTTGATCTCACTCTTACCGTCCTTGAAGTGAATGCTCATCGCCATGGGCGTCACGCTGCGGTAGCCGCTCTCAGGGGGCAGATCTGCGTTGGATTTGCCTCCCGCGGAAAACAGCGTGATCAGCAGTTGGTTGCTGTCATCGTAAACGCGTTTGAAGCCTTCGTTCACCTTCTCATGCCCGCGCACCAAGGTGTGGCAGCCGATCTTCTGCAGGAACGCTTGGCTCTGCAACCGGCCGAAGGGGAAGCGAGAAGACTGCTCCTGCAAGCTGGCCGGGATCACGTCCGCGGAGCTTGGATCGCTCCACATCATCTGGAAACGCACGTCAGGGTCATTGAGGCCCGATAGGTCTTGCACACGTTCTTTGATCAGCCGGTCGCGAGCAATGCCGCCGTGGACGAACAGAAAGCGTTCGAACAGCAGCATGTTGGGCAACATCTCAAACATGTTCATGTAGTCTTGAAATACCGTGTCGTCGGGCGTGTGCGGCTGCAGGGTGTTGATCGCCTCTGCCGGGCGGACGCCGCCGTAGACTTTGCCCTTGTGGCGGAAATAGTATTCGTGATTGCCGCGTAGCATGTACACGTAGTCAGGCTCTTGGACGAACAGCTGCATGACGGCGCGCAGTACGCCTTGGTAGCTGTACATGCCTCGATCGATGTAGTCGCCGAGCAGCACCAGCCGCGGGCACGTCTGGCTCGGGTCCTGCTTGTGAGCCTCCACCTTCTCGAAGAAACGTGACTGCATCAACACTGCCTTGAGGCAGCTGTAGCAACCGTGCAGATCGCCCACACAGATCAGTTCATATGCCTGACCGGGTTTGGTCGGCTCCACGTACACGTGGGTGTCCAAGAACGGATCTTGTCCGGCAAACTCTTGCACGGTTTTTGCGCGACCCAGTTTGCCCATGCCCCGCATGCGCTTTTCTTCCAGCGTGACACTGACTTTCTCGATCAGTTCTCGGTCTTGCGCCAGTTGCTGGCTCAGCTTTTGCGGCTCGCTCGAGTAGTGCGCTTCAATCGGCTCGAGGAACGGGTCGTCAATGGGAGGGGGGATCATGCTCTCTGTCTGACCGACAGCGACGTAGTCATGCTTGCCGTCATCTTCGTCCAGCAGCTCCACTTCCAGGTCGTCTTCGAGCAGGTCAGCCAACTCCGCGCGGAACTTGACTTCAGCCGGGTGCACCTCACCGTCCGCCTTGATCAGCTGATCGATCGTGGTCATCAGCATCTCTTGGTTGTGCTCGTCGAAAGACTTGAAGATCTCGTAACAGCGGAGGCGCAGCTTGGAACGGACGAATTCGTCTTGTTCTTCGCCATCCGCGACGGCTTCGGTGAATAGCTCCTGCACTTGGTGGTCGATGCCCTCAAATACTTCATGGAAGTGGGTCGTGAATTTGCCGACCAATTCCTGGCGGAGCTTGTCGTCGCCTTCGTCAACCGCGCTAGCGACGCGGTGCTCCACCAACTTTCTGATGTAGTCGCGGACGAACTCGCGCTCCGAGGCATCGAAGTCCCCATCGATGTACCCGAATGTAGTCAGGTAAAAGATGACCGCTCGCATCTGGCGATCGGCCGTGGCCCCATCCTTGCTAAACGTTAGCATCGGGGCAGAGCTTAGCTCAAAGCCGCTGCCCGCCAAGGCATAAGTGGCTCAGTGGTGCGACGCTTAGCGGCGGCTGCTCTCTGGGGCAGAAACCCACTTTGTCGCAGTTTCTTTGCGCGGCGTAGGAGTCAGCCGCTCTCCAGTCGGAGGCGGCAGTCAGTGGGGCCGGCGACACTGCCACGTGAACTGATCGACCAGCACCGGCTTTTCGTCCTGACCGAGGGGATCGGCCAGGCCAATGCACCATCCGTCAACGGCGCTGCCGTCCGCGCGCACGCGTAAGCGGACAAAGTGCTTGAACCCCGGATGGTCGAGAGCTGTGAACGCTTGCGTGTTTTCGAACCCCAGGCGGGTGAGCAACGCCAGGTAAGAACCGAAGATGAAGGCGCCCGTGAAGATGGCGGTCAGCAGCAGCCCCAGCTGTACAGTCCACTGGGGCAAGGGCACATCGGTGGCGAGCGACAAGTAGTCCATGACCTGAATGACCGCCATGGGGATCAGGGAGGTGACCGCGGCCGCCACAAACGATAGCGCAATCGTGAGGCGGTGACCGCGGCGCACTCCGCCGATCAGCGCGTACAGGACCCAGAGCGACAGCGTGCCGATCACGGCCGTGGTCAGCAGCGCCCCCTTGTTTTCGAGCGACGGATCGTCGATCCAGAGGGTGGGGCCAAACAACAACAGGAATGCCACGTGTGGTAAGAATCCGGAACGCCCGCCGGCCACTTTGAAGGGCACCCGCCGCAACAGTTGAAGGCATTGTTTTGGTCCCGGAAACTGAACTTCAGGTTTGAGCGGGCCCCGCGCAGTGATCGGGGCCGGGTGCAAAAACGCCCCTCCGCCGCCAGCAGTCACGTGCAGAGTCTTGTTTTGCCACTCGCGACGATAGTGATGAATGTCTCCGGCGAGCACGAAGTGGGAACGGCCTTCGAGCGTCAAGTTCAGAGATTCAATCATGCCCACGCCTGTGTCACTGGGCTGCCCGAAGTGGTGGACTGGATCCGGTAGCACCAACCAGGGAGACACAGCCAAGCGCTGATTCAGGTGGTTGGCAAAGAACTGCTGCTGACGGTAGTCGACGCTCTTGAGTTGTCGGTCGACGGCGAGCATTGAGATGCCGGGGGCTACGGGCAGGGCAAAGTAGCTCGCCCCCTGTACTGGGGTATACCCGATCAGTTCCAATGTACCGGGCTTGGCACGCTGACCGCCGCGCACGAACTCGCGCGCCCACTCGGCGGTGCGGTCGATCACGGTTGGGTGTTTGACGTCTGCTACCGGGCGCAGAGTGCCGTAGGGATTGTCGTCCAAGTGGCGGCGAAATAGACGTCCGAAGCCATCCAGCCCATCGTACCAGTCGTGGTTTCCGGGGATCCCGAGCAGCACCCGAGAGCCGTTGTCCCAACGCCCTTCGAGCACGTCATTGAAGGGTTCGATCACTCGCTGCCGGATCTCGTCGACGGTGGCTACCGGATACGCCGTGTCGCCGCCGAACAGCAGCACGTCCCCGCGCGGTGCGAGCATTCGCTCATCGGCGTTTTGCGGATCCGGCAGTAGATACGGCGCAAACACCAGCTTCGCAACCGCACGGCTCACGGAGACGTCATCGCCCGTGTCCGCGATGTAGTCGATCCAGAGATCCCGGCCGATGCTTTCGGTCACCGTGGTGGCGCGCTGGCGACTGCCGAGTCTCCTGGCCACTCGCCGCACGAGTTCGTCGGGCAAGTCCGCCGTCATCCAATCCCGGGAGTCGACGTCCTCGGTGGCAATGGCGCTGGCCACCAGATGTCGCAGGTGTCCCCAAAAAGACTGAAAGCCGAACCACACCACGCCGCGGGGACGAACTCGCCCGCGCGTGAAGTTCGTCTTCACCTGGTCATGTGCGTACGGCTCCGGCGCGTAGGCAGGCGGCGCGCTGCTGCGAGTCGTACCCCGGGTCGTACTGTGGTCGGCGGGTGCGCTTTGCGCGCCATCGACCGCTGCCTCGGCCTTGGAGGGTGAGCCTTCCACGCGCCCATCCTCCATGGTTGAGCCGCCGGCCACAAGCGCAAACGCCGTGTGGCCGGGATGTGGCTCTTCTGGGAGAGTTTGCCCGCTAGTTTAGCGGCTGACGCGCCGATACAGCGGCTGTGGGTCGTCCACTGCCGCCTGATAGGTCACGTCAAACTCGTTGAACGCGTCCAACGCGCCTTGGGCGTCCTTGCCCTCTTGCAGGGCGAAGGAATCGATGCCGCAGCGATACATGTAGAACAGCTGGTCGCGGAGCACGTTACCCACGGCCCGCAGCTCAGCTTTGAAACCGAAGCGCTCGCGTAGCAGACGCGCGTGGGAGTAGCCGCGGCCGTCTGCGAACTTCGGAAAATCGATGGCGATCAACGGCAGCTCTGCCAAATGTTGAATGTCCGCAGGGTCTGCGTCACTGGGCAGCACGACGCCGGTCTTGCCTGCTCGTCGGGAGAGCAATGAGTACTCATCGTTCCAACGTTGCAAGCTGACGATGACGTCACCGCTGTCCGGGATGGTGCGGTTGTCCGCCAGCAAGATCCAATCGTCCTCGACGATCTGCTTGTCCTTAATGACTCTCATATACGGCCTCCTTGAAGGGCCCATTGCCGACCCGGCGGTAGCACTGCAAGAACGTTTCGTCTTCGCTATCGCGTACTTTTAGATATGTCTTCAGCACCTTTTCGACGGCGTCGACGATGTCGTCCTCACTGAAGGCTGGTCCCAGTGTCCGACCGAGCGAAGCATCGTCACTGTCGTTGCCGCCGAGCATCAGCTGATACGCTTCTTGGCCATGCTTGTCGATGCCCAAGATGCCTATGTTACCGATGTGATGATGGCCGCAGGCGTTGATGCAGCCCGACATCTTCACGCTTAGCGGGCCGACGTCATTCAAGAAGTCGATGTCGTCGAAGCGCTGGCTGATCTTCATCGCGATCGGAATGCTGCGAGCGTTGGCCAAGGCACAAAAGTCCAGCCCTGGGCAGCAGATGATGTCCGTCGCGCGGCCGAAGTTCGGAGTCGCTAGATCCAACTCCGTGAGGAGCTTGAACAGCTCCGGCAGGTCCTTCGAGCGTACGTTGGGTAGGATCAGGTTTTGGGTGTGCGTCACGACCACTTCACCCAGGCTAAACTTGTCGGCGATCTCGGCGACGCGATCCAACTGGGTGTCGCTCAAGTCACCTGGCGGAATGTCTTTGTCCTTCACCGACAGGGCGACGATGCTGTATCCGGGCTGCTTGTGGGCTTGCACGTTGTTGGTCAACCAACGACCGTAGGCGCGGTCACCGGTCAACGCCTGGGCTTGCAGATCCACCGCCGGCAACTGCTCGTACTCTGGCGGAGCAAATTGCTTTGCGATGCGGTCGATCTCTTCCCGGGTGAGCTTGAGTGCGCCCTCCTTGATGCTCGCCCATTCCTCCTCGACTTCTTTGGTGAAGCGCTCGATGCCGTGCTCACTGACGAGGATCTTGATGCGAGCGCGGTACTTGTTGTCGCGTCGGCCGTGCAGATTGTACACGCGCAAGATCGCTTCGAGGTAGCTGAGTAGGTGCTCGTAAGGCAAGAACTCGCGGACCACACTGGCGATGAAGGGCGTGCGGCCCAAGCCTCCACCGACCCAGATCTGGAAGCCGCGTTCTCCCGCCTCGTTGTTGACGATGCGCACGCCGATGTCGTGGTAGCGGATAGCGGCGCGGTCGTGATCGGGGGTGCCGGTCACGGCGATCTTGAACTTGCGCGGCAAGAACGCGAATTCGGGGTGCAGGGTCGACCACTGACGGATGAGCTCGCAGTAGGGACGTGGATCTTCCAGCTCGTCAGGAGCCACGCCGGCGAAAGGGTCACTCGTGGTGTTGCGAATGCAGTTGCCGCTGGTCTGAATGGCCTGCATTTGCACGCTGGCGAGATCCTCGAGGATCTTGGGCACATCTTGCAGCTTGGGCCAGTTGTACTGCACGTTCTGACGGGTCGTCAGGTGGGCGTAGCCCTTGTCGTAGGTGCGGGCGATGTGTGCCAGCATGCGGACTTGTTTGCTGTTGAGTAGCCCATAGGGGACTGCGACTCGCAGCATGTAGGCGTGCAGCTGCATGTACAAACCGTTCTGCAGGCGCAGGGGCTTGAACTCATTTTCGGTGACTTCACCAGACAGACGTCGCTCCACTTGACCGTGGAACTGCTTGGCGCGCTGGTCGACCACGCGTTGGTCGTAGCTATCGTACTGATACATTCTTGCGGGTTCCTTCCGGGGGATCAGTCGGGGCGGCGAATGGGGGTGCTTGGGCCTTGCGCACGGATGCGCTCTCGAACGCTCAGTGCCGTGGGGCGGCCTTCTTCAACCACCACGTTGAAGGCGTACGGGTCGCACACCGCGCGCTCTTGTTCTAGAGCCGTGGCGATCATGCTGTCGCGTTGAGCTTCGCTCTCGACGGCGGTGGCTTCGGCCAAGCTGCGAGTCCAGCTTCCGTCGAAGCGCATGTATACGGGGGCGCCCGAATCCGTGTCGGCGGCGCTCACCACAAAATGGGTCCCTTTGGGTTGTGCCATGTGCTGGATCCTGAAGTCTTTTGTGCGATAGTAAAAACACATTCTTTTTATGATAAGCATGCGTTTCAGTTATGTGTCTAGCTGACAAGAGCTTCGCCGAACCATGATGAATCTGAATCAACTCCGCGTATTTAAAGCAGTTTTCGAAGAGAGTAGCATCACAGCGGCTGCTCGCCGGCTTCGGATCAGCCAGCCCGCGGTGTCCAAGCAGCTCGCCGAGCTGGAGTCCTCTCTTGGAACGACCCTGGTAGACCGCCTTCCCCGAGGAGTGCGACTGACAGCTGCCGGAGAACTGCTTCAGGCGCACACGCGGCGCATCTTCCAAGCCGAAGCGGATGCGGAGGCGGCGCTCGCTGAGTTTTTGGGCCTCAACCAAGGCAAACTCTCGGTGGGCGCGAGCACCACCGTGGGGAGCTACTTGGTGCCAGTCGTGTTCGGCGACTTTCACAAGCAGCACCCGGGAGTGGGCCTGCAGCTGGAGATAGGCAACACCTCAGCGATTCAGCAAGCCTTGCGAGAGGGACGCCTAGACGTCGGACTGACGGAGGGTCTGGTGACCGGAGAGGATCTGGACGTGGAGGTGTTCGCCCATGACGAGATCGTGTTGATCGCTTCACCGGATCACGAGCTAGCGCGTGAAACAGAGGTGGAGGCGACGCGCTTGAGCCAGCTGCCGCTGATCTTGCGCGAGCAGGGCTCTGGTACGCGCGACGTGATCGAGGCCGCGTTGGCTGACCGTGGTATCAGCGTCTCACCAGTGATGAGTCTGGGCGGCAGCGAGGCCGTCAAGAATGCGGTTGCGCAGGGACTGGGGTTGGCGCTGCTCTCCCGCTTGACGGTCGAACTCGAGTTGGCGGTCGGACGCTTCAAGGAGCTGAGCCTGCGGGGCATCGAGTTGAAACGCGCGCTGCACCTGCTGACCCTCAAGGGCAAACATCCGAGTCCAGCGGCCGATGAGTTTCTGGGCCTGCTCCGTGCCCGCTACTCTGCCTAAGCGTGCGCTCAATGCTATCGGCGTCGTACGACCCGACACCATCGAGCTGTGCTCGTTTCGCGGACTACAAGTTTTCCACTGATTTGACGAGCTCCCGCACGTAGCTCGTGCGAGGGCGGATCAGGGGGATGTAGCCGCTGCCAGTTCGGACCTTCAGCAGCGGCCCGTCGCCGGTTAGGCTGTCGCCGTCCAGAAATTCCGACTCGAAGATGTAGCTGTAGCCGCCGCTCGATTTTTCATTCGTGGGTTCGGCGTTGGCGCCGGTCGCGATGAGCAGTGGCAGCGCGCCGAGTCCACAGATGATTTTGCTGCGGCGGGGCCGCACGCGTTGCCAAAAGGTGTTGGTATTGTCTCCCATGCCCGGTTGGACCCGATGGGCCGGCGATGCCTTGGGCACAAACTGAAGGTGGCCGAGCTGCAGGGGCCGCGCGGTCTACTGTCGGGGCGCGTCTTGCCGACAGTCTTGCAGGGCTCGCTCTTCGCTCCGGCAGTGGGTAGCATCCTTCAGGGTGAGCTCACCGTCCTTGCATTCGAGCGCTCGCTGAGCCAGCTGGCTCTGGCAGGTATACAGCTCGCGCAGCTCCTGGCCGCACTTGGGCGCCGAAAGCGTGCTCGAGCACCCGTCATGGCAGTCGCGCTCGGAAGCGCCGCACCCGAGTTCCGTTGAGTGAGCGCACCAAGCGCGGCAGATGCTGTCGGCGTTCGCTGGGCGCTCCTTGGGCTTCTTGATCGTGCCGTAGACGGCGGGCTGAATTGGCTCTGACTTGGCGGATGACATCGAGCTGCGATTGGCGTCTTGTGAACGCTGGCAGCCGAGCAACAGCGCGACTGAACCAGCGCCCCAGATGCACAACCGGACGAATTGGGAGACGTTGCGCATACCCCTGTGGTAGCTGATGCAAGGGTGCGGTTCAAACTTGCTGTACCGTTTCAAGCCGTTGTGGCTAAACGCCTGGTCACACCTGTTGGCTGCGACGACTCCTGGTAAACGGGTCCGTTGCTGCCTCGCGAAGTCCTGGTTGTGCGTGAATGTTCGGCGATGGACAGGCGTGCGAATGGGTTGGTGGTGGGCCGCGACTAGTCTTTCGTTGATGAGCCTTTTTGGAGCGTTTCATCTGCGCTGGACTCGCGCGCGGAGCTGGGGCGTTCGAACTTCGGCGCGGGGCGCTTCTTTACGGCTTCGATCGCGTCGTTCAATTCAGCGTCACCACGCAGGCAAGCGTAGCAATCTTGCAGTCCCAGAAAGCCGCAGCCTTTGTTGTTGCGGCGTTTTTCGAGCTGGCGCAGGGCTCTGCTGTCCGCGTGCTGAGTGACTCGTGGTAGCAGCGCTTTGGTTTCCGTGCAGCGCTTGGCATCCCGCAGTTCAAGCAATACGCCGAGTGCGTCGCTGGCGTTGTTTCGTGCCTCTTTGAGGAGCAGTTGCTTGGCTTTGATGTCCAGATCTTTGTCGTGCGCCGGGGGCTTTGCGATCCAGACGTAGTACAACAAGTCTGCTCCGGAGGCGCCGAGCTTTTGTGCGGCGAAGTTCAGCGCACGCTTGGATAACTTGGCTGACCATGCTGCCCGCAGGACATTGTCGAGCACGGTTTCGTTGGTGGTGAACGACTTGTCTGCGCCGATTGCCTTGTCATACGCGTGCAGACCCCGCTTTGGCTGCCCGCGTGCAAAGTAGCCGTGTCCGAGGTTGAGCCAGACTTCTGCGGAGCGGTCCGTTTCCGGAAGCTGTTCCAGCTCACTCAGGGCCTTGGCGTCACCTGAAGCTGCGGCTTTTAGCGTCTTGCCCTGACCCAGGTTGACGGCGTCCAGGACGTCGGTGAGTTTGCTGGTGGACGGCGTCGCGGTGGCTGCCTCATCTGGCTGTTGGTCTGTCAACAGCATGGCAGTGCTGAGCACGAGCACCAAACCCACGGCGAAAGCTCCAGCCGCCAGGGTCCACAGTGGCAAGGCGCGTTTCCCGAGCTGGATGGGGCGTGATGCGAGAAGGCGAAGCGGGTGCATTGCCGTCAAGGACGGCGCGCTATCGAGCGCTCGCGACCTGGCCGCTTTCAGTCCTCGGCTCAGGTGGCTCAGCTCCGCCTTGAGCTGAGACATGGGATGCGATTGGGGAGCTTCCAGTTGGGTCGCTGCCATGGGCGCCGAAAGTTCGGCCCCGTCGGCGATGGTTTGCGCGACTGCGACGCTGGACGGTTGCGACACGTCCTCACTTGGTAGGCTGGCGGCAGCTTTGCCTAGGGGCTGCAGACCGCTGGCTGGCGCGTTGCCATCCAAAGCGGCCAAGAGCTCTTCTGCGCTTGCGAAACGGTCGCTGGGGGCCTTCTGCAGCAGTCGGTCGACGATTTGCCTGAGTGGTGCCGACACTGTGTTCGGCAACGGCTTGTGCGCTTCCGTCATGTGACGGGTCAGCATCACCAGAATGCTTTCGTCATGGAATGGCGTGCGCCCGCCCAGCATCTCATAGAGCATGATGCCGACGGTGTACAGATCCGCTCGATGATCGATCGGCGTGCCAGCGGCCTGCTCCGGCGACATGTAGTCCGGCGTCCCAAAGACGCTGCCGGCCTGAGTGAGCTGGGCGAGCGTCTTGCCGGTGCCGCTTTGGCTCTGCAACTTGGCAATGCCGAAGTCCAGGACTTTGACGAAGTCGGGATCGCCGCCTTGCTCGACGAGCATGACGTTGTCGGGCTTCAGATCGCGATGGATCACGCCGGCGCCGTGCGCGGCGATCAAAGCGGAAACGATTTGTTTGGTAATGTGAACGGCTCGCCCCTCTGGCAGCCAGCGTTCCCCTTGAAGCACATCGGCCAGGCTCCGCCCCGAAACGTAGTCGAGCACCAGGAACGCGGAGCCGTCGGGGAGCTTACCGAAGTCAGTGGCGTTGACGACGTTCGGATGTTCAATGCGTCCTGCTGCGATCGCCTCCCGTTCGAACCGCGCGCGCGCTTCTTCGACTGCGGTCATCTCGCGATGCAGCACTTTCAGCGCGACCAACTTGCGCATCATGATGTGCTCGGCGCGATAGACCGCGCCCATGCCACCTTCGCCCAGTAGGGCCTCCACGCGGTAGCGATCCGAGACAACCTGACCGATCAAGGCCTCGCTGAGCGTGGTCTGCTCGGGTTCAGTCATGGTCGGCCCTAAGTCTTTCGGGCACTCCTGCTTCAGACAAGAGCTTGTCGCTGTTTTTCGCCCCAGACTCCCCGTCTTTTTGGCTTCCGGCTTGTCGGAAGGTGGCCGATGTAGGTGCGGCGCTCGCTGGCTTGGGGATCGATCCTAGTGGCCTTTTTTCGCCGGATCCGCGCTCTGCGCCACGAGCGGGGTGGCCAACATGAGCATCGCGAGGCCTGCGTAAGAGAGCGCGAACTCCCAACTGGGCTTCAGCTGCAGCACGGTGTCATTGCCCGTGTAGCGAAACGAATGCAGCAATCCGCTGACTGATAGCGCTGCTGCGGCGCCGAACCACGCGGCCGCTTTCATGAACTGACGTTCGATGATGTGCACGGTGGCGGCCGCCCAAATCATCGCGGTGAAGATGAACCCCTGCTCGAGCGAGAAGGCGCCATCAGTCCAGACGTCCGCCTGTTTCAGTTTTTCCGCTATCGCGGGGCTGATGTCCGCGTTGCCCGCGCGCAAGCCGTGTTTGAGCAACACCGCACCCCAGGCGGCAACCCCGGGAAGAATTCCAAGCACCACCGCAGGAGCGTGGTGGCGTGGAGTCGCCTGGAAAGCCTGGGCGCTGATCACAATTCCGATCCACAGGACGATGGCCAAGCCCGCGTCCACCGGCACGGCCCAGGCCACGAATCCTAAAGTGCCGGTGAAGATCAGCCCGCAAAAGAACGCCGCGTTGAGCACCGAGTAGCCGGATCGCGCTCCCATGCTCTTCCATCCGGGATGACCGATGTAGATGGTCGTCGGAAAGCACGAGCCAAACGCCGCAGCGGTCAGCGTGCCCGCTCCGTTGACCGCGAGCGAGGGTGCCGTCTGGTAGGCGTCACCGGCAGCCTCCGCGGACTCGATGTTTTGCAGGGATCCGATCAGGTTGAACAGTCCCATGGGGATCACGATGCCCGTCAAACTGAGCCAGCTCTCGGTCGGCAGCGGCCCAAACAGCGCGGCCACGGCTGGCACCGGAGCGTGCACGCCCAGCGCGGTGACTGGGGCTTCGCTCGTTGGCGCTAGTCCCGTGAACCAGCACACCAGCATGCCGATGCTGAGGGCGACCAGTCCGCCCGGGATGCCGCCGCGAAAGCGCACCTTTCCGAAGTAGGTCAGCAGCACGACACCCAGCGTGAGCAAGCCAACGCTGGGGTGAGCAAAAGCCCGCAGCAAAAACCCCAGGGAAATAAATCCCAAGGCAATCCCCGCCAGGGTGCTGAGCAACGCGGCGCGAGGTGCCAGCCGGCGCAGACGTTCCGCCAGGGGCGCGCCGCCGAGCTCAATCAGGCCCGAGCCCACCGTGGCGAACAGCCCAGCCCGATAGGCAAACATGACGGGATCGGTCAGCTGCAGCTGCTCCGCCAGCTGTTTGGCTGGCAACATCACCAAGAAAACGTGGGCGAATAACGAAACCGTATTGATGCCGTAGGGTAGGGCACACACGTCGCGGCGTCCGCTGCGATGAGCCAAGCGTTGGCTTTGCCAGCTGTAATACAAGTTACCAACGGCCAAGGAGATCGCGACGCCGGGCAGCACGCCGCCGTACAGCAGCTCTCCGGGGAATCCCAGCACGTAGCGGCACAGGGCGTCGATCAACAGGAGCTGCACCAAGTTGTCGAGCGCGAGACCGAAGAAGCCGTCCCAATCGCCGCGGACGAGCCAGCGCTGCCGAACGTCACTGGCGCGCTCTGCAGCCGGCTGGCGATTGGCATCAGCGACGCTGCGCGAAGGGGGGGAACTCACGCGGCAACTCATATCAGGCAGCGTCGGCGCGCGAAACACCGGAGCGCCCGCTGGAGTTACTTGGCGCGCTGGACCCGAGCTTTCAGCTATCGGGCTGTGCTAAGCCGAGCCAGTGAGCACGCCTCTTCCGACCCCGCCCAGAGCCGCCGCGGAAACCACCGCGCAGGCAAGCGCTGGGGGGAGCACGCTGGCGTTGGGGCGAAACTTGGTGCTGAAGGGCGAACTGCTTCAGATTGTCCGCTGTCTTTCCGAGGCTGGAGTGGCGTGCGTGGTGCTCAAAGGAGTGCCGCTGACGCTGGAGCTGTACGGCAATCTGTCGCTCCGCGGTATGCGCGACAACGACGTGCTCGTGCGCCGCGCACATGTCCGTCGAGCGTGCCAAGCGTTGCAGGAGCTTGGCTTCGAGTCGGAGCCCGTTCCAACTCTGGAGAGTTCATTGGCAGCGACGTTTCAACACTCGCTCTGGCGAGAGCACCCGGGCGGCCTCCGGTCTGAGTGTGAAATCCATTGGAGGCCATTTCCGCCGTCTCTATTCGAGCTGTCCGAGGACAGAGTATTCGAAAATACGCGTGTGCAATCCGTTGACGGACACGAGCTGCGGGTGTTGGGAAAGGAGCTGTCGTTGATCCACCTGGCGGGTCACTTCGTCCAGCACATGTTGGGCGAACCGAGAATCGTCGAGGACGTGGGGCGTGCTTGGCAGCATTGGCATGCCACTCTGGACGAAGCGCGGCTACAACGGCTGGCGCACCAGCTGCAAGCCCGACACGTGCTGGACTTCGTGCTTCGCGCGGCACATCGGGCCGGCTATTGTGAGATCCCGCTTCCGGATTGGCTGCACTCTGCCCGCGCAAGCTTCGTGCTGGAGCTGCTGCCAATCGAGCGGCTGCTGCAGCCCACCCAGGAATATCACTATGGGCGAGCCCTGCTTTCGTGGAGCTTGTTGCCCGCACCACGCATCATGCAAAATGCACTGCACGAAGTGCTGCCAAGCCCGGCACGCATGCGCTACATCCACCCCCACGATGGACGGGCTCGGCTATTGCTGCGCTATCTGGAGCGCCCATTGCGTCCGCTCGCAGCATCAGTCGGACTCGGCTCCAAGCAAGAATCCTAGCGTTTGGAGCATGACCCGCTCGGCGCGCGGCCCAAACTGGCCGTGACCTGCCTTGGGAAACAACAAGAACTGCTGCCGGATCCCAGCGGCTTCCAGCGCTTCGCTGCCGCTGCGCATGTGAGACACGGGCTCGAGCTCACCCCCGAGGACGACCACCCCGTGTGCTGGCTTCAATGCTACGGGATCAGGCGCCCGGGGCATGCCGCCCAAAATTGCCCAGGGGTAACGCTCGGGAAATAGTTCGACCAGCTTTTCGGCGCGGGTACTGCCCTGGGAGTAGCCGAACACCACGACTCGCTCGACGTCGAGCTGGCCTCCGCGTTGTTGCTGGACGGACTTCAGCGCGCGCTGCGCCAGGATGTCGATCAACTCGATATCTTGGCTCCAGCGGTAGCGGTGGCCTTCTTCGCATGGGCGGTCGCCGAGCAGCGCGATGGTCGTGACCCACTGGCTGGCGGCGCGTCCCCAGCTGACGATCTTGTTCGGGTCGCCGCATACGCCGTGCAGGTAGAGCATCGCGCGACGGGTGTCAGCGCGTCCGTGCACGACGAGCGCGGGGCGGTAGGTCGGGAC
>JBNLEN010000056.1:0-36223 GCA_050304975.1 Polyangiaceae bacterium
ACATCCGCTCAATGGCTTCGATGCCGAGCAATTCGAGGCCTGTGCGCAGGGTGCGCGCTACCAGAAAAGATAGCGCCAGGCGGCTGGCGCGCAAGTCCGACGAGTCAGCGTTGAGCACCCGGCAGTTCTCGTAGAAGGTGTGATAGCGAGACGCCACCGCGTAAAGGTAGTTGCACAGGCGATGGGGTTCCAATGCTCTAGCAACGCCCTCCAAAATCTGAGGAAACTGCAACAGCTCAATCGCAAGGGCCCGCTCCGCTGGCTGCTGAACAAAAATGCTCTCCGAGCTCAGCCGGGCGGCGTCCACCTCACCCTTTCGCAATATCGAACAAATCCGCACGTGGGCGTTCTGCAAATACGGTGAGGTATTGCCCTCAAGCGCCAGCATGCGATCCCAGTCGAACACGTAATCCTTGATACGTTCGCTCGAAAGATCCGCATACTTGACGGCACCGATACCGACAGCGCGTGCGATAGCTTGCTGCTCAGCTTGCGGCAGCTCCGGGTTCTTTTCAGCGATCACTTTGCCGGCACGTTCTGCTGCCTCAGTCAAAACGTCCATCAGGCGAACCGTGCCGCCTTCCCGCGTTTTGAAAGGCTTCTTGTCCTTGCCCAGAATCGTGCCGAAAGCGACATGCTCGAGCCGGGTACCGTCCGGCACCCACCCCGCTTTGCGCAGCGTGGCGAACACTTGAGCGAAGTGATCCGCCTGACGCGCGTCGACCACGTATACGATACGTGACGCCCCCAACTTGCCGACGCGGTAGCGCACAGCGGCCAGATCCGTCGCAGCGTAGCCGAAGCCACCATCCTTCTTTTGCACGATCAGCGGTAGCGGATCGCCTTCTTTGTTCTTGAAGCCGTCGTTGAATACCACTTGTGCCCCGGCGTCCTCGACTAGGTGCCCCGCCTCACGCAAGTCTTCGACCACCTTGGGCAGCTGGTCATTGTAGAAACTCTCCGGGCGAATATCCTCGTCCTGCAGCAGGAGCCCCAGCAGCGCATACACGCCGTTCATGTGACTGACGGATTCGTCGATCAACTGCTGCCACAAGCGCAGCGCTTGTTCTTCCCCGGCTTGGAGAGCGACGACCCGACGCCGTGAGCGATCCGCGAAATCAGGCTCCTTGTCGAAGCGCTGTTTGGCTTCCTGATAGAGCGCGTTCAAGTCGCTGATGCTGTGGTCAGCGCTATTGTCCCAACCGGAATCGATCAGGTGCTCCAGCAACATGCCGAATTGAGTGCCCCAATCGCCGAGGTGGTTCTGCCGAATCACTTCATCGCCGGTGAATGACAACACCCGACAGATCGCGTCACCAATGATGCTGGAGCGCAGGTGCCCGATATGCATTTCTTTGGCGAGATTGGGACTGGAGTAGTCCACCACCACCGTCTCGGGCTTGGCTTTGCGGTGGATCCCCAGGCGCTCGTCGTCAAACATTGCGCGGGTGGCTTGGTCCAAAAAGGCATCCGAGAACTTCAGATTGATGAATCCAGGACCGGCCACCTCAATTTGTTCGAAGTTCACGGCATGCTCCGATTCGCGCAGAGCCTGGGCAATCCTCTCTCCCAAGTCGCGCGGCTTTTGCTTCAGAGCCTTCGCCAAAGACATGGCCAGGTTCGCCTGGTAGTCGCCGAACTTCGGATCCTTCGATGGTCGGAGCAGCGGATCGGTATCGCCAGCCTCTCCCAGGGCTGTTTTGGCCGCAGCGCGGACCCACGATTCGATCTGGCTCTTGATGTCCATCATGTCGCGAGGTTTGGCTGGCGTTCGCAGGCCAGTCAAGGGCAAATAGGGGCGTGGCGACGTCCGAGCCAGCAGCCTTGCCCATCGATCCGCTTCTGCCGGAAGTGCTGCGCCAATTGCAGTCACATCGATGCCTCGTGGTGGAAGCCGCGCCAGGTGCCGGCAAGACCACGCGCTTGCCTCGGGCGTTGTACGAAGCCTCACCGCAGCATGAGCAGCAGGTGATCGTGACTGAGCCGCGTCGACTCGCTGCGAGGTTGGCGGCGCGTTTCGTCGCACGTGAGCTCAACACTGAGCTGGGGCAGCTGGTCGGCTACAGCGTGCGATATGAGGAAAAGTCGAGCCCGCGCACACGCATTCGTTACATGACAGAAGGAGTCCTGCTGCGGCAGCTGCTGTCGCAGCCGCAGCTATCCAAAGCTCGCGTCGTGGTACTCGACGAATTTCATGAACGGCACTTGGCGAGTGACCAGCTGCTGGTCTTGCTCAAGCGCCTGACGCAAGAGCGGGACGACTTTCGCTTGGTCGTGATGAGCGCCACTCTGGATGCAGAGCCAATCGCCAAGTTCTTGGATGACTGCCCGCGGCTCCGCAGCGAAGGACGCACCTTCCCGCTCACAATCCAACACGCGGAACAGGTCGACGACCGTCCCCTGGAGAAACGGGTCACCAGCGCGGTCAAGCAGGCCTTGGCTCAACAAGCCAGCGGGCATGTATTGGTGTTTCTGCCAGGCGTGCGAGACATCGAGCGAGCCCGCGCGCTGCTGGAACCGCAGCTCCCCACCTGCGAAGTGCTTCCGCTGCATGGCGAATTGCCGCTCGCTGGGCAAGCCAAAGCGGTCGAACCTGGCCGCCAGCGAAAGGTCGTGCTGGCAACCAACGTCGCAGAATCGTCGATCACCATTGACGGAGTCACCGCCGTCGTCGACAGCGGTCTGGCGCGAGTCGCGGCGCATTCGCCCTGGACCGGACGCACCACGCTGGACACGCGCGAAGTGAGTCAAAGCTCCGCTGTGCAGCGCGCGGGACGTGCCGGACGCACAGCTCCAGGGTTCGTCTATCGGCTGTATTCAGAGGGCAATTTCAAGGCTCGTCCGGCGCAGGACGTGCCCGAGCTGCAGCGCATGGACCTGACAGAGCTCGTGCTCAGCTTGCGCGGCATGGGCTGCGCGGATCCATCGGCTCTGGACTGGCTGGACGCGCCTCCGCAGGCGGCGCTAGACAGTGCTAGCGCCCTGCTACAGAGCCTGGGCGCCGTGGTGAACGACGAATTGACGCCGATTGGGCGCCGACTGCTGCAGCTCCCACTACCCCCGCGCCTAGCCCGCGTGATTGTAGAAGGAGAACACCTAGGCATAACCCAAGAGGCGTGTTTGGCTGCGGCGCTGCTCTCCGAGCGTGACATTCGCTCCAGACATCAACGGGATCAAGATCTGGAGACTGGTGCCTCCGACCTGCAAGAGCGTATCGATCGCTTTCGAGACGCCGAGTACAGTGAGTTCGACCGCCATAGCGTGCGGGCTCTGGGCCTGGAGATGAGCCGCCTGCAACAAGTGCGAAAGGCATACAAACAGTTGCTGAGAATGACCCGGGACCGAGCGCAGGCGGACTCCGCCCGGCCGCCGGCCAGCTCCGAAGAACTCGAGCAGCGGCTGCAACGTTGCTTACTGGCTGGATTCAATGACCGCGTCGCGCGGCGCCAAAATCCCCAGAGCCACAATCTGACGCTGACCAACGGGACCCGCGCGACCCTTTCGGAACACAGCGTGGCGCGCCACATACAACTGATGGTCGCCCTCGACACTGAGGAGCGCTCAGTTCAGGGCCGGCGCTCAGGCGCGGTCGTGAGCCTTGTTAGCGCGGTCGAGGCGGACTGGCTGCTGGATGCCTACCCAAACCAAGTCTCCGCCAATGACGAGTTGGTGTTCAACCCTGACAAGCAACGCGTCGAAGAGCTCAGTCGGCTGAGCTATGGCTCCGTCACGCTTGAAGAGAGCCGCCAGCCTGCTAGCGCCGGGCCCGAAACCGCCAAAGTGCTCTGGGAGGCGAGCAAGAGCAAGCTCACCGCCATTTTCGGCAAACGCTCAGGTGTGGAAGCCCTGCAAATCCGCATTCAGCTGTTGCAGGAACACATGCCCGAACTGCAGTGGCCGGCAGCTACACTTACCCTCGAGGAGCTGTTACGGAGCGCATGCGAGCACGCCACCAGCCTACAAGAATTGAGCGAGTTCGACTTCGAGGCGCTGCTGCTTGGCGAGCTCAGCTACGAGCAACAACAGGCGCTGCTGCAACAAGCGCCCGAGCACGTGCAGCTGCCCAGCGGGCGGCGCTTGAAGGTCCACTACACGACAGGCAAGCCGCCTTGGGTCGAATCACGGCTACAAGACTTCTTCGGCATGGCGGACGGCCCCTCGATTTGCGGCGGGCGGCTCAAGCTCACCCTGCACTTGCTGGCGCCCAACCAACGAGCGGTACAAGTCACGTCAGATCTGTCGGGTTTCTGGGAGCGCCACTATGCGGAGGTGCGCAAGGAACTACGGCGGCGCTACGCCAAACACTTCTGGCCTGAAGACGGGCGCTCCGCTTCTCCTCCGCCACCCCGCGGCCATCACCGAAAGTCATCATGAAAGCAAAGGAACCACGAAGATGAGCAAGATATCCTTCTACTGGGGCAGCGGCAGCCCCTATTCATGGCGCGTGATGCTCGCGCTCGAGCTCAAGCAGCTCGACTACGAGTCCCACTTGCTGCAGTTCTCTCAAAGGGAACACAAGTCCTCCGAGTTCTTGAAGCTCAACCCGCGTGGCAAAGTTCCGGTGCTCAAGGATGGCGACTACGTCGTGTATGAGTCGATGGCGGTGCTCTCGTACCTAGACGCCAAGTATCCGGAAGTCCCCATCTTTGGCACCACACCCGAAGAAGCAGGTGACATTCGCAGACTCTGCGCCGAGTTCGATCAGTACATGGACAGTGCGTTTCAGAGCAAGATCGTGCGGCCACTGTATTTCAACAAGACTGGTGACGAGTCCGTGCGCCAAGCCTTGCTCGAAACCATCCCTCAACTGCATGCCGAGCTGGCGAGCGTCGAGCAGTCACTGCAAGGCAAAGCCTGGCTGGTCGGGGGGCGCATCAGCGCCGCGGAGCTGGTGCTGCTTCCTCTGCTCAAAGGTTTGGAGCGCGCCGCCAATAAGCCCGCCGCTGCGGAGTTTGACCTGGGACTGCTGCCCCTCTCAGAAAAGTACCCCAACATCGCCGCGTTGATTGGACGCGTAGAACAGTTGCCAGGCTACGAGAGAACCTATCCACCTCACTGGCGCGAATGAACGGTACAAGGGTCAGCGCGACAGCTGCTGACCTATGAGTGACACGCCGTCGTGCCGAATCGCCGGATGCGGCTCACGGATTAGCCGCGGGCTCTTCGACTCGGCCGTCTGAATGTTGAGCAAAGCGGCCGCGAGTGGCGCCGTGCACCGGGGCGTCGCTGGGCCAGGGCCAGCCCCCAAATCTCGTACGCGAGTAATCCAGCATGGCTTGCTGCAGCTCCTGGCGCGTGTTCATCACAAACGGTCCGTGATGGGCGACGGGCTCTCCGATTGGCCGCCCTTGCATCAGCATCAGTTCCACCTCCGCCTCGCTGGTATTGCGCAGCGATAGCGGAGCGTCCGGTTTGACAGCTACTGCAGCGTGCTCGTCCAAATCTTCACCGGCAATTTGCAGGTGCTGACCGTCGAAGAAGTACAGCGTCCGGTTGGCTTCGGCGGAAGCCGCTGGCAGCTCATACTCCGCGCCGGGCTGCAGCGCGATGGTCGCGATCAAGATTTCGCTCTCCGCCCGCGCTGCCCATGAGTTGGGCGGCGGCGCCAGCGCCTGGGTGCTACCAAGCTGCCCAGCCACCAACATCAAATTTGTTTGTTTACCGTTCGCGTCCGTGTGGGTGACACGCGGGATATCCTCGTTCCAAAGCATCGTGAAGTAGGGCTCCACCATCTTGTCTTTGGCTGGCAGGTTGAGCCAGATCTGAAACAACTCCAGGGGGTTTTCCCCATCCGAATTCAACAGAGGGAACATCTCCGAATGCACCACGCCTTTGCCGGCGGTCATCCACTGCACGTCACCGCGCCCGAAGCGTGCCTTGGCGCCCATCGAATCTGAATGGTCGATCAAGCCGCGGCGCACGATGGAAATCGTTTCGAACCCGCGATGTGGGTGTTGTGGAAAGCCGGGCACCACATCACCGTGGTACATGTTCCAACCATCACGACCGTCGAAGTCCATGCCGATGTTGCGGCCCGACAGCGACGCTTGAGGCCCCAATTTTTCGTTGCCAGCCGGGTAGTTGTCATTGTGGTGGGCACAAAACAAGAACGGATCGACCGTCACCCAGTGAAGTCCGATGCGCTGCGCTGACAAAATCATGCACTATTCATGGGCTTGCCCGGCGCGCTTGTCAATCGGGCTCCGTAGCGTGCTGGAAACCGCCGGCTGGGCGCCGGCCTTCGGCGCCGCAGAGGCTCTCAGCCGAGCTTCCTTTTCAACTGAGCCAGCAGCTGCAGGGCGTCGAGCGGCGCCAAGCGGTCCACGTTGAGCGCGCGCAACGTAGTCAGGACTTCAGTGTCACGCGGGGTGGGAGCCGCTCCGCCGGCAAACAAGTCCAACTGGTTGGGGTTCTTGCGCCGCTTGGCTGGTGGTTGCACGGGGGCGTCCGCTGCGGTTTCTCCCTCGAAGCTGGACAGCAGTGCGCTCGCACGCGCCAACACCGTTTCGGGAAGCCCGGCCAATTTTGCTACCGCCACACCGTAGCTGCGACTCGCTGCGCCGTGCACCAAACGATGCAAGAAGACGATGTCCCCGTCGCGCTCGCGAGCGCTCACGCTGTAGTTGTCGGCATGCTCACTCTCGTCAGCCAGCTGGGTGAGCTCATGGTAGTGCGTCGCGAAGAGGGCTCGACAGCGCACCACCTCATCCAAGTGCTCAGCCACCGCCCAAGCGATCGCGAGCCCATCGAAGGTGCTCGTTCCCCGGCCGATTTCATCCAAAATTACCAGTGAACGCGGCGTCGCGTAGCGCAAAATTTGAGCCGTCTCGCGCATTTCCACCATGAAAGTGCTGTCTCCGCGGGCGAGATCGTCACTTGCTCCAACGCGCGATAGCACACGGTCTACGACCCCAACCGTTGCGGCCGCCGCCGGTACGAAGCTGCCCATCTGCGCCAAGATCACGCACAGCGCGACTTGGCGCAAGAAGGTGCTCTTGCCCGCCATGTTCGGGCCGGTGATGATCCACAGCCGGAGCTCATCCGCCTGCAGGGAAACACCGTTTGGTACGAAACGGCCCGCTGCCGCGAGTCGCTCCACCACGGGGTGGCGACCGTCGTCGATCACTAGAGCACTGCTCTCCTCGACGACGGGACGCACGTAGTCATAACGGTGCGCCACTTCCGCCAACGCCGCCGCGACATCCCAGGCCGCGACCTTGGCCGACACCTGGCGAATGCGCTGTGCAGCCCCGCGAACCAAGTCGTTCAACCCCTTGAGCAGCTCGAGTTCGCGCGTTCTGTATTCATCTTCCGCGCTGGCGATCTTGTCCGCCAGCTCATCCAGCTCTTCAACGGTGTAGCGCTCGGCGTTGGCCACGGTCTGCTTGCGGCGCCAAGCTTTGGGCACCTTGCCCAGCATCGACTTGCTGACTTCGAGATACCAGCCGAACACACGCGTATAGCGCACCTTCAGCGTATTGATGCCGGTGCTTTCCCGCAGCCGCGTCTCAAGCTCAACCATCAAGCCCGAACCGTGCTTCCTGGTCTTGTCGAAGCGGGCCAGCTGCTTGTCGTATTCCGGCAAGAACACCGCTC
The DNA here is from genome assembly GCA_050304975.1 of Polyangiaceae bacterium. GTDB lineage: Bacteria > Myxococcota_A > Polyangia > Polyangiales > Polyangiaceae > SZUA-265. The sequence continues at coordinate 7,597 of JBNLEN010000056.1, forward strand.
CCTCCTTGGCCAACGCCGGAGGCCGCTCCACCAACGCCGCCTGCAGCTCACTTGCGACTTCGCTGACCAGATCCTCTTCGGCGGATAGTTGTAGGCAATCTTCCACGTCAGGCTCGCCCAACGAACGCAGTTGAGCCGCGGCTTCTGCGGAGGCGAGCAGACCATCACGCAAGCTCGCCAGGTCTTTGGGGCTCGCTTCGCGCAGCGTGACGCGAGATACCACGCGCTCCATGTCTCCGACGTCGCGGAGCGTCTGCCGAACCTGCTCACGCAAGGCCGCATGCACCCGAAACAGCTCCACGGCGTCCTGCCTACGACGGATAGAAGTGACGTCTGTCAACGGAGCCAAGAGGCGACGTCGCAATAGCCGAGCTCCAGCCGGCGTCACGCTTTCGTCCAAAACGCCCAACAGGGTCGCTTTGGGATCTCCGCTGTTGGACTGCACCAGTTCGAGGTGTCGCTGAGCGGCGGGATCGATCACCAAAGAACTCGACGGATCCCAGCGGCCGATGGCCCGCACCGGCAACTCCTCTTTCGGAGTGCAGGCTCTGGCGAAACGCAACGCGCGCGCTGCCGCCGCACGCTCACTGCTCGTCAGCTGCTCTGCATCATTTTCGAGTCCCGCTAGCGCGGCTGAGAGCTGTTCGGCCGAAAGCTCTTGATCGCTGCGGAGCACGGCTTGTTTCAGCGTGGCCGACAACGCCGCTTCGACTTCCTGGGAGTCTTCCGCTGCCACGAGGACCTCGCGCGGCTGCGCCTGCGACAGCTCAGCCAGGGCCGCCGCCAGATCTGCAACCCCAGCCACCCGCAGCTCAGCCGTGGAGATATCTAGAAGGGCAATACCCACGCCGCGCTCGCTCGGTTCGACGTGGAGCGCCGCCAGCCAGTTGTTCTCCTTGGCCTTGAGGTGTTCGTCGTGGGTGATCAGGCCTGGAGTCAGAACCCGTACGACCTCCCGCGGTACAATGCCTTTGACCGTTTTCGGATCTGCCATTTGCTCGCAGATCGCCACCTGATAGCCGGCGTTCAGCATGCGGCCCACGTAGCTGTGCGCGGCGTGGTAAGGCACGCCAGCCATGGGGATCTCGTCCGGTTTGCCTTTGTTGCGACTCGTCAGAGTCAGATCCAACACGCGTGCGCAGAGCACGGCGTCGTCGCCGAACATTTCGTAGAAGTCACCCAAACGGAAAAACAGGACCGCATCGGGGAACGCCTGCTTGGCAGCGGCGTGCTGCTGCATCACCGGGGTGGTCTTCCCCTGCTTGGGCATTGTAACCTGTTACCAGAAAGCCCTGCTCGACGGTAGCGCCTCCGCGGAGACTGGACGTGACGCCGGGCTCAGCGCGCGCTGGTCGCGGAACCGCCGAACACCGGTCGACCATCAGTGCTGCGCAACCCCACCACCTCGAGCCCAGCCAAGCCGCCATCCGCTACGACCAGCCGCCCCACTTGCGGGAGAAACTCGATGCGGCGAGGATTGGTTGAGCTTCCAGACCCAACCACCGCGAGCAGGTCCACAGCGAGTGCGTTGAAGCCTCCGAGAGTCCGCCACGAGAACTGCATGTCGCGTCGGCTGGGCTCGAGCCCCCGATAAATGGCAAAGCGCGCCGTAGCGCTGTCCTGCAGACAATGCGCGTACTGCCCACGGGGGTCAATCCCGCCGCTGGGATGGTTAGGTAACACACACACCATGGAAGCTGGCTGCCTCAACCCGACGTCGGCATCATCGGCCTCTATATCTTCCGAAGCAAAGCTCGGCGGTCCCAGCACACGACCACCCAAACCGGAGCCGGACACTTCCGCCTCACAATCTCCCTGGCAAGAGACTTCGAAGATGCGCCCCGTTCGACCCTCCAGCTGCGGGTTTTCGGAACGTTCGCACGCGAGCGTTTCCGGATTGGCGCGCACGTCGTGCTCGAATGCCCCGCTGATCCGACGAACCCAGTGGTTGGATGCCCGCACCTGGAACTCCACCGCTTGGGGGAAGCAGCATTCCAGCAACTCGAGCGCGGCGTCGCGCTCGGTTTGGCCGCCGTAGCGCCGCGGCTCGACGATCAAGCGATCGTTGAAAGCGCGGATGATGCGATACTCGCGGTGCGGATCCGGAAGCTCCGGGCTTCCGAAAAACAGATCGCAGACTTCGCGCCCGGACAGTCCGCTATTTTCCGCGACTAGGTCACTCCCGCAACCGTTGCCAGTATCGGACTTCCAGTACGAGTTGTCGGAAGGCAGCAACTCGGAGACCACGTCCACGTAGTCGCCATATTGCTTGGCAAACTCATCCAGGCGCTCCTCGGAAACCTCATCGCCACCGGCCAGCCCCGGATCAGCGGCAAAGCGCTGCTCGCCGCGGTCGCGCATCAACCATTGATCTTCAATGCCTGAGGCACAGTAGGCGCCGTCGAGCCCGCCTTCGAACACACCGTATTGGCGGTCGTTGAAAACGAGAGTACCGCCCGTTGGCAATTGAGGCACCGTGATATCGGCGCCGTCGACTGCGCTGAAGGGGGCATCCGACAAGCCACGCACAGGCCCCTCGAAGGTCACCGTGTTGAATGCGTTAGGAATGTTGTAGGCGCGCGGCTCAGCAAATGGCAGCACCACACTGTTGCGCTCCGCGACGGCTGGATCGAGCAACAGCGGATCACTGATGTCTCCGAGCTGATACAAGGTGGCGCCGACCCAAAGCTCGGCTCCGCCGCGGTCCGTCGCTGACTCAACACCCAGCAGCCGCGGTTGGCGGCGACCTTTTTCCGTCTGATCAACGGAGATAGACGCGCCGTTTTCGTCGCGAAGTTGCGGAAAAGAACGCAGACGCGGACCGCTGCCATCCGAGCGGAAGTATTGCAGCGGGCGAACACGGTGCGGTTCGCTGATGTTGCAGCTGAGTTCACCGCTGACGGTCAGCTGGCCCGAGTCTTCCAACTCAACGCTCAGCTCGTCATTGGCGCAGCCATATCGATCGGCTTCCGAGCTGCTGTTGGTCGTTTTTGGCCGCCGGCAGGGAGCATCGAGATCTTCCACATCCACGACCACCACGAGCCCACTGTGCAACGCGACGAAGGCAAACACGCCGCGCAATTTGCCGGGCGAAGCGCCCGTGGCGTCGTTGTTGGGTCGGTACTGCGCGCGCGGGTCCGAGTCCGACAAGTCTGGATCTGGATCGCAGCTCAAACCGTCGACGGCGACGCCAGTTTCCGGATCGATCGCCGGCACATCTTGGTAGGCAAAGGTGACGTCGGAAACCTCTTGGTCGAATTGGATCCGGTCCGGAGGTTCGCTGGTGATCTCCTTCGAGCGCGAGCGCACCAGCGGGGTACGCTCCTCGGGCGAACGAGGCGCGGGGCTGGTGCTGACGTCGAAGATCATGACGCTTCCCGCCGCCAGGTTCGGCGAGTTGTCGACCGCGTACAGGTACTTCTTGCCGCTGGGGGTGAGCGGGCTGACCGCCACCTTACGGGTAGTCACGGTGGCGTTGGGATCCAATAGGCTCTTGGGAAGCCACCGGTCCTGTTGCACCACATTGCAGGCGTCGCTGACGTCCAACGAATGGATCACGGGGGCGGTGCGGTCCGCCACGTACAGCACGTGACCATCCAGAGCGAAGTCGGCTGGTGTCGATTGGTAGGAGAGAGCCTCATCAGGCTTCGTCACGCTCGCCAGCTCGGCGCCATTCCAGTCGTCTGGTTTCTGCGGCTTGGCCCGCTTCTCTGCGTCGCTCAGATCCCCGTCCAGGCTGATCATCCGATCGATGGGGCATTCCCCGAAGCTGCCCTGCGGACGGTCCAACAGAGTCTGGGCGTCGACGACGGCAATCTTCCCCAAACTTGGCAACGCAACCATGAGCTTGTGTTGACCTGCCAGTCCTTCGGCGCTCAGGTCAGCAGGACATTCCGTCGCGCTCTCGGCCTCGGTACTGGACACGAGCGGCCGGTCGCAGCGGCCTTTCGCTTCACTGACGATCACCTCGATATCCCCTGGTGCGGCGGGCAGCCGACAAGCGGGCCAGGTGCGTAGGTCACGAACGCGCTGTACTTCGGCGCTCTCGGAGACTTTACGATTCAGACGCTCGCCGACGCACGACGTTGGCAGCGCGAAAATACCTTCCTTGCCCGGCTCAGTCACGGCCACGAAGCTGGCCATGCCCCCAGGCGTGGACGCGATACTGCTCGGCTCAGCCCCTACCGCCATGAAGTTCACACCGGGCGACGTGTCCTCCAGATCCAAGACGCGCGCTCCGCACGAGCCGCCGTCCTGGCAAGCCGTCATGCGCACCAATGCGACTTCGCCAGTCTCTTCTTGAGTCACCAGCGAATACAGCTCGCGCCTACCTCCGTAGTCAGGACAGGAGTCCAACGGGCGGCCCACGAGGTTGCCCGTCGCGTCGTGCTCGGCACAGATAAAGCTCACGTCACCGCTGCCACGCAGACTACGCGTGGGCCCCGACGCGCCGCTGTCGCCACAGGCGCAGACGCACACCAGTAGCAGCACAGCCGCGCACCACCTCGAGATCAGAGTTCCGTGTGTGTTTGCCAGGTTCATCGCTGCGATGGTCGCCAGGTTGGTTATTGGGAAGCTCTGGGCGGCGTGGGATTGCCAACCGTGAGCAAGAACTGCCCGTACGTCGCATGCGTGGGATCCAAATCGATCACGCCGATGTACGAGTCGGTGAAGTGGGCAAGGTAGCCCACGCGATTTGCTGGGTCGAAAGCGAACGCTTGGGGGCCGCGCCCAGTCAGCAGTCGCGTTTCAATGCGCCGCGTGGCAGGGTTGTAGATGTAGAAGAGCCGAGAATCGAAAGCGATCGCAAACACCCGTGTCTCCGTGCACGCTTGCTCCACGTCACTCACGTCTAGGCAACCAGTCCAAACCTTCGAGGGGCCACCGCGCAACGACACCATGTCGGACAAATTCGGAAGCTCATCGTTGCCGATATCAGTGTGTCCGGGTCGGGTCTTGCCAATGAGCAGCGCTGAAGGTGAGCGATTGGCGACGAACACATCCAGCGGGGTGGCAGCGCAACGCGTCAGGCAATCAAGCGGCGTCTCGCCGCCAGCCCCAGCATCGCCGTCTACGAGTTCGGGCACACATGTTTGTTCGCAAGCCAAGCGCTCCGAATCATCGACTGCGATGCCTCGCGAATCGAAACCACTGGACACGGTGATGGGCACGCTGCCAGCGCGCTGCAAGAACGGCGTGTGCCCGGATGCGTCGTCGTCAAAGTAGCGCAGCAGCTCGATCGACGGGCGCGAAGCGCCAGTGTGCCGGAATGCCACCAGAAACCCGGGCCGGTAGTCCACCAGCCCGCTTTCGGCGAGCTGAGGTGGAGGCACAGCCGCGATTGCCATCGGGTTCACCGGCAGCCCTTTGAGTACGCTCCGCAACACGGGCCCACGGTCTTTGTTCTCGAGTAGAGAAATCGCGCCGCGGGTTTGGTGACCGACCGCGATCACCGAGCCGTCCGTCGACACGGCGATGGCGAACGGTTCCTTTTCGAGGCTCTCGCCCTCTGCAGTCTGCTCGTCGGAGTCGTCTCCACGACGATGGTCCGCGTCGCACTCTTTGAGAGCGTTGTCTTGGCCACACTCCAAGAACGGTCCTGAACCGGCTTGGTCGTGGACCGCATCCGCCCAGTGCACGGTCGCGTCGCCGCGGACCGGCATCAGCAAACGTGCTTTTCGCGCGCCACTTGAGGTCTCGAACGTGGTGTAAACGAGATCGGCAACGAACGGCGATATTCGCGCTGATTCCCTGCGCACCCCGCGGATGTCGTCGAGCTTGCAGAAGCCAGGGGCGATGGCGCTCTCCGCGGCGCTCTGCATCTCCGTTCCCTCAGCACATGGGTTTCCGTCGAAGTAGCAGACGCCGTGCTGACATTCGCTCTGGCCACCACAATCGCTATCCTGCGCACAGGTCTTGGGCAACAGACGTCGGATCTGTGCCGCGTTGAATGCCTGCACGCTGCCAGCGTTGAACTGCAGGTCGAAGTCGCTGTTTGCGACGTAGAGCGTGTCACCGCCGGAGCTCAGCGCCATGCCTACGGGAAAGTAGATCCGGTCCAATGGTGGATCGATCCCGTCATCCGGTGGAAAACAGGCGCTAGTAACAAAAAGCGTCAGTAAAAGACTGAGCCGCAGGCTCCGCATAAGCGCGCGGAGCCTAGTTGTGTGTCCCTAAAATCGCAATCGCTTCCGGCAGTTCCGGCGGCTACGACCGAGACGATGGGACCAGAGGCCGCAATGCTCGCCATGCTCCACTCGTAGCTCGAAAGGGAGAGCGGCACCAAAGTCCGCCGGGATGACCTCCGACGGCTTTTTTTTGAAAGTAAGAGTTCGGATACCGAGACATTGAAAACCCCGCTAGCGGGGTTTCCGGGAGCGGGGCTCAGAGATCAACGACGATGACGCCTCGTTCAATCTCGTCGGGCTTGTCTTCCGCATCTTCTGGCGCGGGTCGATAAGCGTCAATGGGGAGTTCCAGTCGTGGACGGTCTGCCTCCCGCCTCAGGCGTTCCTCGGCTTCGCGTCTGCGAATCTGTTCGATAATGAACGGAGGTAACATGTGGGTAATCCCAATCTTGGTCAGAAAGTACTGACCACTTGAGTAATCTAGCCTCGGCCTAGAGGAGGTCAAGCGCCGCCTCCAGAACGCATTCGGGCCGGAAGTCGGGTCTTTCAGAGTTGCAATGCCCCCTTGCCGAGGTCCGGGGGCTGGTGGACCCCCAGGGTTCCGGCCGCCCAGTTTGTGGTAGCGACCCTCCCGGGCCCCAGGTTATCGTTTCTGCTGATGCAGCCGATTCCAGGCTTTCGGAAGTTCCGGTGCCTAACCGCGGCCACATCGTCCATTGAAACCAGCCGACGCCGCGCTGGAAGCGCTGGAGAACTCAAGCCGAGTCCGCTCCGGTTTGGAACGCGTCAAAGCCGCACAAGTCGCCTGACTATTCGCCGAATTGGTGCCCTGGCAGCGCTGATTTCAGCGCTCTTTTGGGCCAGCCTGTCCGGTGCGAGTTTTGAGTTCAGTCGCGAGCGCTGGGACAGCATGACGGAGTTTCTGGCGGTCGCGCGAGGGACGTTGGGACGCGAACGGGTCGTGCTCGGAGCGAAGCTGGACTGGGAGCGGTTGACGCCCGCTGACGCCGTGCTCGTCATCCATCCGGAAACGCGGCTGCAGTTTGGAGAGGCCAGTGCGTTCCTATCTGCGGGGGGGCGTCTCGCCGTGATCGACGACTTCGGCAAAGCGGATCAACTGCTGGCCCGGTTTCATATCCACCGGGCCTTCGCGCCGTCTGAACCGCTCGAATCGTTCAATCGCAACACCAACCTGCCGATTGCCAGGCCCCACGTGTTGCATGGCGACGACGGCTCCGCATTGCGTCACCCGATCGTCGCCAACGTTCAGCAGGTGGTCACCAATCACCCGACGGCGCTATCGACCGACCCAGATGTCGAGCTGACTCCAGTGCTGACGCTCGCGGACTCGGCCGGCAATCAAACTCTGTTCGCGGTGATTGGCGTGATTGGCGACGCCAGAGCGTGCGGACTCTCCAATGGGGTGCCCACCAATCGACGCGCCCGCTGTGGACGACTGTTTGCGATGGGCGATCCGTCTGTGTTCATCAACCTGATGATGAGTTTTGACGGCAATCGAGAACTCGCTCGCGGCATGCTGCGCTATTTGGTCGAAGACGACGGCTGGGGAAAGCGCCAGGGCAAACTGTACATCATCGCCAATAACTTCGACCAAACGGGCCAATTTGGGGGACAAGCCGACTTGCAGCGCAAACTGGAGTCGACGCTCGACGACATGCAGCGCCTGCTGGACGAAGTGAAAGAAGAAGGGCTACCGAAGAACCTCGCTCTCATCCTGGCCGCGCTGCTGATCGCCGGAGTATCGCTATGGGCGTTCCGCTCCTCAGGCAAGGTCTATGACCGGCCTACACCCCGCTATGCCAAAGACACACCTCTCGTCGCACAAGGCGGCGCCGCGGGACGCGCGGCCGTGCTGTCCGCTCCCACCACCCACCACGCGTTGGTCGTACTCGAGCTGAAAGCCGCGGCCGAAGAGGTGCTGCGTCAAGCGCTCCGCCTACCGCGCCACGCATCCGCGGGCGCAATTCTCGAAGCACTCAAACGCACTGGGGCGGTAGACCCTGGATCGCAGCAACGGCTAGAGCGCCTATTCGCTGAGATGGCAGCGGCGGAAAAAGCAGTGGTGAGCTCAGAAAGTATCCGCCTGCCAGCTGAATCAGTTAAAGAAATGCGGCAACAATTGGAGCCGATCCTGACCCAAGCGACCCAATTCGCTGCTAGAAACCACCTCTCTGACTACACTTCAATGCCCTCAACGACAAACCAACTAGGGAGCATGACTTGATGCACGCATTAGCCCTGAACGACGTGCAGGCGGCGCAGGCTCGATTGGATCAAGTACGTGCCGAAGTTTCCAGCGTGTTCATCGGTGACAGCACACCGGTGGAAATGATGTTGGTGGGACTGCTTGCGCGCGGCCACTGCCTGCTGGAGGGTGTGCCCGGTGTCGCCAAGACGACGCTGGTCAAAGCCTTTGCGGACACGCTGGGTTGCAGCATGCGTCGTGTTCAGTTCACGCCAGATCTGCTCCCGCAGGACATCACGGGCACCTACGTTCTCAATCCAAAGGAAGGTGCCTTCGCCCTGCGCGCAGGCCCCATCTTCGCGAACGTCGTGTTGGCAGACGAAATCAACCGCGCACCAGCGAAGACTCAGTCTGCACTACTCGAGGCGATGCAAGAGCATCAAGTAACGATTGAAGGCGACCGCTTCGACCTGCCCGACCCATTCTTCGTGCTTGCGACGCAAAACCCGATTGACCTCGAAGGCACCTTTCCCCTGCCGGAAGCACAAATCGATCGATTCTTGATCCACCTCGAGTTGGGGTACCCGTCCCAGACGGATGAGGTGGCGATGCTGAAAGCCCACGGAGTAGTCGCGCCGCAGCCTTCTAAGACGCTGGACGCGATGGAGTGTCTGCAGCTGCAATCCGTGGCCGCGCGTGTGCACATCGAAGACGACGTGCTCGAGTACGCCACCGCACTGTGCCGCTTTACCCGCAAGCATCCCAAAGTAGTGCTGGGCTGCTCCCCTCGTGCAACGCTCGGTCTGGTGCGCGCCGCCAAAGCACACGCCGTACTCAGAGCCCGCCCTTACGTAACTCCGGATGACGTACGGGCCGTCGCCCCCTCGGTGCTGGCTCACCGCCTCATTCTGGTACCGGAGCTAGAGGGGGATTTGTCCGCACGCAGCAGCGTCATCCAAGAGGCGCTTGCGAACGTGAGCTATCGGCGCCAAGTTCAACCGGTATAGGTTGACCAGCTTGAGCCACTTCGATCCCAAAGCATCTCCCGAGGAGTTCAGTTCCCAGCTGCGAGCGCTCAAACGTCGACGCGCAGCGTTCTACCTCGACGCCGATAGCGGTTTGCTGGAGCCGGCCGAGACCGCGTTGCAGCCGATTGCGGACGCGCTCAACAACAATCGGCGTGATTTCGGCGGACACCAGGCTGTTTTTCTCGAGCTGGGTGCAGACACTGGCGCTCTGCTTGCGGCTTTCCTGCACCGCACGGCCCGCGGCCAGGGTGCAGGTGGCGTCAGGCACTGGAGCTATGACAGCATGGAGGCTCTGTTGAGTGATGGCCTGAGGCTGGCGCGCGGCATGTCACGCAAGAATGCTCTCGCCGGTCTATGGTGGGGCGGAGGCAAGGGCATCATTGCCCAACAACCCCAGGCGGACGTGCAGGATGTAAAGTATCGGGCGCGTTTGTATCGCGACTACGGCCGTTTCATTACCTCTCTCCGTGGCGCATACATCACGGCCGAAGATGTCGGTACGGGTGCCGATGACATGGCAGAGATCTTCCGCACGACGCGCTTCGTCACCTGCGTTCCGCCTTCCGTCGGTGGCTCTGGCAATCCTTCAGAGGCCACCGCGCGTGGCGTCGTCGCGGCGATGGAGGCGGCGCTCGTATTTTCCGAAGCGGGGGAGCTGGACGGGGAAAGCTTCCAACGTCGGTTGGGTGCGGGCGCTACCTTGCTAGAAGGAGCACTCGACGGAAGCGATCCGGGGCGTTCGGTGCTGCGCGGCAAACGCGTGGTCATGCAAGGCGCAGGCAACGTCGCCCGCTTCATGATGGGCCACTTGTTGCAGCGCGGCGTCGCCCAAGTCGTCGCTTTCGAGGTCAATGAGCGCGCCATCGTGGAGGCGCGTCTCAAACATATCGACGAACGGCTGATCCTCAAAAAGATCGAGAAACAAGATCTGACTCTATTCGCTGAAAAATGTGACGTATTCGCCCCCAACGCCCTCGGCGGGATCTTGAATCCGGAAACCATTCCCATGCTTCAGACGAGTATCGTATGCGGTGCAGCTAACAACCAATTGTTGGACACGCAACGCGATGCCGCCCTATTGCGCGAGCGGGGCATCGTGCACGTGCCTGATTTCGTGGCCAACCGGATGGGCATCGTGACGTGCGCGAATGAGCAATACGGTATCTTACCGAATGACCCGTCTATCCTGCGACACTTCGACCCGAGCTATGGCAACTCGGTGCAAAACGTGACCCGCCAGGTGCTAGCGCGCGCCCAACAGGAAGGCATCACGTCCGTGGCTGCCGCCAATGAACTGGCGGATGAGCTGTGTCACGAAGACCACCCACTGTGGCCTCAGCGGACCGAGCAGATCGTACGTTCGCTTGCGCATGACAACTGGCATCTCGGCTGAGTAGAACCCTCGATTGCCGGGCTAGTCTGCCGCCGCCCGTCAGAGCATTCACCTCACTCGGGCGCCTGTGCGCCAACTTTGGTGGACACTGAGGCTGGTCGACAGGCCACGGCAGCTGCTAGTCTGCCCGAGTGCAACTGCATCCCACTCGCAGCGCGGTCGACCTGACGCTGGCCGGCATCGCGCTGGTAGCTACCGGCGTGGTTGCTGGACAAGCCGCGATCGTGGCGTGGGGCGGGGCTCTGATCCTTGGCCTGCAGATAGCCCGGGCCGTCACCCTGGTCGGTGTGGCAAAAGTCCGCGCCTCCGGCTTCGAGATGCTCTGGCGAGAGCAGCAACGCCTGGTGCGGATCGGCCGAGGCGAAAGAATCGAGCTCAAGGCGGAAGTACGCAACCGCGACGTACGAGCGGCGCGTTATGTTCATCTTCGAGCACTACATGCACCACAGCTGGAGCTGGAAATCGAGCCGAGCTCTGGCGAGGTGCCGGCGGGTGGCAGGCTCGCCGTCAGCGTGAGTGTGCGTTGCGACCGCGTCGGGCGACACGGGATCTACGGGTTGAGCTTGGAGGTGCGCGGGAGTCCTGGGCTGTATGAAGTTCCGTTGACCTTTTCCAACCCTTTCGGCATCGAGGTCATGCCGTTAGCATACGCCACGCGAACGCGTCCGGCTTTGGGCGGCCGCAGCCGTTCCCGCGCGGATATCGGTCGAGCGGGACGGCGCATGGGTGGAAACTACGACTTGCGCGAGATCCGTGAATATCAAAGCGGCGACCCGTTCAAACGCATCGCTTGGAAAGCTTCCGGGCGTCGCGGCAAGCTGATGGTGCGTGAGTTTGACCTGGAAGAGCGCGACGTAGTCTGGCTCGTGTTGGACGCCTCCGTCGAACTCTGGGCGGGTGTTCCGGGACAGGCACCGCTGGATGCGGCGATCGATCAACTCGCATCCGTTGCGGAATATCACTTGGAGCAAGGAGATCAGGTGGGACTCGCGATCGTCGCCGCGCGACGTTTGGCGTGGCTTGCCCCGACGACTGGCAGTCCACAGGCAGCGCGCATCATGGACGCACTGGCCTTCCGCAGCGGCACCCACGATTCCGACCGCAGCTCATACGACGAAGCGGACGTGGCCAACCGCGTGCTGGAACACCTTCGGCCATTGGCTCCGGAGCTAGTGGAAAACATGCGCTCCAAGAATATCGATCGAGTCGCCCGACGCGCCAGCGTCGCTCTGCGAAAGAGCCCGTTTTCCGCACCCGCGCCGTTCGCATCAACGCCCCGCGAGCAGAGCTTACGCCACTACCTCGTCAGCTTCGGAATCGACTCTCCGGCACGCCTGGAGCCAGATCGCAACAAGACAGACCTGGTGCTGGTGGAAGCCCTCAAAGAAATCCTGCTCAGCAAACCCCGTCCGACTTTGGTCTGCTGCTGGTCGCCGACCCCGGATGTGGCTCACAGCCAGGTACTGGAAGAGCTGCGTCGTCTGCCACGGCGTCATAGCCAGCTTCGCTGGATCCCGATCCGTTTGGATACCGGCTTCGAGAGCGACAACTCTGCCTTGAGTGAGGTCGTGCAGTTTGCGGTTAAGACGCGCACGGCGGCGAGCCAGCGCGCCGGCGCTGACGCTTTGAGGCAAGCCGGAATACGCGTCGAAGTCCCAAAGCCGCGTCGCAAACAGCACCTGCCTCAAAGCGCCAATGAAAGCGACGAAGCCAAGAGCGCCAGCCCGGATGGGCCGAGCGATGACCAGCCGACGCGCGATGAGCCCCCTCCCGATCCCCCGCGGCTCAGAGCCATCTAGAGCGCCGTGACACTCCCCTTCCCCATCCCCAAGCAAGTCCTGAGTGAGCACGCGCTGCGCCCCAAACGTAGCTTCGGCCAGAACTTCCTGTGCGACCACCACCTCGTGGAGAAGATCGCCGCGTGCTGCGGCCCGCCAGGAACGGTCCTCGAAATCGGCGCTGGGCTGGGCGGGTTGACCGTGTGCCTGCTGAACGCGGGGCACCACGTGATTGCTGTCGAAAGAGACCGCGACTTGATCCCCATACTGGACGAGTTGAAAGCTGCAGCGGCGGGCCGGCTCGACTTGCTGGAAGCCGATGCCAAAAGCCTCGACTATGCGGCGCACTTCGCAAACCACCCCGCTCCTCACGTGCTATCGGGCAACCTGCCCTACAATCTGACTGGCCCCCTGATGCGCAAAGCCATCGAGCTTGCGCCGACGCTCTCGCGCGCGGTGTTCTTGGTCCAACTGGAAGTGGCGGAGCGACTCAGTGCCACGCCCGGGAGCGGCAATTACGGAGCGCTGAGTGTGTTCGCGCAGGCCGCCTTCGACGTCAAACGGGAGTTCGTCGTACGCCGCGGAGCTTTCTACCCACAGCCAGGGGTGGACTCCGCCGTCGCGAGCTTAACCCCACGCGCAAAGCCCATCGCCGAGACCCGTGAGTTCCAACAGCTGGTCAGCGCGGCCTTCGCCAAACGCCGGAAGACGCTGCGCAACGCCTGGAAAGGCATCACGGATTCGGGAATGCTCGAACAAGCTGCCGCCACCTGCCAGATCCACCTCGATGCCCGAGGAGAGACCCTGCATGTTGACGAGTTCTCGCGAATGAGCGAAGAAATCAAGCGGATGCGGTCCCTCACTTGATTCCAACTCGCCTATGAGCCAGCGCCTCCAATTTGGGTCCCTGCTTGCGTCGTTGTTGTTACTGCTCTGCTCGTGCGACCAGCTCAGCCAGCTGACGCAAGATCCAGGCGCCGAGAGCCCGATCCAAAGCGCCGAGTTTGGGGTGTTGTTTGGTGGGCAAATCCAAGAGCGCGATCAGGTCCCGTTCGAACTGGACGCCCGCAAACAGCAGCTCGGTTTCCGCGTGCAATTGAAAGCCCCGCTGCAACGCGCAGCAACGCTGGAATGGGAGCTGAGCAAACCCACCAAGCAAGGAGTCAGGGACCTACCCGTGTCGCGCCCAGAAGGACGCGTCACCCAACTTGGAAGCGTCACACTGCCCGCCGGCGAAACCCGCATCGACCAGACCTTCCGATTCGAACCCGGTGATCCGCTCGGCTTGTGGAACGTGCGCGTCACGCTCGACGATCAGTTGGTACTAGACCGCCCCTTCATGGTTTTCGATCAAAGAGCCCGACGCCGCGCCATCAAGGCGGCGGCCATCGACGCCGGGCTCTAGCCCCCACCCAGCCAACTCTTCCGCAGGTTGGTAGGCTGGCCGCAAAGGCACAGGTAGTGACGCGGGGAAACACCCCGCTGCGCCTCACTCAGCGGCGTCGTCCGGCTCTTCTTTGGTGACGTCTTCGGCGGTGGTCATCTCGTAGACCGTGCGCACCGTGGGCGGAGGCGGATCGCCATACAGCTCCAAGCGAGCCGCAGCCCAAAGTTCCTGAGCGACGATGTCCACATACTCGGGGCCATCAGGCTCACCTGTGTAGTGGTCCAAGGCCTCGTCAGCCTCTTTCAGCTCAAGCCGCACGCGCACCGGGTCGACGTCTGCCTTGCGGCAAAACGACTGAGTCAGCAGGATAGCGTGGTCATCGTACACCTCGACGAATCCAGGCCCCACCGCGACGCGCTCCGTCTCACTTCCCTTCTGGAAGCTGACCAGGCCAGTCTTCAGCGCTGCCAACAGCGGTCGGTGCCCAGGCAGCACACCAAACTCACCGTCCACGCTGGGAGCCGTGAGTTCATCGACGTTCTCCTGAAGTTTGCGACCGTCAGGTGTGACGATCTCTAGAGCGATTGTGGCTGCCATCAGCTCTTACCTCAGGCGGACTTCTTCTTCAGCTCGGCCGCCTTGGCTTTGACGTCCTCGATGTTGCCCACCAGGTAGAACGCCTGCTCCGGCAGGTCATCCAGATCGCCGCTCAGGATCTCCTGGAAGCCAGCAATAGTTTCTTTGAGCGGCACATAACGGCCCTCCAAACCTGTGAACTGGGTCGCGACGAAGAACGGCTGTGACAGGAAGCGCTGGATCTTGCGGGCACGGGCCACAGTCAAGCGATCCTCTTCGGAGAGCTCATCCATACCCAAAATGGCGATGATGTCCTGCAGGTCCTTGTATTTCTGTAGGGTCTGCTGCACCTGGTTCGCCACCGCGTAGTGCTCGTCACCCACGATCTGTGGGTCGAGCATGGTGCTGGTGCTGTCCAGCGGATCCACCGCTGGGTAGATGCCCAGTTCGGAAATCGCACGCGAAAGCACCGTCGTGGCATCCAAGTGCGCGAACGTCGTTGCTGGCGCCGGGTCAGTCAAGTCATCCGCGGGCACGTAGATCGCCTGCACGCTGGTGATGGAGCCCTTGTTGGTCGAGGTGATGCGCTCTTGCAACGCGCCCATTTCGGTCGCCAACGTCGGCTGGTAGCCCACGGCGCTGGGCATACGTCCAAGCAGCGCGGACACCTCAGAACCCGCCTGCGTGAAGCGGAAGATGTTGTCGACGAAGAGCAACACATCTTGGCCCTCTTCATCGCGGAAGTACTCAGCCGCAGTCAGTGCGCTCAGCGCCACACGAGCGCGGGCGCCCGGCGGTTCATTCATCTGACCGTAGACGAGTGCGGCCTTGGTGATCACCGACTCGCCCGACTCGAGCAAGGACTCCTTCATCTCCAGCAGCAAGTCGTTGCCCTCACGGGTGCGCTCACCCACGCCGGCAAAGCAGCTCACGCCACCGTGTGCTTTGGCCACGTTGTTGATCAACTCCATGATCAACACCGTCTTGCCCACGCCAGCACCACCGAACAAACCAATCTTGCCGCCCTTACGATACGGGGCGAGCAGATCCACCACCTTGATGCCGGTCTCGAAAATCTCGACCGTGGTGCTCTGGTCAACGTAGGCAGGAGCCGGGCGATGAATCGACATTCGCTTCTCAGCGTTCACTGGACCCGCATCGTCCACGGGCTTACCCACGACATTCAAGATACGGCCCAGCGTTGCCGGTCCGACGGGCATCGAGATCGGACCGCCCGTGTCCTTGACTGCAGCCCCACGCACCAAGCCTTCGGTGGCGTCCATCGCGATGGTGCGCACCACGGACTCACCCAAGTGCTGCGCGACTTCGAGCACGAGGTTGTCGGGTTCTGAGCTGATGCTGGGGTTGGTGGTGGTGACCGCGTTCAAGATTGCGGGGAGCTTTCCCGAGGGAAACTCCACGTCCACCACGGGACCGATGACCTGAGAAATTTTGCCAGTACTTCCGGCGCCGTTGCCAGCCGAGGTAGTCATGGCCCCGCGTATACTCGATCAGCTGCGAAGCACCAGAGGAAAAGTCCACAAAAAGGCGGTATGCTGGGGCCTTGATCTCGGACGAGACGATTCAGGCCGTTCGCGACCGCATCAACATCAAGGATGTGATCGGCGAGCGGGTCAAGCTGGAGCAGCGGGGCAACCGCTTGCTTGGGCTCTGTCCCTTTCACAAGGAGAAAACCCCCAGCTTCAACGTCAATGAAGAGCGGGGATTCTACTATTGCTTCGGCTGCCACGCCTCCGGCGACGCCATCAAGTTCGTTCAGGAAACCGAGGGGTTGTCGTTTCTGGATACGATCCGGGAGCTGGCCCAACGCTCAGGCATTGAACTCCAGGAGACGCGCTCGGACGCTGAACGAAAGCGCCAGGATGAAGCCAAACGTCGCCGCGAAAGTCTGCTCGGCGCCAATCGTGCGGCTGCTGAATACTTCGAGCGCTGCTTGGAGAAGCATCCGCTACGACAGCTGGCGCTCCAGGAGCTCGAGCGCCGCGGCCTTTTGACGCAGGCGGAGTCCCTGCCGGAGAGCGGACCGGAAGCTGAGGCACTGAAAGCATTTCGGGTCGGTTACGCACCCTATGGTTGGGATGGGCTAGCGGAGCACTTGCGTCACGCCGGATTCAGCCCGCAAGTCGGCGAGGCATTGGGCTTGATCGCTGCTCGCAAGAGCGGCGGCGGCCACTACGACCGCTTCCGGCATCGTTTGATGTTCGCGGTCGTCGATCTGCGGGGCGATGTGGTTGGTTTTAGTGGCCGCAGTTTGCCAGAGCCTGACCCCGAATCGCTCAGCCAGGCGCGCATCAACCCTATGGGTGTGGGAGATGAACCCGCCAAGTACATCAACTCTCCCGAGAGCCCGATCTACAAGAAGCGCGAGATCGTGTTCGGGTTGTACCAAGCGCGTAGCGCGATTCGAGCCGATGACGAATGCATCTTGGTCGAAGGCAATTTCGACGTCGTGAGTCTGTTCGCGCGCGGAGTGCAAAACGTAGCCGCCCCGTTGGGTACGGCTTTCACTCCCGAGCAAGCGGCACAGATCAAACGTTACACAAGGAACCTGGCGCTGCTGTTCGACGGAGATAAGGCGGGCCGCAGGGCGTGCATCGCCGCCAAAGAGCCGGCGGCCGCCGAAGGCCTTTCGACGCGCGTGGCCAGCTTGCCGCAAGGAGTCGACCCGGATGATCTGATCCGCGAAAAGGGCGTGGACGCGATTCGTCAATGTGTGCGCAACGCCAAAGGGATGCTCGAGTATCAGATCGAGACCGCCCTGGACTCGGGGTTTCGCGCCCAAGATCCGCAAACCCAGGGCAAGAAGATCCAAGAAGTCTTGGAGCTGATCCGCCAAGAGCAAGATCCGACGACCCGTGCCCTCGCGCGACGCTACGCGGACACTGTCGCCGCCCGACTTGGGATTTCGGATTCTCGGAGTTTGCAGGCGCTGCAGCGCGCCGTGCGTGACGCCTCCAAAGTCGACGCAACCCAGGCTCCAAGCTCCACAGCTCAGCCAAAGAGATCCAAGGACGCGAACCTCGACGAAAATATCCTTGGAGCCATGTTGGAGTACCCCAGTTTGTTGCAGGACGCAGACGTGCAGAAGCTACTACCCCATGCGTCAGGGCAGTTGGCACTCGGCATCGCGACCCTGGCGCGCTTTGGACAGCTGGTCGCCGAATCCATCGACCGCTTCCCTGACTCGCTTCGCCTCATCGCCGCGAGGCGACTCGCCGCTCCGGAGTTGCCCGACATCGAAATCGCCCGGGAAGTTCTCATGACGGATTTGCAAAAGCTACGTCGTCGTGAGCTGCGTCATGCCGGTGAAGACACCAAGGCGCTCATCCGAGCAGCACGAGAACAAGGCGACGTCGAGCTGGAGATGGCTCTGCTGCAAGAGCTTCAGGACCGCCATCGCCCGCCCAGCGAACGCGACGACGAGCACGAGCGCTCGGGCGACGCCTGAGGCAGGCTTTTCAGCTTGGCTGACTGGCTAGCTTGGGCTGACTGGCTAGCTTGGCTGACTGGCTAGCTCGGCTGACTGGGGCGCTCGCGCACAGCCGTAGCCGCGTAGGAGCGAACGAAGCCGTCGTTACTGCAGCTGCAGATTAGATCGCGCGTTTCTTGATTGCCAGCGATCCAACCCGTGCGCTGATTCACGTCCGACGGCAAGCCGTCCAAACCGTGCGCCAACGCCAGGGCGCTGAGCGCCGACGACAAATCTCCGGTGGCGAGCAGCGCGCAACGATTGGCCCACTTGCGAACCGCAAGACCTAGCGAAGACGAATGCTGGACGACCCGTCCTGCCACTTCCATCGCCAGAACTGGGATATCATCGTCCAGCTCGCCCGGCACCAGCGGGGAAATCCTCGCGCTCATGCTTTCATACAGGGCTGGCGTCGCCACCGTGGATGGATCGGTGGGAACGAAGCAGGCCAAAAACGCGATCACAGCGGCGTTCAATTCTTCACCGTCCAAGCGAGCCAGCGCGCAGGCTCTCGCTTGGATCAACTTCAAGCTTCGCCAAACGATGAAGTCTTGGACAGGCTCCGTTTCGCCAGCCAAGTCGGAACCCAGGACTACCCGCGGCTCGGTCGCGCCTCCAACCACCCAGGCTTTGCCCTCGCTGCGCGACACGAATATCTTGGGGATGGCGACGCCCGTGGCGCGCGCTTTGTTCTCGAAGTTGGACAGCAGAGTCCCCGGCTCGAGCGGCACAGCGTCATAGCGCGCTGGATCTACGGGAAACGCTTCATCCAACATGCCCCGCGTCTGCATCAGCAGCGTTCTAAGAGCACTCGAGATGGGAGGTGCCGCCAGATCGTCGTCTAGCTTGCGCGCCATCGCCCGGGCCCCTGCAGGCTTCAGCTGCGCCGGCTCTGCCTTGAGACAACAGGTGACGGTAGCCGCCACCTCTTCGCGCGCGCCATCACCGGCAATGGACGCCAGGGTTTGTAGCGCTTCGGTCAGCTCGGCACTGATCAAACCAGACTGCAACTTGCGTTTGACCTCATCCGATGTGCGCTGCGCCAACTCCGTCAGTGTTTCTTGCCGGTCGTGCTTGCGGTAGAACGCAGCGGCAGCGAGCAACACTTCCCGATCGAGCGGCCATGAACCGAGCGCCTCGCTGAGGGCCGCCTCCGCCGCCTGTGTATCGCCAGCTAGTTCGTCCTGAACTTGTACCAACTTCAGCTGCAGACTTCGCTTTTCGGCAACTCCGTCCGCTTGCTGCAGCTTGGCACCCAACAGGTCGACCGCCCGCTGCGGCTCACCCATCTGAACGTAAAGCGGCAGTAGCGCATCAAACGCTTTGCGATCTTTCGGCCGTCGCTTGAGCACTTCTTGATAGGCACGCTCAGCGCGTTCGAGATTTTCGAGTGGCCCGGTGTAGAGCGCAGCCAGCTGGAGATATACGTCAGCTTGTGCGCCAGCGTCCTTGTTGAGCCGCACCAGCTGAAGTAGCGCTTGCTCCGATGAATTGGCATCACCTTCACCGCGCGCCAGTTCAGCCAAGCCTCCCAAAGCCGCTGCGTGCTCAGGCTTGAGCGCCAATACCTTCTCCAACACTTCCTTGGCGGCGTCCGTCTGCCCGAGCTGCATATATGTTCGTGCTTGAAGGACCTGAATTTCGACCCGCTCCTCGTCATCAGCGGCGAAACGCAATCGCTTCTTCACGAGCTCAATCAACTCGAGGTGACGCTGACCCGCGGCGAACAACGAAAGCAACCGCTCAGACACTTCCTTGTTGGTCGGATCCAGATCAAAAGCTGCTCGCAACGCATCGGCACCATCTTCGACGTCGTCCAGCTCATCTAGCCATATCCTGGCGGCTTGGCGCAGCGCCTGCACTCGGTGCAAGGTGACCCGACAAGTATCGGCCAAGATTCGATAGCGCTTGGCCGCCTGGGCAAACTCCCCCTGTTGCTCCAGCAGATCCGCCAAGTGGGAGTGAACGACCAGGTGCTCAGGTGCGAGCTCCGCGGCGCGAGTCAAATGCGAGATCGCCTCTACAGGTCGGTTCAAGCGGGTCGCCGCCTCGGATGCGCGCAACAGGCTGACCGCTTGATCTAGAGGTTCCGCAAGCTTTTCCGTGAGCTGCAAGGTCACGGCATAGTACGTGGCGTCATCTCCGGCGCGCAGCGCCTGCGCCTGGACCTGGCGCTGGACGAACAAGGACGTCACACCGGTCTGATCAGCCTGTTTCAACGAGTCGTAGGCACTGGGCCAGCCCGAGTGTTGTTTCTTCAGACGTGCGGCCAGCAGCGCGTGAGCCACGCCATCTTGCGGGGATAGCCGAGAAGCCAAGCGCTGTTCGGTATCTGCCAGTTCCGCCTCGACCCCGGTTGCAGAGAGATCCTCAAGCTGCGCCTGCTCCAGCAACAACAGCGCCCGAAGCGATTTGGGTTGGTAACGCAGCGCCTGAACGAGCCAATGCCTCGCCTGCGCCAGGCTGCCGGATTGGCGCTCGAACGCAGCCAGTCGGATGCATTCGTCGTGTTTCAGCCTGGCCAGACTCTCGTCTGTAACGTCATCTGGGTCAACCTCCCCTTGTAGCTCAGCTGCCCAGACGTCCCGCAGCTCCGCCGCATCCTTGGTGGCAGCAGCGTTGCGCTCGTACACCAGCTGAGCGAGCTCCGGTTCACCAGAGATGGCCAATTTCGCACAACGCGCTGCCTCTTGTGGCTGGTTGGCTTGTTCGTGAAACCACGCGGCCTCCAACAACAGTCGCGCCCGACTGGAGTCGTTACCGAGAGCTTTTGCCAATCGCTCGCGTGCCTCGGCGCGCGCTTGGGAGTCCACGGGGTTGAGTCGTTCCCACAGCTCCAAAAGCGCGACATCCTTGGGCCAGTGCTCCCAGGCCGAATCCATCAGCGCCTGCGCCTGAGCCATATCCCCTGCAGAGAGCAACGCCTCACGCACCAGTAGCAGCGCGTGTTCAAAATCGTCTTCACACTGCTCCCGAGCGACCCCCAGCCAGACCAAAGCCGACTCCGCGCTCTCATCGTTCATGCCAAGTCGTTCACTGAGATGGGCGGCGAACGGGAGCTGCGGGGCTAGTTCGTGGGCGTTTTCCAGCAACGCCTTTTGCTCGTCAGAGTCATTCGAGCGCAAGGCCGCTTCCAGCAACAACAACGCTCGGCGCTCCGCATCGTCAGCCGTGTCGGCGAGCGCGGACAGTAACTTGGTGAGGCGCTCCGGTGGGACGAAAGCAAACAGCGCCCGTGTCGCCGCTTCACCGAAGGATTTCGAGGAAAGTGCTTGGGCGTAGTGACTCTCCGCTGCAGGCGCGGCGCCTGAGATCTCGTGCAGTAGGCCAGCAGCCAAGTGCGCCTGTCGCAGCCGCTCTTCTGCACTCTCACCGCCGCCGTCATCGGACCAACTCGTCAGCGCGTGTGCCAAACTCGCAGCGTCCCCCTTGCGGGCTGCGGACTCCAACTTGAACAGCGGTCTGAGGGGGTGATTGGCTAGCACATCACCATCGATGAGTGCTTCGATCTGCTCCGGGCTTTGCCCTTCTCCCATCGCTCTTCCGAGAGAGAGTAGTAACGCCACCTCCGGATCATCGCTAGGCGCTGCCTCAAGCTGGATGCCCGAAGCGACTGCGATCGCAAACGCCAAGGGCTTCATGTCGTCTTTCTTCGCGAGTTCTTCAAGTTGAGGTCGCAACGTCTGCGGGTCGGCGCCACTGAGCGTGCCGATCGCAACGCGGTCCGCAGCGCTGAACCCCCCCTCATCTGAGCTACCGGCCAGCGCCGCCTGAGCTGCCACCCCGTCGCCAGACTCCACGGCGCGTTCGGCCAAAGCCCGCCGCAGTGCGCTGTCTTCAGTTTCCTGGAGCATTTCGCTCAGAAGCCGCACGGCATCACCGCGCGTGGCAGCCACCGGAGCCAAGAGCGATGCGGCCAGCCACTTGGCAGAACGTCGAAACCCGTCAACCTCAGATAGCCGCACTAGAGCTTTGGCAGCTTTGACCCGATCGCCTCGCTCGAGTGCCCTCTGCGCATCGACGAAGGCCACCGCGGGAGTGACACTACTCAGCTCGGCGCTGGGCCAACGCGTGTCACCGCGAAGAAGCGAGATCGCCCGGGTTGCCAGCACCAGGTCCTTGAAGTCGTCACCTTCCGGCCACATCACGCTGGGCGGCTTTGGACTTGTTGCTAACTGTGAACACAGGCGAGCGATCGTCCCCCGCGGATCACCAACTTGCGTTCTGCCGCCCTGTTCGAAATGACGCATGCTCGCCGGTCCGTTGTGGAGCTCCAGGCGCTCAATCTCGGCGTTGTAGAAGGCCGCATGCGAACGAGCCGCCGGAGTTCCTGCCGAATGAGCTTCGGCCGACAGCAGGCGGCTGGCTGCTTCGAAGTCGCGATCCACCGCGGCCAGTTGCCGGGCCTGGCGTTGAGCTGCGCCGCCAACCAGCTTGGCCGCTTGAGAGGCTAACTCCCGGGCGTGGGTGCGATTGCCGGCCATCGCCCAGAGTTCGCTGGCGGCGAGCAAAGTTCGCCCCTGTACCTTGGTATCACGCTGGGCTTTTGCCTCTTGTTCGAGCCACTCGGCCCGGGCGACCCACTTGTCCAAGAGGCCACGCCGCGCGAGCTCAGAAGCCCCGGTGCGTTTGGCGCCATCCGATTCAGCGGACTCTTCATCGGGGCCCACTACTGGATCCGGCGACGCCACCTGCTCAGGCACCGCCGCAAAATCAGTCAAGGGCTGAGTGTACTCCCCCGGATCCGACAGACGCTCCAACTCAGTCAGCAGCTCCGGAGGCGCAGCCGACTCGCGCTCCTCTGGTTCGGGTTCGGCGGTTGGTTCAGGCTCGGGGGACGCAAGCTCCGGCGCGCGATAGTCTTTTGGTGGCTCCGCGCTTTCAGCCAAGGGGAACGGCTCCCGCGGAACCGGTCCTGCGGGATTCACCGGCGGTGGCGCGCGCGTGGGCTCCTGAGACGGGAGTGTCGCCGGGCCGCTCTGCTCGACGTCCGGCAGAGGCCCCGCGCTGACCTCCACGGCTTCCAGTGGCAGATCTTCCACTTCTAGCTCGTCCCAGGCACCGTCAACAGCCTCCGCGGAGGGCTCTGACTGTGCGGAGGGGGGCGATGGGTGGGTCCCACTCAGACGAGCCACACTGACCCGGTCGGCGCTAGGTCGATCCGCACCGCCCGCCATGGCAACCGGCGCATCCGGTTTGGTCAGATCAGATGCGCTGGCACGGCTGAGGCGGTCGAGCGACGGTGGCCGGCCGGAGCCGTCTCCGGTGGCCTCGTCAACTTCGTCGGGCGGAGGCGGAGGCGCGCTCGCCGCAGCCGCTTCCTCAGCGTCGATCTCTTCGAGCAGATCTTCCACGTTCAACTGAAACGAGACGTCCGTGGTGGTGGTCGCTGGCGATCCCGAAGCACGCTCGCCGGCCCCAGTGCTGCTGTTCGAACCCTCCTCGTCGGGCGAAGGGGGGACCGATTCGAGCGCGTCATCCAAGAGTTCATACTCGCCGCTTCCCGTCTGATCCTCATCCAGCGGGGGCGGCGGCTCACTGATGGCGTTTTCGGGCTGAACCGCGTCTGGTCTGGGAATGGACATCCCCAGGGGCTTGGGAACGCGCGGCTTGTCGTCCTCGTCGCTCACTTGACCGCCAATCCCAACTGCTCTCGCAGTTGCTTGAACTCAGGGGACAAACAGAAGCCGAACAGCGCCGCACGCTGCTGTTCAGTTTGAGCGTCGACGTTGCGCTGGGTTGTTTCGCGCTCTGCCGCCTGCAACACCACCCAAGACGCGTCACCTACCGCTACGGCAGCCAACCGATCGAGACTCGCGCTGGCCACTTCCGCCCACGCCAACGGATCTTGTGCAGCTTTGGCTACGGCTTCGGCCAACGGCGCCAGTTCCTTCTTCGTTCTTCGGGGCAGCTCCTTGCTCAGAAGCCTCTGAAATTCGCCGGTCAGCGCGTACTCGGGTGACGTCAGCTGGACGTCGCAGACCCGACACGCAGCAACAATCAGGGCCGCCACGTCCACCGACTCGCGCGTCAACACCACGTTGCACCCGCGTGCGGCGGCGAACACCGTCTTCGCGATGCGCTGCCTGACGAGCGCGTTGAAAGGCGGACGCACGGCATCGCCAACCACGAACTCCGCCAGCTTGCCGTCGGGCACGCACACCATACCGTGGGGATCCGGCCCTCCCACGTACAACTCGAATTCACCGAGCCCCAACGCCCCGGCCCAATGCGCCAGCTCACTCCGCAACTCCGATCCGCTCTGGGCCTTGATCCGGTGCTTGCGTCCGACTCCCAAGGACTTCAGCGTCGGCCCAATCACCTCGCTGAGCACCGGTGAAAGCAGGCTCATCATGCTGGCGATGGGCCCAGCGTAGTCGGGGTGTAGAATCCGGGCCGCCATCTCCTCCGACACCGCCATCCGTGGATGGTGATGAGAGCGCTGATCCAACGCCAAGAGCTCCGCGCGCATTTCGTGGGTGTTGACGCCAAGACTGACCAACACGCCCAGGCTCGCCTGGCGTAGCGCCAAATCATCGCTCAGCTCCGCGATGCGGGCCAAGCGCGCCACCTGCTCCGCCTCCACCCCTTGCTGACAGGCAGCGATCAGCGCCACACGGGCATTTTCGAGCAATTCGACTTCATCTTCGTCGTCGAACACTTCTTCGAGAACTAGATCAATCGCCTCAGCGTCCGTCGGCTCCTCACGCAACAAGGCGCGACAAGCCGCCAGCGCCCGTTCTGGCTCCTCCAAGCGATCCCGATAGATAGCCATCGCTAGCCGAGCCGCCTCGACGCGTCCCTCCTGGGTCTCGCGTTGGACCATCAGTTCTTCCAGCAGCCGCGCAGCATCTTCCCAACGCTCCGCCTTGGCCGCCGCGCGCGCCAAGCGCTCACGCACGGGCATGGTCGACAATTTCGCTTGAGTCAGCACTGCTAGCAACTCGAGCGCGCGGGTCAAATTGCCGAGTTTGGTCTCGTACAGGTCCACCGCGGCCATGCCGCTCATCAAGCGCTGTTCGTTCGGAGCTTCCGGGTGGGCAGCTAGCGACGCCAAGTGCTCGGCCGCCTGCTCCAACTTTCCCGTCGTCAGGCAGATTTCACCCATCAGCGCCATCGCTCCGACGTGCGCCGGCTCCAGCAAGCGTACATTTTCCAACTCAACCAGGGCGGCATCCGTGTTCTTGAGCGCTCGCTGCGCGCGGGCGCGTTCCCAATAGAGCTTGGTGATTTCTTTGGCGTCCTTGGCAACCTCGAGCCGGCGCGCGGTCAGGTCCAGCACCATGTCGTGCTGCTTTTCGTCTCGTAAGCGTCGAAACAGGCGGTTGAAAGAATCGAAGTCGTCGATGTCCAGCTTGACCGCCTCAGACAACGCCCGAAACCCTCGATCCCGCTGATCGAGCTGATCCAAGTAGAGATACGCCGCCGTTCGGTAGTGTTCGGCGGCTTGCTGCGGTTCGCTTCCCAACTGCCCCAAGCGAAAGCACGCCTCGGCCTGGGCGGCCAGGTCCCCAGCTTGCGTCGCCGCATCGCGCATGCCCTCATAGATCGCGATGTCTTCCGGGTGGGTTTTCGCCGCGGCATGGAACGACTCGAGCGCCCCCTCGTGATCTCCAAGCAGCAATTGGTTGTAACCCACCAACACTAGGTTCTGAGCGAACACTTCCTCTCCAGCCAGGTCGCCCAGTTCCATCAGTGCCGTGACCCGCCGCCGGGGATCGGCACCTGGGGGCGCCAGCTCAGCATTCGTCAGCCGCACTTGGGCGTGGGCGCCGTGCAGTGGCGCGGGCAGCTTCCCACCTTCCAAGGCATCCACCAGGGCACCACCTGCCAGCACCGCGGCCTTCGCTTCGCCAGTCAGGTGCTGCGCCACCAACTCTCTGGCTTTCACTTCATCTTCAACGCGCTCTGCGGCCTGCGCTGCTGCCAACCACTCCAACGCTGCGGGCAGCGATCCCGTCGCAGCCCACGGAGCCGCCAAGTCCGCGAGCTCATCGGGGTCTGGATTGAGCTCGGCACGCACTCGGCCGAAGGCCACCGCACGCGCGATGCGCAGACCAGCAGCCGAGCGGCTGTCCAGTGACTTCAGCGCATCCTCGTGGCCCGCGGCGGGAGTCCACAAAGCGCGCGCCAGTTGCACCGCGTCCCCGACGTCTCCCAGCCCCACCGCGTCCGCCCCATCGAGCGCCGCGGTCGCATCCGCCTTGTGCTGCTGCAGACCGACTTCCAGCGCAAAACGTTCGAGCACGAGCAGGTCCGATTCGTGAGCGGACGCTTCTGCCGCCGCCAGCGCCCGCCGTCGCGCGTCCGGCATGTCGGGGCGCGCCGACCTGAGCGCCCACGAGAGCAAGCCTGCACTCGCGTCAGGATTGGACTCTTGAGCACGTTCCAAAAACTTGACGGCTGTCTCACGCTCGTTGCTGCGCCAACATGAGATGGCAGCTTGCACCAGGAAGGCTTGCGCGACATCGAGGTGCTCGTTCGAGTCGGCGGCCGTCG
The DNA here is from genome assembly GCA_050304975.1 of Polyangiaceae bacterium. GTDB lineage: Bacteria > Myxococcota_A > Polyangia > Polyangiales > Polyangiaceae > SZUA-265. Next base: position 34,082 of record JBNLEN010000056.1, read on the forward strand.
ACAGAGAATCCGCCGCGGCTTTCGATTGCCCGAGCTGTAGCTGGCAAAACGCGAGCTGCTGAGCCACGACGGGATCTGCCGGGTTTTCCGCCTGCAGTTCTTTGAGCAGCTTGATCGCTGGATTGGGTTGTTCCGAGCGTTGCCGTCGAAAGGCCACCAGCTGGCGCAGAGCTGCGCCCGCTTGTGCGTCCTGCTGCTGCTTGGACAGCGTGAGCAATGCCGCGGCACCATCCTCCTCACCCAGGCCGCCATAGGCCAGCAGCACGCACGCCAGCCAACTAGCTGAGGCGTCTTCCGCCAGCGAATCGAGCTCGGCGCGAGCGCCACGCTCGTCGCGCGCCAACCAGGCAGAACGGGCTTGCTGTAAACGCGCCGACAGAGCCTCTTCCGCTTTGCCACTCTTGAGCACGCGCGTTATCGCCTCGCGTTCCCAATTCGAATCCTGGGACAACGCGGCCAACATGCGCGACACCCGAGCAGACGTCAAAGGTGAACATCCGGCCGCCGTCGCTTGACTGAGTGCGGCCTTGGCGGCGTCCGTGTTGTTACAGCCATGACTCCACAAGTAGGCGGCCAATAGAAACTGGCGGATCTTGGATGGACGGCGCGTGAGCAAATCCGCCATGCTTTCCACAGCGGACGCCAGTTCTTCGGCGCGCTCTGTCTGCTGCAACAGGTTGAGCTGCAACGCTCGAGCCGGAACACTCGCAGGGTCAGCTTTGAGCGTCACTTGCAGTGCGCGCAGCGCGCCGTCTAGATCGCCGCGCGCCAATTCGCCGTTGGCCACACGCAGCGCCAAGGTGGCACGGGTGCTGCCTGTCAGGTCCGGGTTTTCCAGCATGCGCTGCGCCAGTTCAACCGCCGCCCCGAGATCCCCGGTGCTCTCCAGAGACAACATGTAGGCGTACGCCAGTGCCATGCTGCTGGGCAGCAACTGTTGGGCTCGCAAGAAGAACTGATTCGCCTTCGACAGGTCACTCAGTGCGCGTTGGCCGAGTCCGGCCCGATGCCACAGATCTGCCGCTGCCGCAGGAGTGAGCACGAACGCGGGCAGCGCAAATCGACGCGCCACAGCGGCGTCGCTCATCGCCTGACTCACCAACTCCGCCATGCGTTCCAAGCACGTCACGGCCAACGCGCCATCCTCACGCCCGCGCGCCAGTCGCTCTAGTTCACTCAATCCGGCAAATCGATAAGGCTCAAGGCTTTGAACCATGCCCCCCAGCGTGCGCTGTGCGTCGCCTTCCTTGCCGGCGCGTCCCTGAGCGATGGCCAAGTTGAGCATCAGCAGGGACTGGTGCTCGGGATCGGCTGCTTGATGCGCCCTGGCATCCAAACAGCGAATTGCCAGTTCATGGTCGTCGGTCGTCGCCGCAAGAAACTGCAAGGCTAGCCATGGCGCAGGCAGCGCGTCATCGGCGCTCGTCACGGCTTCGTACGCAACGCGCGCCGCAGAGTGATCCCCCTGATGGTCGGTCAGAAAGTCACCACGCGCGAGCTGCGCTCGGACGATTTCCTCGGTGTTGTTGGCGACGCGCCCCAATCGATCCAGGAGTTTGCCGAGATTCTTGAACGAACGCCGACGTTCGATCAGGAAGACCAACCGCTCCAGAGGCTCGCGCAAGTTGTTGCCCAGGTTGATGGCGCCCAACAAATCCTTGGCGGCGCTGTGATCATCTCTGCCCAGTTCACCTAGGACCCCTAGTTCGAGCAACAACCCGGCTTTGCGGGTGGCGTCGTCGGTCTGCTCCAACTCGACCCTCAATCGACCGATCGCGTCGTGCACGTCGGTCAGAGTTGGTGGAGTGGTATTTGGTGGAATTGAGAGTCGCATGCACCCGAAGCGAGGTAAGTCCGGCAGCCCCCAGATTGGGCCGAGCAATGCAAAGACTATGCGACCTTGCGGCTAACCGCCAAGCGGTGAATCCCCAATGGCCTCGGTCACTTTCACCTCGAGCCGGTGTGCAATGCGCAGCTCCGCTGTATGAAACTGTGCGCCTCCTGGTGACGGGGCATTGATGCGCCCCCTGGGCCGAGTGGAGTGGGGCGCACTGGGGCGAGCGTACCGCCCTCGTCTCGGCTGCGGGACCGGTCAAGTTTCGGGAAGCCCACTGCAGCAGCGGCGGTCAGCTTCAGTAACCG
>JBNLEN010000057.1:0-35581 GCA_050304975.1 Polyangiaceae bacterium
TGCATCACGATATTGCGGCGGGAGCTGGGTGAACACCTGCTGCAGCAGGGCCGAACTTTCCGCATCGGCTTGCTCCACGGCTCGATCCGCGTCCGCCAAGCTACCGTCCGCGCTCAGCACCTCATAGCGTGCGCTCATAGGGCGCTGCTCGTCGTAGAGAGAGCGCTTGGCTATCACGTACAGCCAAGGCAGCACTGCTGAGCCCGGCTTGTAACTCTCGCGCGCGCGGTGAACTTTCATGAAAGTGATCTGGGCAATGTCTTCCGCCCGGCTGCGGTCCGAAGTGAGCCGTGTCAGAGCGGCTAGCAGTTTGGGATGGGCACGTCGAAACAGCGCGTCAAACGCCCGAGCGTCACCTTGGGAGTAGCGAGTCATCAGCTGCTCGAGACTCTGCTCCGCGTTCGGGTCATTGGCGGCACGGTCGGTGTGAATCGAGGGGGCGTTCGATACGGCGAAGTTCATGACAGGCGGGGACATTGCAGCGCTCGTGCCAGCCAGGAAAATTCTCCTAACATGCTGAAATCAATAAAATAAATGGCCGCATCAGAGATCGCTGGGCGGGCGTTGCAACTGTTGCACCTGCTACAGCCGCAACGGCTGCAACTGAGGCGCGTGGCGAACGCGGCTTCACACGTAACGCCGAACTAGGCGGCTCAAAGCAGTGTTCAGTACGCTGGCAAACTTCAAGAAGATCGGAAACATACAACGCCTGGCTTAAATAGCTGACTCGGAAGCGATGTCGGTTTTGTCGTGCTACAAGTTGACTCTAAGTACTTGCTTTGGCAGTCGGATATTCCGAATTCTCTCCCCTGAAATCCTACCCATTTGACCGACGCAAGGTCGAGCCGCGCTCCCGCGAATATTCCCCCGCGCGGAATGGAATCTGAGACCAGCCGGTCCAGCCTCCGAATCAGACCTCGAAAGGACTTTTGAATGCTCAAGTTGAATCTGATTGTTGGCCTTGCTGTGCTCGCTGCAGTGACCGCCTGTGGCGAAGACAATAATGATCCTCCCGGTCTTGGCGGGGCCGGCGGCGCAGCGGCTGGTGCGGGTGGAGCACCTCCGGTTGCTGGGGGCGGAGCTGCGGGCGATATGGCCGGCGGAGCTGCGGGCGACATGGCCGGTGGAGCTGGGGGAGATATGGGCGCTGGAAGTGGTTACGCGGCGACGGTGGAGCCAATCTTCGCTGCCCGCTGTCTGATGGCCTGCCATGACGCGACCGGGGGATTGGGGGGACCGAACACACCGGACTCGTTCAGCTCCAAGCTCAATCTGGACATGGGGGTCGGTTACACGGAGCTGACGACGACCATGTCGTTGCAGTCGACGATGCCGTTCGTGACGCCAGGTGACCGCAACAACAGTTACTTGTATCTGAAGATCACTGGCGCTCAGGCGGATGCGCCCACGCGAGAAACGTCGCAGCAGGCAGGCAATGGCCTGAAGATGCCGTACACCCCCGTGGGCGGGGATATCACGCCTGACGAGATCGAGACGGTTGGCGCCTGGATTGACAGCGGCGCCGCGCCCTGAAGCGACGCCAGACTTGACTACTTGATGCTCGAAAAAGACGGGACGCCAGCGTCCTGTTCCTGTTCGATGCTGGTGCCATTCAGTGGCCCTAACCGAGATCCCGGAAGGATAACGAGATGCAAATGACAAAGGTTTTGGTTTGGCTGGTCGTGCCTTGGCTAGCGACCGCGTGCGGTGGCGAAGATCCTGCCCCGCCCCCAGGAGCCGGAGGGATGGCAATGGCCCCGGCGCCTACCGCAGATCAGACGCCCATGCCCACCACCATGGAGCCTTCGCCCATGCCCACGGCGGACGACCCGCCTCCGGCAGCCGGCTATGCGGCGCTGGTGGAGCCGATCTTCGCTACCCGCTGTCTGATGGCCTGCCATGACGCGACCGGGGGATTGGGGGGACCGAACACACCGGACTCGTTCAGCTCCAAGCTCAATCTGGACATGGGGGTCGGTTACACGGAGTTGACGACGACCATGTCGTTGCAGTCGACGATGCCGTTCGTGACCCCAGGTGACCGCAACAACAGCTATCTGTATCTGAAGATCACCGGCGCTCAGGCGGACGCGCCCACGCAAGAAACCTCGCAGCAGGCAGGCAATGGCTTGAAGATGCCATACACCCCCGTGGGTGGAGACATCACGCCCGACGAGATCGAAACAGTTGGTGCCTGGATAGACAGCGGCGCCGCTCCCTGAATCACGCAGCATCTTCGATGCTGTTACGCGGGATGGACGGGACGCAAGTTTGCGTCCCGTTTTTCGTTGGTGCTACCGTGGACGGATGAGCCAAGACGCTGAACCATTTCTCGAAACCATGCTGGCTCTGATGGAGCGCAAGGCCCACTGGGCGTGGCCATTGTTCACCTCCGGTCAGGTCCCCAAGCAGCGTCTGCACATCCATTTCGAGCAAGAGTACGAGACCTACGTTCGAGATTTTCCAGTCATGGTCGGTTGGGCCTACGTGCAGTGTCCGATTGCTGCCGTGCGGCGCGAACTCGCAGAAAACCTGTACGAAGAAGAAACCGGTGGACTAGTGGCCGGGCGCCCGCACCCGGACTTGTTCTTGGAGTACCCGAAGGGCATGGGAATGGACTTGGAGCGCTTCGAGAGGGTGGAGCTGCTGCCGGCCGCCAAGGCCTATCGTCAACTGCTGGATGATTGTGTGCAACGTCGCGGCTGGGAAGTCGCCGCTGCGGTCTCGACGATATTCATCGAGGGCACGCAATACGAGCGCGGCGAGGTGGACGCTGCGGCGCCCAAGCGCCCCGTTCCGCCGTTGGAGCAGCACCCGTTGGTTGTGCACTACGGGCTGCCGCTCGAAGCACTAGCGCTGACCAAGGCGCACCGCAGCGTCGAGGGCGAGCATCGGGATTCCGCTTGGCGGATCTTGGTTGAGCACGTGCCTACAAGTGCGCAGGCGGGCGTGATCAGCGCAATGCAGCAGGTGCTTCAGGCTTGGCACGCCTACCGCGATGATGTGGCGCACGCCGTGGGACTCTCCCGTCCCTAGAATCCGTTTGAGCGCGCAGGCTAGTCTAGAAATAGCAGCTGGCGATACAGTCGTGGGTCCCAGGGCGGGATGTTCTCTTTGACCACGACGCGGTCAAAGCGGCCCTCCTTGCGGATGCATTGCTGTTTGAACTCGGGCTCCAGCTTAGCCGTAAGACGAGAACAAATGGTGTTCAACGCCTCCCGCGCTACTTCTTCGCTCGACGTCCACATGCCCAGGTTCATGCGTTCGAGACACTTGGGATACTTGCGGAAGTTTTCCGGGGAACGCTTTTGGCCGACAAGGCTGAAATCAGTGACGCCTTCCAGGCCTACGCAGACCTCGACTCGTCCATTGTGGCCGTAGATGAACAGCTCGACGCCTAGGATGAGGAGTATGGCGGCGACCCAGATTAACAACCCGCGTTCGCGGCCTTCGCTGTCCGCGGCGCGCTCATCCTCCGGGGGATGCTCATTCTCAACTTGCGCTCCAGCGCTGTGGTCGGAGGTGTCCTCGGGTTTCTCGGCGGCGCCTGGAGCGGCGCTGGCTGCCTCAGCCCCCCCGGTTGGAGTGTTGTCGGCAGGCTTTTCTCGAGCGTCTTGGTCGGCGTCGGTCACGGGGGACATATTACTGAGTAGCCCCTCCAAAAGGCGGTCTTTGCAGCTTTTCCGGCCAGCTGGTCACCAGTGGTGATTGACGCCTGGAGCTCCCAACTCCTACAAGCCAGCCGTGCCTAAAGAAGCCCCCATCGTGCACTCGATGAACGCCTTCGACCGCTGGGTGGCGCCCGCGCTCAACGATCCGAGGGACGTGGTTTTCGTACGCCTCAGCTTGCTGATCACCTTGGTTCAATTGCCGCTAGCGGTGGCGTTGTTCGTGCTGGGCGATTTCAGCTGGTGGCTGGCCGCTGGATACTGGGCAGTGTGGGGGTACTTCTTCCTGGACAAGTACATCCTCATGCTTCACTGCGTGTGTCACCGCCCGCTGTTCAGCAAACGCTACAAGGCGTGGAATCTATACATTCCTTGGGTGATTGGGCCATTTTGCGGAGAGACCCCGGATACCTACTTTGCGCACCACATGGGGATGCACCACCGAGAAGGAAACCTGCACGCTGATCTCAGCTCAACGATGCGTTTTCAGCGCGATAGCTTCTTGCATTGGTTGCGCTACTACGGTCGGTTCATGCTGTTGGGCTTGGCCGAGCTGACGCGTTACCACCTCAGAGGTGGACGCTCACGCATGGCGCGTCGAGTTGTCGTTGGTGAACTTTCGTTCATTACGCTGGTTCTCCTGCTCGGATACTTCGTCAGCTGGCAGGCCGCTCTGGTCGTATTCGTAATTCCAGTGCTCGTGGTGCGCGCTCTGATGATGGCTGGCAACTGGGGGCAGCATGCGTTTGTCGACCCTGATGAGCCGGACAACGACTTCAAGAGCAGCATTACCTGTATCAACACGCGCTACAATCGGCGCTGCTTCAACGACGGCTACCACATCATCCACCATCTCAAACCGGCGCTTCACTACAGCGAGATGGATGAAGAGTTCGACAACAACATTCAGCTCTACGGCAAGCAGGACGCTATCGTGTTTGATGGCTATGACTTTTTCGAGGTCTGGCTGCTTTTGATGACCAAGCGTTACAAGAAGCTGGCGCGGGCCTTCGTCCGCTTGCCGGGGGCGCCTGAGCGCAACGATGACGAAGTGATTTCGTTGCTCAAGCGTCGCCTAGTGCCTATTCCTCCCACCTGACCCTTCACGTGTGGCCGGCAAATTAGCGCAAGGCTTTCTGTCGGCGTTCACTTTGCCGTAATAATTTCGCGCTCCCTGGTCCGCGCTGGATGGGGCGCCAGTGGTTGATTTGTAATAAATATTGAGGGGATAGCTGCTCGGTTTCCAGCCAAAGCAGAGCTGGCACGAAGCCTGCTTTACTTGCGGGTGATGCACCCGCCTCACTGCTACTGCGAAACCGGGTTCCTGATGCAGTACGACGTGACTCCTTACAGACGTTGGCAGTGAGGTGTGGTGCAGATTGATAGTTGAGAGGTTGAGGAAAGCAGAAAAGGCGCCGAGTTGATTCGGCGCCTTTTCTTTTTTTGTCTCTCTTGTGTGATGCGAGCTGCTTAGTCGTCGTCGCGTGTTCGTTGCAGTGACTCGGTCAGCTCTCGAAAGTGTTTGAGCAAGTCCAGAGCGCTCACCACTCCGACGAGGGCACCCTCTTGCGTCACAAATACGCGGTGTATGCGACCACGAGTCATCGTCTCGGCGATTTCGCCCACGTCCGCCTGGGCTGAGACTTGGAAGATCATGGGGGTCATGATGTCACGCACCGTGACCTCCGACCGCTGCTCCAGCTGGAGTGAGGCAAAGTGTTCCGCTGAGAACTCTGGCTCGCGCAGATAGACGCTATACTCTAGCTGTGGGCCTGAGTTGGCATCGCTGATGGCGCGCGCGATGTCCGTCAAAGAAACCACGCCGACGAGCTTTGCGCTGTCGTTGATGACGGGGGCGCCGCTAATTGCATTGTCGGAGAGGAAGCGAGCCGCCTCTTCTAGAGTCAACGAGTCTGAGATGGAAAGCACATTGGGTGTCATGACCTCACGTGCACGCATTGTTTGCATGATTCGGGATCTCCTGGGTTACATCACAAGCATTAAGCAAGCCGCATGCCGGGTCGGAGTTTCCGCCAGCGTTGTGGTGTTGTTATCGGGCCGGCGCGTCGAAACGTTGGGGCGATAGGGCCGCAAGCAGCGGACTATCTTTGCCTAGAAAATCATCGCGCAGCGCCTCGGCCGCCGCCAGACCCGCGCTCATGCCATGCCCTGCCAGCCCTGAAAACCAGAACAAACCGTCCAGGCGAGCGCTTCGTCCCAACACCATGTCAGTATCGGGAGTCAGGGTGCGCAAACAGGCCCAGACTTGTTTGACTTCGCTGTCGCGGTGGCGTGGAGCCAATTTCGGAAGCACCCGCGCCAGCGCCTCGACCTGCGCTGGGGCCACACTGGGATCGGTTGCGGAGTGGGGCTCATGATCTCCCGGCGTCGCCAAAATGCCGGTTCCTTCCTTTCGCAGATAGGCCCCCAGCTCCATGTCCCAGGTGATCGCCCTCACCGGCGGAGCACTCTCAGGCGCGTTCAGTTGCATCAGGTGTCGTCGGTGCGGGGTCAGCGGTAAACCGCAATCGCAGGTCTCTGAAAGCTGCCGACTCCACGCTCCGGCTGCCAGAACGACATCAGTGGCCGTGATCGCGCTGCCATCCGCAAGATTGACGGATCGTACCCGACGGCCATCGTGTTCGATTGAGGCCACTGTCGTACCGAACTGCAGTTTCGTGCGTGCCGCCAAGGCTCGACGTCGTAAGCGTTCACCGATTTCATGAATGTCGAGAACGCCGGCGCTGGAAAGCTCAATGCCGAAGCGCGCTCGTCCTCCGATTAGTTCCGGACGTGCCTGGTGAATCTGCGTCTCGTCCAAACAGGCGTGAGGGACTCCGAACTCCGAAGCTCGGTCTCGCAGCAACTCCAACGTTCTGGCGTCGTGTGAGGTCAAAAGCATGCCGCAAGCGTCGACCAGAGGCCTGCCCTCACCGAGCTCTCGCAGCAGCGCTGCCGATCTGAGAGCGAGCTCCGTCACGCTGGGACTTTCCTCCAATGGGCGATACATCGCCGCGTTTCGGCCCGAGCTGTGACTGAAGGCGAAGGGCTCCTTTTCGACGAGCGTCAGCGTTGCAGCGTGCGGAGCTAGCGCATTGGCCGCGGATAGTCCTGCGATTCCACCACCGATGATGACGACGTGACGGCTCATTGAACGCGCCACTGCTAACGTGGCAGAGCCGTCAAACGCCAGCTAATTCGTGGGCGAACGTAGCGACCTAGTGGTGCCCGGCTGGCTCCAGTACCGGGCGCTCGCTCTTGGGCGAAGCGCCATACTCCTGCAGCTTGTACTGGATCTTGCGAACACTGATCCCCAACACGTCAGCCGCTTTACTGGTGGAGCCCCCCTGCATTTCGAGGGTCTTCAGAATCGCGTAGCGCTCGATATCGGCCAGGGACCATCCGGGAATTTGGGGGCCGGAGGGTTCTCTGGGCATGGGAGTCAATTCCGGTGGCAGGTGCTCCTGCTCAATCGTGTCGCTGGTGGCCAAGACGACGGCTCGCTCAATCACGTTTTCCAGCTCACGCACGTTGCCTGGCCAGTTGTACCCGATCAGTTGCGCCAAGGCGCCATCCGACAGCTTGCTGACGTCCTTGGCATCTTCTCGGGCGTAGCGTTTGACGAAGTGGTCCGCCAGGGCCGCGATGTCAGAAGCCCGCTCGCGCAGCGGAGGCATGTGCAGGTTCACTACGTTCAGGCGATAAAACAAGTCCTCCCGAAACGTGCCCTTGTCGACCATCTCCTTGAGGTCCCGATTGGTCGCGGCGATCAAGCGCACGTCGGTCTTGATGGTTTGATTACCTCCAACGCGCTCAAACTCGCGCTCTTGCAACACGCGCAGCAGTTTGACTTGAATGGTCGGGGAAATTTCTCCGATCTCATCCAAGAACAGCGTGCCCCCGTTGGCATGCTCAAAGCGCCCCTCACGTCGGCGATCGGCCCCTGTGAATGCGCCCCGTTCGTGGCCGAACAGCTCGCTCTCGAGCAGGCTTTCAGCCAGCGCTGCGCAGTGCAGCTTGACGAAGGGACCACTCTTGCGAGTCGAGTTTTGGTGGATTGCGGCAGCGATCAGTTCTTTGCCCGTGCCTGACTCTCCGCTGATGAGCACGGTCGCCCGACTCGGAGCTACTTGCTGCACGGTTTTGAAGACGCGCTGGATCTCGGGAGAGTTGCCGATGATGTTTTCGAAGCTGAAGCGTTGATCCAGGCGCTCGCGCAGCTGCTGGGTTTCTTTGCGCAGGCGGCTACGCTCGAGCGTGCGAGCCAGGACTACCAGCAGTGCGTCAGCATTGAGCGGCTTGGTGAGGTAGTCAGCCGCACCCTGGCGCATCGCCTGGACTGCCGTGTCCACCGCACCGAAGGCGGTCATGATCACCACGCCGACTTCGGGATCGTGCTCGTGGACTTTGCCTAGCAGCTCAACCCCGTCCATGCCGGGCATCTTGAGATCCGTCAGCACCACGTCGGGCTCGAAGTCTTTCAGCTTGGGCAGTGCCTTGAAGCCATCGGCCGCCGTTTCGACCGCGTACTCTTCATCTCGCAGGATTTCAGCCAGTGCGTTGCGCGCGTTGGCCTCGTCATCCACGACCAATATCCGTCCTTTGGGCATCTCTCGAATCCTTGCTTCCGGTGTGCGACGACCCCCGAGGGTCGCCGTGGCCCGCATACTTTGCATGCACCATGCCAGCAGTAATTGCCGGAATTTTAGCTAGCTCCGGAGGGTGACTGCGCAAATTATGCATGTTCGCGCATCGGTTGCGGATTGTGGCGACAATTATGCGCCTCCGCGACTCTGCACGGATTCAGGCGCTGGCTGGCGTTGTGCTAGGTGACGCCGGCTGAGGAAGCTTGATTGAGAACAGGGTGCGCCCTGGTTCGGAGCGCACGTGGATTGTGCCCCCGTGCTCGCTGACGATGCGGTGCACAATCGCCAACCCCAACCCCGTTCCTTTGTCCTTCGTTGTGTAGAAAGCGTCGAACACCGGCGACTCCTCCGAGAAGCCGGGACCATCGTCTTCCACTTCCAGCCAAACGCAAGCTTCGGTTTCCGATGGGCGAGTGCGAGCGGTGACGCGTCCACCTTCTACCGATGCCGCTTCGACCGCGTTGCGTACCAGGTTGAGTACCACCTGCCGAGTTTGTTGCGGCTCCACAGGGACTGGTCCCAACGACTCATGCAGATCAGCCACGAGCTCGACCTGGCTTTCGGCTGCCTCGACTTTGACCAGTTGGATCACGCTCTTGATGAGGTCGTTGAGATCCGTCGGGACGAGCGCGACTGGTCGGGGTTTCGCGAAAGCCAAGAAGTCGTTGACCAACCGATCGAGCCGCTCGATCTCGTTCTTGACGACGTCCAGCACGGTCATCAGTCCGGCTTCGTCGACTTTGCCTTTCTGAATGCGGCGCTCCAGTAGCTGTAACTGCAACGTGGCCGAATTCAGCGGATTGCGCACTTCGTGCGCCAGGCCAGCAGCGAGAGTGCCCACGGCGGCCAAGCGCTCGGCTTGCATGGCGCGGCGCTGCATCTCGCTTTCTTCGGTGACGTCTACGCCCACGGCGTAGGTCACGGGAGGTTTGCCAGGCGCCTGAGGGACAATCGCGCGTTGCCAGCGCACCGAGCGGTGGCCGCCCCCCTTGAGCGGTAGGCGACGAGGGCCTCCGTGATCCACCAAGTCATCACCGGGCCGTCCCAGCATTTCGTCCTGTGAGTAACCGGTCACTTCTTCCAAGGTGCGGTTCCAGACGACGATGCTGCCATCTTGGTCCAGGGCGACCACGAAAGCGGGCACTCGGTCGATCACTTCACGGCTGAGCCGTTCCGACTTTTCAAGCTGTTCTCGAAGGTCCTCGCGTTCGTGTAACAGTTTCGCCCGCTCGATCGCGGAGCGTGCCGTTTCCACCAGCTCTTGGGCATGAAACGGTTTGAGTACATAACCAAACGCGCCTTCCTGCAATGCCCCGATCGCGCTTTCGACCGATGCGTCACCGGTGATCACCACGACCTGCAGAAATGGTTGCTGCCGACGAAGCTCAGCCATTAGCTGCAAGCCGCTTCCGTCGGGCAAGTGCAAATCCAGCAGTGCCATGTCGAACTGCTTGTTCGCGGCGGCGCTTAGCGCCTCATCGCTGCTGCGCGTCGTGCTGCACTCGATGGCGTAGTCATCGATGCAATCCGTGAGAATATCGACGAGATTTTCCGCCAGCTCTTTGTGATCGTCGACGATCAGTACGTTGCTGCTGACGCTCATCACTTTTCCTCCTGCGGACTGACGGGCTCATCGTCGTCGTGGAGCATGCGCAACGCGGGAGTCTGTAGGTCATCGAATTGACCCTGCTTCGTGCTCCAAACGAATGCGGCTACCGCCAGTCCGGCCAATAGCGCCGCCACAGGGACTAGGACGAACAGGATGCTCATGCCGCCTCGACACGCGCGCCGCTGGTTGCGCCGGCTTGGCTGGGTTCGACATTGGCGATCGGTTCCATGTTTCTGTGCGAGCCCTGGGAAAGTGAGCTGAAGACGACGGTGAGTGACGACAGCGGCATCAAGATGGCCGCCGCCAACGGCGAAATGTAACCCGTCATGGCGAGACCTGCCGCAACCAAGTTGTAGCAGAGAGAAAAGGCCAGGTTGCGGTGAATGACCCGCATGCTGCGACGTGACAGGGCGATCAGCTCGACCAGGGGCTGTAGGCCCGCGCGCGTCGAAAAGGCGTCCGCCGCAGCCAAGCTAGCCTCTGCACCTCCAGCGACTGCCAGCCCCACTGTTGCGGCGGAGAGGGCAGCGGCGTCGTTGACGCCGTCGCCGACCATGATGACTGGGCCACTGGCGGCTGCCCGTTCGACGAATGCAAGTTTCTGCTCGGGACTTTGCTCTCCCAAGAGTTGAGCCCAATTCACGCCCAGTTGCCCCGCTACCTGGCGGACGAGCTCCGTCCTGTCGCCGGACACGATAGCCAAGCTGTGCCCCATGGCGCGGAGCGTTCTGAGTGCAGCCTTCGCTTCGGCGCGAACGGGGTCCCCGAGCCCAAGCACGGCGTGCAGCTGTCGATCCACCACGACGAACACGGGGGAGAGACCGCGAGCTAGGTAGTCTCGTGCAGCTTGTTTGCCTGCAGCGAGGGAGGCGAAGCGCCCAGCAAAGCGGGCGCTGCCAACCTGCACATTGACACTGCGCTCGGCGGAAATGCGCAATCTTGCTCGTACGCCGAATCCCGGCGTCTCTTCGAAGTCTTCGACTTCGTACGTCGGCGCTAGCGGCAACCCGTGTTGCAGCGCGCTGGCGATGGGGTGGGCCGAACGCTGCTCCGCTGCGCGCACCAAGCCGGCCCAATGCAGGCCTGAACTGGCTGAAGGACGTGAGCCCTTCTCCCGTGAATGCGGTGCTGCGGCTGGTGGTGCGGCTAACACATGAGTTTCGACTAGGCGCAGCTCTCCGCGGGTGAGGGTGCCCGTCTTGTCGAACACGATCAGTGCTGGTTTGGAGAGCTGCTCCAAGAAACGCATGCCTTTGACCAACACCCCGCGTCGAGCGGCACGTCCCAGGGCAACGGCCGCAGCCAGCGGAGTGGCCAAGCCCAGCGCGCAGGGGCAAGTCACGATCAGCAGAGCGACCGAATGGCTCACCGCCAGCTCCGCTCCGCTGCCCAGCCACGCAACGAACGTCAGCAGGCTGAGCGCGAGCACGCCTAACGTGAAGTAGCCGCTCAGGCGGTCGGCGAGCACAGCGATAGGGGCCTTGCGAGCCGCGGCCGCCCGCACCTCGGCGATCAGGGCTGCTAGACGTGTGTCGTGGCCGGTCGACTCGGCGCTGATCAGCAGGCGGCGCGAAAGGTTGAGCGTCCCAGCGTGAACCCTATCACCTACTCTTACCTGGCGCGGGCGGCTCTCACCGGTCAGCAGGGACTCGTCGACGGACGATTGTCCTTCGGCCACGACCCCGTCGATACCAATCCGACCTCCGCTGGCGACCTGGACTAGCGCGCCACGTTCGACACTTTCGGTGACGACCTCCCTGACCCGACCTGATTCTACGACCTGCGAAGTGGAGGGGGCCAAGGCGAACATCAGATCACTAGCGCTGCGCGCGGCTCTGGACTGGCGCTGCTGCAGCCAGCGCCCGACCAATAGCAGGAAGACGAGCATGGTGACTGTGTCAAAGTAGACTTCGCCGCTCGCGGTCAGCGTGCCGTAGGTTCCCCACAACAACGCCGCCGCGATCCCGATGCTGACCGGTAGGTCCATATGGGGAGTGCGAGTGCGCAGCGCTGAGAGTGCGCCGCGGAAGAACCCACTACCGCACCAAAGCACAGCCGGGACTGCGACCAAAAAGGCAGCCCAGCGAAAGAACTGGTGGTAGTCCGCGTCCATGGTTGACGCTGGCAACCCCGTTGGCGAGCCCAAGGTTCCGCTTGCGGCCTGCGCGCTGTAGAGCGCCAAGCTGAACAGCATCACGTTGCCGAAAGCAGCCCCGGCAATCCCGATCTTGGCTAACAGTGCTCGATCTTCTTTGCGCTGGAGTTGGTTGCTGTCGTGGTGCGTCGCTGGATGCGGCGCGTATCCCAACGTGTGTAGAGTGCCGGCAATGGTCGACAGCTGCACGCGCTCAGGCGCCCAGCGCAGCTCAAGCAGACCGTCACTAAAGCTGAGTCGGGATTCGAGTACTCCGTCGAGCACGTTGGGCAGTTTCTCGAGAAGCCACACGCAAGCGGCGCAATGAACGCCCTCTAGGTACAGTGCGATACGCGCCGACGCGCCATCGCGCGTGACATGCAAGTCGTGAAATGCCTGATCGTCGAAGTGTTCATAGCGGGTGTCGATGGCAGCTTGTTTGGCGCTCTGCGCCGCCAGGTCGCGTTCGCTGTCAGTCAAGTCCTGGCGCTTTTGGTAGTAGGCGCCCAAGCCGCAACTGTTGATCGCGTCGTAGACCGCCTCGCATCCTGGACAGCAAAACTGCAGCGCCGATTCGTCACGCAGCAAGTGCGATGGAACGGGTAGTCCGCAGTGGCTGCAGGGGTGCGTGACGTTCAATGGCATGACGGTCTACCGCTCGCGCCGTTAGCGTGAGCGTTGGCGGAGCTTTCGAGAGGTTCGAGTCCGACGGGTGTTCCCAGGCTGCGCAGAGCGGTGGTTGGGATGTTGTAACGTTGAAACAGTGTGCCGAACCCCAACACCAGCAATACGACGGCGCCTACGGCGGGCAGCTGTCGCGTCAGGCGGGTACCGAGCAGGCGCGTCGCAGCGGACAGCCCCAACAAGACCGGCAGCGTTCCCAGCCAAAATGCAGCCATCAGGGTTGCACCGAGGGCAATACTGCCACTGCCAGCCGCGACCAGCACGAAGGCGTACAACCAGCCGCAAGGTAGGGCTCCAGTTGCCATCCCCAACAACGGGGCTCGCAGCCTCGGCGGAAGCCGATGGATCCGTGCCAGCGCCTGGCGAAAGCGTTGAGAAAGTGGGCCCGTAAAGCGTGGACTAAAGCGAGGGCTGAGTTGCGATAGGTGAGCAAGTGCCCACAGGATCATCATCAGTGCGGCAAGTGTGGCCGCGAGCGGAGAAAGCCCGGCGGCGCCACTGACCCAGTCGATCGACTGGCCCAGTGCTCCACCGAGCGCACCCAACATGGTGTAGCCCAGGAGTCGACCGAGATTGTACGTCGACAAGTTGTAGGCGGCGCTGGCGTTAGAACCGTCTTGGCCAAATCCGGCGGCGATGCCCGCGAGCGGTCCACACATGGCCCCGCAGTGCAGGCTACCCACCAGACTGGCAGAAAATACGGACACCAGCAGCATGCTGCTCATGGCGACCCACCAGACACGGGCTCTCGAGCCCTGAAGGTTGGCAGCTCGAGTTGTTGCGTTCTGAGGAACGTTTGCCCGTCGCGCAATACGCGCAGGCGAAATTCCCAGATCCCAGGGCGCCGCGCCTGCAGAACGCCAGCGTAGTGCCCGTCGCTCGTTTCACTGAGTTGCAGCTCGTGAACCTGAGCCGCGCGAGCGTTGTGAAATGCGGAAACCAGCACCTGTGCGCCACCCAAAGGGATGCCCCGTCGGTCGTTCACGTTCACACTCAACGTTGCTTGACCAAGTTCGCTGGGCGGGGCAACGCTCAACTTGGTCTCCCAGCCCAGCGCAGCGCTGCGCCGCAACTCTGCCTGCTGTTCGTCCCAATTCACCGCCTTCTGATAGTAATCAGGCTCGACGGCGAATCCGGGATCGTTGGTGGAGATCATCAACATGACGATCTGAATCGTCATCAAGCCGACCAGCAATCCAACGGGCAGCAATGCCCAGGGTGAGAACTTCGGCCTGCGGACGACGGGCGCCGCGGCGCTTGAGCTTTGGGTCGGCTGGGCGGGAATTGAATCTGACATCATTTCGAACTCATTGGGCCGAGAAGTTTGTAGGGCGTGCGTTGGCTGAACTCTGCGTCGTCCGTGATCAGGAGTTCGATGCGCCGCTCGCCATTGGAAAAGGCATTCTTTGGCAGCAGGACGAATGCCCCGACCGTGACCTGCTTCCCTGCCTCGACGGGTACTGGATTTTCGGGGGCAATGAACTCGCCCTCAGTAAGTTCCGGCAAACTGAGATGGTAGAGTGCGGCTTGCTCGCCCCGGTTGCGGATCTTGATTCGCAGCTGATTGCGCACCAGCGTGCTGCCGGCTTCGTTTTGTTGCACGGCGAAAGGTTCTCCGATGCCGCGCAGCACCGTAACCTCAGCGGTTTGTCGCCCGCTGCCAAAGAACAGCAGTCCGGAGAGCAACAGCACCAACACCACCGGGTAGATCACGACGCGCGGACGTATCAGGGATCCAGAGCGCTTGCTTTCGAACCAACGTTGGCTGGCGTAGCGGATGAGCCCGGTTGGCTTCTTCAACTTGGTCATCACGCCGTCGCAGGCATCCACGCATTGTGCGCATGCGATACACTCCAGCTGCAGCCCATTCCGGATGTCAATCCCAGTCGGGCAGGCTATCACACAGGCCTTACAGTCGATGCAGTCACCACCGGTGTTGCGCCCGCGTCCACGCGGCTCACCTCGGCTTTCGTCGTAGCCGACGATCAACGATCTCTTGTCGAGCATGACCGATTGCAGCCGCGCGTAGGGGCAGATCACCGTGCACATCTGCTCGCGGAAGTACGCGAAGTCAAAAAATACTAGCGCCGAGGTGAACGCCACGACGATGAACGGGGTAGGGTGCTCAAACGGGGACTGGGTGACCCAGAGCCGAAGTCGGTCGACGCCGACGAAATAGGCCAAGAAAACATTGGCCACGAACACCGCTAACAGCGCGTAGATTCCGAACTTGAGAATGCGCCGAGCGTTGGGCCCTTCCCGGTCCAACTTACGCTGTTGCCCAGGCGAGCCCTCCAGCCAGCGTTCAATCGGGCGAAACAAGAACTCCATGTAAACGGTTTGCGGACACGCCCAACCGCACCAAACGCGACCCAAGAGCGCGGTGATGAGGAAGATAGCCACGAAGGCGCTCAGAAGCAGCAACATCAGTAGCACGCCATCTGTTGGGAGGAAGGTCGCGCCGAATAGATGGAATTCGCGTCGTGGGATGTCCAACAAGACGATGGGTTTGCCGCCAACTCGGATGAAAGGCACCAGTGCGAACAGCAGGATCAACCCCCACGCCACCCAGACTCGCGCTCGGTGATAACGCCCCGAGTACAACTTCGGACGTATCCAGCGCCGTGTGCCGTCCTCGTTCAAGGTCGGTAGTACCCTGCCGGAGGCTGGCGGGGGGGACGCGGAGTGGGGGTTGCTGTCGAGGTGACTGTTCATGGGAAGGTTATTCGGTCGGCGCTTGCGCGTTGGTTTCGCCGTTCTTGTCGTGTTCGGCAGACACCGAGGCTTCAACTGCTGGAAGCGGAGGCGTCTCGAGCTGTTTGCCTTCGGGGGCTTTACCTGGAACGTTGGTGTCGCGGACGGATCCCACGTAGGCTGCGAGTTTGGCTCGCTCGATTTCGCGCAGTTGGCGCTTCCATGGCGGCATGCCTTTGGTCTGAACGCCGTCGCTGATGATTTGGAATATGCTCATCAAGCTGGCGTCGCCATGGAGCCAGCGATCATCAGTTAGGTTTGGACCAATTTTGCCTTCTGCGTTGTTGCCGTGGCACTGGGCGCAGCGCAACACGAAGAGCTTCTTGGCGTCCGTCATCATGCTTTCGTTGCGCAGCAGCTTCGCGAGCGCCTGCTCACTCACCTCTCCGCCGAGCGCCTGGGCGGCTTCGGCTTCGCGGGCCTCAGCCATCGCTAGCTCGTAGGTTTCCTGAACCGAGTCACCGTTGCCAGTCAAGTGATAGTGCGCGAAGTAGACGATCGAGAAGTAGAAGCTCAGCCAGAAGATCCACTTCCACCACTTTGGCATCGGGTTGTCGTACTCGAGAATGCCGTCATACTCGTGGTTCAGTAGCAGGTCGCGGTTGATGGCTTCCGCGTCTTTGTCCACGTTCTTTTGGTCGTCGCTCATGTCTCACTCCCGAGCGTGTCGCTCCCGGTGTTCTTGAGGTGCTTGTGGGGGTCGGAGGTCCTGGCGTTGACGGGCTCGTCTTCGAGGGGAATACGGGCTGCGTCATCCATGTCTTTCTTCTTGCTGAAGAACACCAGCCGGACGACGATGGCGAAGAAGGCACACAAGAATATGAGGAGGGCTACCTCCGCGTACGACTCCAGCTGCATGGAGCTCATGATGTCACTCAGCCGCATGGGGTTCCTCCTTTAGGGCGACTGGAGCCTTGCCGTCCGTGGCTGGCTCTGGGGTCTTGAAGATGTCCGTTCCGAGGCGCTGCAGATAGGCGATCAGCGCTACGATCTGTTTGTTCTCGAGCCCGGCGGGGCCCTCTTGCTCGACGATTTGTTGACCAATGGTGGCAGCCTGCGCGCGCGCCATCTTTTCTGCGTTCTCGAGTGCGTCACCGTAAGGCACGCCAAGCATGGCCATCACGTCCACGCGCGGTTGTACCACGCTGAAATCCAAGTCGTCCGTCAAGAGCCATGGATAGGCCGGCATCACCGACTGCGGCGTTGTGGAACGAGGGTTGTTCATATGACGCACGTGCCACAGGTGGGAATAGCGTGCTCCGACGCGATGCAGGTCGGGCCCAATGCGGCGCGAGCCCCATTGAAACGGATGGTCATAGACGAATTCACCCGGCTTACTGTACTCGCCGTAGCGCTCGGTCTCGGCGCGGATGGGTCGAATCATCTGCGAGTGACAGTTGTAGCAGCCTTCCTCGATGTAGATGTCGCGTCCCACCAGCTCTAGGGGCGTGTACGGCTCCACGCTGGCGATGCTGGGCACGTTGGAGCGGATCAAGAAGGTAGGAATGATCTCGAAGAGTGAAGCGATGATCACGCTGGCAGTCACCCAAAGCGTGAATTTGAGCGGTTTGCGTTCCCACACGCGGTGCCAGGAAGCTTTGACGAAGTATTGCCAGTAGTAGCCGAACTCCGCCATGTGCGGGTGGCGTGGGATCACGACCCTCGGATCTTCGCCCTCATAGGGCTGCAGCGCTGGCGCCTGGTGTTTGTCTTCGGCGTAGGTCTCGGGTCGGTGCTTCCAAGTCATGAACATGTTGACCAAGCACAGGACCACACCGGATACGAACATGGCGCCACCTAGCGCGCGCACCCAATACATGGGGACGATGCGCACGACTGTTTCGACGAAGTCCGGGTAGGCCAGTCTGCCGCTCTCGTCGAAAGCGCGCCACATCAAGCCCTGCGTGACGCCTGCGGCGTACATGCTCACGATGTAGAACAAGATGCCCAGGGTGCCGACCCAGAAGTGAATGGACGCCAGGCGCTTGGACCATAACTCTGTCTGGAATAGCTTTGGTGTCAGCCAATACAGCAGGCCGAAGGTCATGAAGCCGTTCCAGCCCAAAGCGCCAGCGTGAACATGGGCGATGGTCCAATCCGTATAGTGAGAGAGCGCGTTGACGCTCTTGATCGACAGCATTGGGCCTTCGAAGGTACTCATGCCGTAGAAGGTGATGCCGACTACGAAGAACTTGAGCACTGGATCCTCAGCGACCTTGTGCCAGGCACCTCGAAGCGTGAATAGTCCGTTGATCATGCCACCCCAAGAGGGCATCCACAGCATCACGCTGAATAGCATGCCCAGGGTTGAGGCCCATTCAGGCAGCGCGGTGTAGTGCAGATGGTGTGGTCCCGCCCAGATGTAGATAAACACCAAGGACCAAAAGTGCAGGATCGAAAGCTTGTATGAGAAGACGGGGCGGTTTGCTGCCTTGGGTAAGAAGTAATACATCAAACCCAAGAATGGAGTGGTCAGGAAGAACGCCACCGCGTTGTGTCCGTACCACCACTGCATAAAGGCGTCTTGAACCCCGGCATAGATGCTGTAGCTCTTGAACAACCCGGCGGGGATCACCAGGTTGTTGAAGATGTGCAGGATCGCGACGGTGATCACCGTCGCGATGTAGAACCAAATCGCCACGTAGATGTGACGCTCGCGTCGTCGGGCGATGGTCCCAAACAGGTTGATCGCGAAAGCGACCCACACCACGGCGATCGCTAGATCGACGGGCCATTCGAGCTCGGCATACTCTTTGGATTGGGTGATCCCGAGGGGTAGCGTTACTGCTGCAGCGACGATGATGGCCTGCCATCCCCAGAAGTGGAATTGGCTGAGTCCGTCGCTGAACATGCGAGCTTTGAGCAGCCGCTGGCTGGAATAGTAGATGGCGGCGAAGATGCCGTTTCCGGCGAACGCAAAAATCGCCGCGTTCGTGTGTAGCGGGCGGAGCCTGCCGAAGGTGAGGTAGGGCTGGTCGAAGCTCAACGCGGGCACGACTAGCTGCACGGCGAGGATCAATCCAACCAGTGTGGCGACGAGTCCCCAGATGATCGTGGCGGCGGCGAATTTGCGCACGACCGCGTCGTCGTAAGAGAAGGTTTCAAGGCGCTCTCCCGGCGCACTGCTCGTTGACATGCGGCGCGCTAGAGCAAGACGCATGCCGCTTTTTGTACAGCTGGAATGCTCCCGCCATACCGGACGCTACCCAAGATTTGCGTCAGCCCAACCTGAGGGCGCAGGCTTTTCGCGCTTCGGCGCAGCGCGGTGCCATTGCGGAACTCCTACGCCCCGCTGGCACCTTTGACGGTCGAAGCGACCGCGTCTTCCACAGCCTGTACGACATCTTCGACGCGGACCGGTTTCGGTAGCGCGCGCTTCATGCTTTGCATCTGATGTGGCATGTCGCGATCATTCAGATCCTGTAGGAATCCGGACATCAGGATGACTGCAACGCGGGGGTCGCGGGCGGCGAGGCGTTGAGCCACGGAGATCCCATTACCATCTGGTAGGCGTAGGTCCACCAGGGCGACTTTCGGGAGCTTGCGTAGTGCCAATGCCTGCTCCACCGAGCCGACGACGGTTGTGTGAAACCCGTGCTGCCCGAGCGCTTCTGCGAGATTATCCGCGAGCTCACGATTGTCATCGACCAGCAGCACGCATGGGTCTGGATTGGAGAACTCGCCGACGACGCTCGCCAGTTGTGCGAGATCTACAGGCTTGAACATCACGTCCAACGCCCCTAGCTCCTCCGCTTCTTGCGTGGCTCTAGCATCGGCGTAGGCCGTCATCAGGACCAACGGGGTTGCGTCACCCGTTCGGCGCAGTTGTGCGAGCATTTCCAAGCCGCTGATGCCGGGCAAGCGCAGATCAGTGAGGATGCCGGCGAACGCTTCTTCTCGGACAGCCGCCAAAGCCTCTTCGGCAGTTTCCACCCAGATCGCTTCTTGGCCCTCAGCCCCCAAGATTTCGATCAGGTTTTCGGCGAGTTCAGCGTTGTCTTCGACGAGCAGCACGCGGGTCATGCTGCCCGGGATACTAACCAGCTCGACCGGGCTATGGCAGCCAAATTCTGAAACAAGCGCCAGATTCGGTGCTCACCAGCTGTAGCTCCCCGCCGTGGGCCTGGACAATCTTACGGCACAGCGCGAGGCCCAGGCCGGTGCCGTGGGCTCGGGTGGTAAACAGCACGTCAAATACCTTGTCGCGCACCTCATCCCGGATCCCGGGACCATCGTCGCTGACCAGGATTTCGACGCCCGACTCCAGCGCTCGGCCTTGCACTTGGAGTTGACCAGTTTCGCCCAACGCCTGGATGGAATTGTTCACCAAGTTGGTCAGAACCTGCGTCAGTTGAGTGCCGTCCGCCACGACTTCCACGTCGACCGGAACATCAACGCGGTGCTGGATCCCGGGGGGTATTTGCAGCGCCGCCAAAGAAGATTCCACCACGTCAAACAACCTCAAGCGAGTCTTGCGCGGGGGCGCGTCTCGGGTCATCTCCAGGAGCGACGAGATGGTTCGACTGCAAGCGTCCACCTGGGCGTCGATGCGATGATGGTGCTTGCGCAGCACTGAGTCATCGATCTCCAATTTCTTCATGCGCTGATTCATCAGGAAGAGTGATGACTGCACGATGCCCAGCGGATTGCGCAACTCATGCCCAATGCTCGCTGCCAGCTGTCCAATCGTGGCGAGGCGCTCGTTGACGCGCACCCGCTCCATCCAGTCTTGGCGGTAGGTGTCCAGCATGATCGCCAGTTCCAGATCCAGGATGCGCTCCAACGCCTGGATCGTCTCGACGCGCAACTGCCCTTCTTCGGGCAGCTGAGCGCGGGCGACGTTGGTCAGACCCAGCCGTATGCGATTCATCGCCGTGAACATGAACTGCTGCGGCAAGTTGATGCGTACGTGCACGCGGCCAATTCGTGAATGTGCCTGCAAGTAGGCCTGATCGTGAGGGCCGAGCATCAGGCTGTGCAACCACTCGATGAGCGTGCTCTTCAGGCGTTGCACTTGAGCCTCGCCGCCGGTGATCGCGGCGCTAGCGTCCGGATGTTGCGTGATGGCCTCGTAGAAGTCGTCAACGACCTCGGGAAAGGCCGGCTCGGCAATCGGGTGAAACTCGCGTAAGCGAGCGGCGGCGGCATCATCGAAGCCGACGTACTGCTTCATGCTCTCAAACTGTCCGAGGTCCATCGCCGGACCAAACGGTACCATGGTCAACTCCGCCGCTCGGCGCTTTTCTGCTTTTTGAGTCGCAGATCTTCGGGCACCATGAAGCCCGCGGATTGCGCTAGGGCGTGCATCACGTCCAGCGCGGTGACGATACCGACGACCCGGCGCGTGCTGGATACGATCAGCACCCGGTGAATTCCCTCGAATGCCATCACCGCAGCCGCACGCGCGAGTTCAGCGGTTTCGGGCAAGGTGCAAACCACGGGTGTCATCAGCTGTTCAACCGGTTGGTCGTCGCTGGCGGAGCCAGCTCTGACCAAATCGGTCAGTGATATGACGCCGATCGGATGCCCCTCAGCGTCCACAACCGGCGCTCCCGAAAAACCGCCGTCGACCAGTGCCTCGCGGACTCTGGACAGGGGAACGTTGGCACTGAAGCATGTCAGGTCGGCACGCATCACACGCGCGACGGGCGTCAGCAGCACGCGCCCCGGATCCACCTTGGCACCGAGGGCACTCGGTCCCACGCAGGCAGCGCTACAGCGAGCCCGCAGTCGACCCGACTGCGCTCCGTCCGAGTCGACGATGAGTCCCGCGTTCTGCCCGCACTCGAAGCATTGCTCCAGCTCCACCATGCCCCCATTCGTGGGACAGCGCAGGTAGGCTGTCACCTGTTCTTCCGTCGCACCTATCAAGGTGCGCCGGTGGCTAACGCGGATCATGCTGGACTTGTTCATATTCGCCACGCCCCCCACAAACGATAGATTGTCGGAACGACGGGGTCGTTCACTCCAGACTCAGTATGCCGAAAGCAAGCCGGCTCCGCCGCGCGAAAGTGGGGTTGAGCTCCGGCAAAGCTTTCGCCTAGCTGGGGGCAGCCGCAACTATTGCTTCTGTTCGACGTTGTGCTGGTCGCACCCCGTAAGGTTTGCGCGCTTGGCGGCGGGTGGTGTCAAGCCAGCATTTCAGAGCGCACGCCGCCCGCCATGGCCGGGTCACCAAAGTCTTCCATTGCGTCGCCGTCGCCGCTGGTGAGCCCGACCGCCGTTCCAATCGTGTTCAGAACCTGGCAGAGATTCTCTTCTCCATCCAGCTCCAAGTACTGCCCCTGCTTTAAGACGCCGCCGCAACTGCCGACTAGTGCGTAGGGCACGTTCTTCACGCTATGCCCCGGACCATTGCCGTTGTCATTGAACCAGATGGAAACCCCATGATCCAATAGAGGGGCTCCGTTGGGGGTGGAGTACGCGTCCAGCTTGTCCAGCAGATGACGGAACATCTGTGCGTGGTAGCGGTCAATATAATGGTGTAGCAGATCCGAGCCTTGGATCAGAGTGCCTTCACCCCCGTGAGACTGAATGCGATGGGAGATGTAGTGATAGTTGTCCATCAACTCATTTGTGTCGGGGTTGCGAAAACGCACCATGCCGGAGTTGCCGGTGCCCAGCTGAATCGTGACTGACCGCGTATGACCGCATGCCACCGCCAGCGCGGCCACTTCGGCGTGCAGGCGAGTGGTGGCAACCACGTCATCATGCTCGACGCTGTCGAATACTGAGCTGCCGCTCTCGAGCATGGCTTCTTGATCCGCACTCAGTTGGCAGGAGAGTGCTACTTCCAGCTCGCGAACGGCGGTGAAGTGAAGGTCCAGTCGCTCGCGATCCGCCGAGCTGGTCACGGGGCTATTCATCAATTCGTCGAGCTGCTGACGTACCACATCGTTGACGCTCTTCTGCTTCTTGGCCAGCAACTCCGCGACCTCGGGAGACAAGCCACCTGCACCTCCGGTGATCGATTGATAGGCATTGAAGGGATTGCGCTGAGCCGCCCGGCGCTGGCCTGAGGAACGGTAGGACAAGCAGGCCCCGCCCAACCAGCCCCCGTCGGGTCCGGTGTAGAGATACAGGGAGTCCCGCCCATCGGGGTTCAGCTCGGCGCCGATGCGATGGTCCAGAGATTCCCCATCGGCCTCTGTCTTGCCTGAGTTGCCTGAGGTGTCCGCGGTGGGGCCGCGGCCAGTCAAGCTCTGCTGAGCCCCGTTCGCATGTCCGTCCGCGTACTCGCTAAAGTTGTTCTTGTTTACTTTTAGCAGCAGTGTGCGGGAGAGGTAGGGGCCTAGTTCGTCCAAGGCGCGGTCGGCCACGTTCTGGTCGTCTAGTGTGCCCGCTTGACGCGGCCAAAATCGCTCCGGCTCCGAACCGACGTCTGTGCGCTGTTCGCAAGCGATGCCAGCACCCTGACGGAAGAAGATCGCGTAAGGCTCCGGATCTCCTGGCGCGGCCTGGGCTTGGCCCAGACTCTTTCGTGGCCAGCTTTCCAACAGCGGCAAGCCAAGCGCAACGCCGCCAAGTCCCCGCAAGACGATACGGCGAGTCACTCGTGGGTTCCGGTTTCTCATTTGGCGTCCTCCGTGCTGCGGGTCAAAAAGGGTTGGCTCGAAACGAGCTCGACGATCAGCGCTTGGACGCTCATGCCGGCGTCCTTCGAACTCAGGCCCAGGCGCGCAACCAAAGGCTCGTCTTCGTCGGCGGCGTTGCGCCCGAAGGCGAATTGGAGCCAGTGGCTGGCATAACACTCGTGAACCTGCAGGCTGGAGGCGAAAGCATCCGCCAGCTCGATTCCGTTTGAGACCTCGAAAACCTCGTCTCCGATGGTGGGTTCAGTTTCGCCGTCAACAGGCTGGCCATTGTCTTCCGTTCGGTAGCGTCCGAGACCATCGTAGTATTCAAAAGGAAACCCGAAGGGGTTGATGAAGGTGCCGTGGCAGGCGATGCAGGTGGTGCCTTCTTTTTCGGTGTGCGCTTCGACGGTTTCGCGATTGGTGCGTCCATCCGCGGCCGGCAGAGGCGGGATTTCGCCTGGCGGTACGGGGATTTCGACGCAACCCAGTCGGCGCGACAGAAACACTCCCCGGTGGATCGGATCCGGCACCCCGGAGTTGGCGTTGGAGGCCAAGAATCCAATCTGCGTCAGAAGCCCGCGGCGTTCTTCAGCATCGAGCTGAACCAGTTCGAACTCGTCGCTGAAGTCGCCCTCGAGGCCGTAGAGCTCGGCCAGCGTGGCGTTGGCATAGGTTTCGGTGGAAGTGAGCAAATCAGTCAGTGAGCCTTCCGTCTCGAACACGATGTGTTCGACGAAGCGATGGTTTTCTTCTTCGGCGAGTTCCGGTAAGCCGCTCGGTTCATTCAAGATGTTCTGGTAGCGCTCCAGCTCGAACAGCTGGTGGTGAAAGCTGGAGAGCACCGGTGCTGCGCGTTCGTCTTCGAGCATGCGCCTGGCGTGCTCAGCGACCTTGTCCGCATCCAAGAGCTCATCGGAAACCGCTGCTTCGAACAACTCTTCATCCGGCATGGTGTCCCACAGCGTGTACGACAAGCGTGACGCTACTTCGAACGAGTCCAACTTGATGAGACCGCCCTGTATCTCGTCGCTCATTTCGACGCGGTACAAGAAGTAAGGTGACTGCAGCATGGCTTCGAGCACCAGCTGAGCGCCAGCCTCGAAGTCGGAGAGTTCGGGGAAGAACTCGGGCCCGAGCGCATGCAGATCCTGGTACACCTCGATTTGCTGGTCGGTGAGTGGACGGCGGTGCGCGCGAGCACCGAGGGTTTGAATGAATTGTTCGGTCCGAGCTTGGTCATCTTCGGCCTCCGGCGCGATGACTTCCAAGCGCGCCGGATCTTCGACCACGTAGGCGGCGATCTGTGTGGCGGCTCGCTGATAGGCTTGCCACAGCGCTTCGTCGACCAAGAGTGAATTGGCATCGTTGTCGAACAAGTAACCCTGCTGTGACGGATCGGAGCGGAAGGTGCCGGAAAAGTCTTCCAGATCGTCTAGGGCCAACAGATCCCGCACCGAGTTTTGCCACTCCCGATGGGTCAGTCTGGCAAAGCGGCTGAGGGGAGCTGGGGCCTCCCCGGCCACCGCTCCTGGAACGGCGCTTTCACAGCCTTCGTCGGCCGAGTCGCACAGGGCGCTGGTGTCCGAAGGATTCTTGCCACCGGGACCTGAGGTCCCGTCTTCCGACTCCGGCGCTCCTCCTTCAATCGAGCCGACGCAGCCAACCAACAGTGAAAGACTGGCCAGCGATGCAGCCATGCCGGAGATCAATAGGCCGCAATGTCCGGACGAAAGTAGTTGGCGCATGTCCGGAGTTGACCATGCGGCTGGTGACCGGGCAATGTAGCCACCGGTAGGTCAATGGCGCCGTTTCACGACCCTCGGGGTGATGCAACAATTTTACATCCGCAGGAGATGCTCGACGCGGAGGCAACTAGCTCGCATGGGTGAGAATACTGGCGCTGTGCCAGCGTGCAGATGTAGCACTCGCACGTTTGTTTGCTCTGACTGTGTGATGCTGTGGGCAAACCAGCGGTCTGCGGGCGATATCGCCTGTTTTTTTCGGCGACCCGCGTTTAGGAGCCTGCGGTGAGATTTTCGGGGCAGCTAATTCAAGGCGTTTTGCTACAGCGGTACAAACGCTTTTTCGTGGACGTGCAACTGCAGGATGGGAGTGTCGTCGTAGCTCATTGCGCCAATCCCGGCTCAATGAAGTCATGTTTAAAGGAGGGCTGTAAGGTTTGGCTCTCGCCCGCGGACAATCCTAAGCGAAAGTTGAGGTTCACTTGGGAGCTGATTGAGCTCGACGGTTCGAGGGTTTTCGTCAATCCCGCGCGCGCGAATGACATCGTGGCGGAGGGCTTGAAACAGGGAATCGTTCGCGAACTTGCGCAGTATTCCCTGCTGCGCAGAGAAGTGACATACGGCGAGTCGCGATTTGACTTTCTGCTCTCCGGTCCTGGCAAATGCTACGTCGAAGTGAAGAACGTGACGCTGGATATGGGAAACGGCCGCAGTGCGTTCCCTGACTCGGTCACCAAGCGCGGCACCAAACACCTGCAGCACTTGGCGGAGCTGGCAAAGGCCGGTGAGCGAGCTGTGATGCTGTTTTGCGCGAGCCGGGAAGATGCAACTTCCGTCGAACCGGCGGATGCCATCGATCCCGAATATGGGCGTGCACTGCGTGCGGCGCTGGACTCCGGCGTGGAACTGCTTGCCTATCGAGTGAACATCACGCTCGACGAGGTGCGGCTCCAGACGCGCATTCCAGTGCGGGTCCCTTGATGAGGCAGGGGCCTCCCGATGTATCGGGAGGCTGGGTTCACTTCTTTGGGGGAGCCAACAGCACGATTTCGATGCGTCGGTTTTTGGCTCGGCCTGTTTGCGTATTGTTGGTCGCGACCGGTCGAAACTGGGCAAATCCGGCCGCTACCAGGCGGTTGCCGGCGACTTTGCCATGCTCCTGCAGGTAGCGCACGACGTTGTTGGCGCGAGCCGTCGAAAGCTCCCAATTGGTTGGATACTTCTCGACCAGGTCTTTGGAACGCACGCGTTGGCTGTCAGTGTGGCCTCCAACCTGGAATACCTGTTTTCGCGGAAGCTTGTTCATGCTCCGGGCAACTTGCATCAGCAGCTCTTTGCCCTTGTCGTTGATTTCCGCTTCGCCTTTGTCGAACAACAGCTTGTCGGAGACGTCCACGACCAACTGCCCATTTTCCTCTTTGATCAGCACGTCACCTGCGGTGATCTGCTCCTGCAGCGTTCCTTCGAGCTCTGTCTGCGCTTCCTTCAGGGCCTTGAGCGCCGCCTCTTTTTCCTCCAGGGCCGACTTGAGCTCGCCTTTCGTCTTGTCCTGTTCTTGCGCGAGGGATTCGTTGTCTTTGAGTGCCTCTTTCAGTTTTGCCTGGCTCTGTTCGACCTGCTGCTGCACCTCGGCCAGCTCTTGCTTGGCTTGATCACGTTCGGCTTGAGCGGGAAGTAGCCCCGCGAACAACAAGGCCAACGCTGCCACCGCGGCAACGCCCGCGACTATCCATGGAAGGACGCCGGGTTTCTTGGCGCTGAAGTCAGGTACGCTGCCCAAAGGGGGCTGCATTTGGCTCATGTTCAGATCTCCGTTGGTTCAATACCGACGCATCATCTGAGTACCGCGGAATCGCTTCAAGTTGCTGGGCAAAGAAAGGCGAAGCGCAGGCGCGGGCATCCTGGGGCTGTTGGGCCGCTGGTAGGCCTCCTGAGCTGTGAACGGAATTTTCCGTGGGTCTTGCGTCGTCGTTGGTGGCCTGCACGCATCCCACATTGTCGCTGAGCCCGCGAAAACTGCGCGACAACCGCGTTGTTCGATAATGAATCAGCAGATCCGGTCCGCGAATTGCCAGAACTCAGCTGCTCGCCATCGAAGCGCGTGAGTCTGTCAAGCATTCAGCGCACCGGCTGGCAGAAATGAGATGGCTCAAGTAGGCGAGTTGAATTGTGGGCTTCTCGTTCTCCGTTCTCACTCGCTCATCTCACTTAGAGGATGCCTATCACTGCTGCGTCGGGCTACGGTTTTGCTAACTTGTTAGGTCCAGCTGGTTGTTAATCTGCAGAGGTTATCAGCTGCCTCCGGAATCAAATGAACGATCGAGACGACGATATCGCAAGCGAGTGGGACGATGACGCGGCCACCACCGTCTATGACGAAGGCATGTTGGACGAGGCTCGCGCGGCCTTGGGCATGGACGCTGAAGCCTCAGAAGAGGAGCCCCCTGACGAGTGGTTCGTCAGCGAAGACGGCAAGACCAAGCAGTCGCTCAGCGCCGCCGAAGTGATCGAGCGCTGCCGTGCGGGCGAATTGTCTGAGGAGACATTGGTCTGGTACGACGGCTTGGACGATTGGACTCCGCTAGCCGGCGTGCCCGAACTCAAGCACGTATTCGGCGCGCTCGGTTCAGCGCCTCGGAATGTGAAGCCCACGCTCCCGCGGGTGGCAAAGCCACCAGCCCGCGGTCGCTTGCCCGCACCGAGCTTACCCGCGCCACCGCCCGCACCAGCTCGCCCGCCTCAGCGTCCAGCTTCCAAGCCAACTCCCGTTGCACCAAGCTACGATAGCGACGCGACCCAGGTGTACGAAAGCGCTTCGGTTGACCAGCTTCGCCAGCAAGCGCTCCCGAGCGATCGGGCTCGAGCTTTGTCGCCCGCTCCTGCTCCCCAAGTGACCGCGTCCCAAGATACCGCGCCCCAGGATCCACCGCCGGCTAAGGCGCCCAAGACCGTGGCGGAGGTGCCCGTGGCCAAAGCGCGTGCTGCTGCCCTGGCTGCCTCACCGTCACTGGCGGGGGATTGGCCAGACGCGGACGCTGGCGAGAAGAAGACACGTTTGATCATCGTGGTCGCGGCGTTTGGGGTATTTGCTGCGATTGGAGCGTTCACTTTTGGTGGGGAGTCAAAGCCGTCTTTGGAAGGGTTGCCGACTCAGGACTACGATTTGGATGCGGCCCGCGCTGCGAGTGACGGGGCGGCGGCGGCCCCGGCAGAGCAAGCCGCTGCCCCACAGCCAGCCTCCCCGGACGTGCCGGCTGAGGAACCTCCAACCACCGGCGAAGAACCCGCGGAGTTCATCGACGACGGCGCGGAAGGAGAGCCTTCCGGGGACATAGCCGCCGCGATGGCCCAAGCATTGGCTGACGGGACCGCGGGAGCTCAGGCGTTCAACAAAGCAGCGGCGCGCCAGGCCATGGCTCAGGCGGCGACTCAGGCCAAGGGCTGCCTGAGCACAGGAGGTCCCGAAGGCACCGGCACCATTCGGGTGCGGATCCAGCCCTCGGGCAAGGTCTCTTCGGCCACGGTGATGACCAAGAAGTTCGCATCCAAGTCGCCGGCTGAGTGCATCAGCCAGATCTTCATGAAAGCGTCCGTGCCTGCATTCAAAGGCAAAGCCAAGACTGTGGACCAGCGCTTCACCATCCCGTAGCGGCTGACCCTCAGTGGCCGCTACGGACGTTTCAAGTCCACCCGCATCAGGGTCAGGCCTTGGGCGGGTGCGGTCAAACCAGCGGCTCGCCGAGAGCGGCAGGCCAACACTTCCGCCATACTTTGCGGAGAGCGCAGGCCGGCGCCCGCTTCTGCCAGCGTTCCGCAGATGATACGTACCATCTTGCGCAAAAAGTTGTCGCCTTCCAGCTCGAGCAGCACGCCGTGCCCGCGCCGTTCGACACTGATGCTTCGCAATATCTTGTGTGGCGACTTGGCACTGCAGCCACGAGCGCGGAAGGAGGAGAAGTCATGCTGCCCCACGAGTTCGCGAGCCGCTTGTTGCATGCGCGCAACGTCCAGCGGCACGGCGATATGCCAGGCTGGCCCGTCTTCCGAGGTTTCGCTCAGAGAGCTTAGCCCCGCGGGGGTGTCGACGATTCGGTAGCTGTACAGTTTTCCCGTGCTCGAGTTGCGCGCGTTTACTTTTCTCGAAACAGGTTGGATTTGGCGAATGTGCAATCCTGCGGACGGCAATCCGGAGCTTGTTTCTGAGCCCTCACAGAAGGACTGGAGTTGGGTGTCCAGCTCTGGGGTATGTCGCAGCCGGAAGGTGGCAAAGTTTTGCTTCGCACTGACTCCGGCATCCGTGCGAGCTGCGAAAGTCAGTGCTGAGGGCGATTGTGCGAAGTGAGCGTGCACTCGTTCGCGCAACGCCCCGCCCACCGTGCGCAAACCCGGCTGTGGTTGCACGCCGTGAAAAGCGCGGCCATCGTAGGCTAGCTCGACCAACAGCGTCGTTTTGGGGATCAAGTTTTGGCGATCTACCGGCATTTTTCGCTCGCACTTGTCTAGCCGCGATGGAAGCGATGTCCGCGTGGCGGCATTCCCGGGCCACGGTGCGATCGGATTGAGCGCCGTGTACCATACAGCCGTCGCGCTCGGGAACGTTCCGACGACGCCGCTCGCAGCGCATGCTACTGAATGCGCGTGAAGACCGAAACCCTCTGGCTTGCCGCGAGTTCGCTCGCTCTGTTGTTCACTGCCTGTTCCGATCCTGCATCGGAGCCACCTGCCGGAGACGCCGCTGGCGCACAAACTGGCGGAGCCGCAACAGGCGGCAATCCCGGGGATGGCGTCGGAGGTAGCGTCGGCGGCATGCCGCCCGGTAATGGCGGGCAAGCACCAATCGGCGGAGGCGACCCCTTCCCAACGGGGGGTACTGTCGAGCCGGGAGGCGGAGCTGGGGGCGCCGGAGGCACAGGCGGCGGCGCAGGTGGCGTTGGCGGAGCTGCTGGCGGAAGTGGGGGTATGGACATGCCCGATCCGCCGACGAGTTCCTGTCCGGCAGACGCGGGAACGCTTGATCTGAGCGGCGCTCAGGTGCAGCAAGTTCAGGGCGTGCCGGCGGCGGATGGCTACGGTGAAGGGTTTTCCATCTTGGAAGGTCCGGTATGGTACGAAGGCGCGCTGTACTTCACGCACATCGCGTCGAATGATGGTCAGCCTCCGCCCGGTCGGATCCTGAAGTTGGTTCCAGATCAGGCACCCGAAATCGTGGTCGACTCGGCCGCTGCCAATGGCCTGGCGATCGGTCTGGATGGGCAGCTCTTGGTCGCGCGACATTTCGACGGCAGCATCTCGCGCCTCAACGTGGCCGACGGCATGTTCACCCCTGTGGCTGCCATGCACATGGACGCGCGGTTCAATTCGCCCAATGACTTGACCGTGCGCTCCGATGGCAACATCTACTTCACCGACCCGAACTACCAGGCGCCCAACCCTGCCCCGCAAGCTCAGACTCGGGTTTATCGAATTGACCCAGCTGGAGCGGTGACCTCGATCATCGACGATGCCCAACAGCCGAACGGCGTGACCTTGTCACTGGACGAGAATACTCTCTATCTCTCAGGACAAGGCGCAGTCATGAGCTACCCGGTCATGGCGGATGGTAGCATTGGCGCCGGAGCTCAGTTTGCCAACGTGTTCTCGGGCGACGGCATGGTGCTCGACTGTGCTGGCAACCTATACGTGACGAACAACGGCCAGGTGAGCGTGGTGGACAGCTCCGGGGCAGACGTCGGTACACTCATGATCGAAGGAGCCCAGGCCGCGACCAACGTGGCCTTTGGCGGACCCGAACGAAAGACGCTGTACATCACTTCGCTGGACACCAATCCCAAGTTGTTCAAAGTCGACCTGAACGTCCCGGGAATGCCGTACTAGCCAAGAGGCCCCGCTAGGCGGGGCAAATCGGCGCTAGGCGGGGCAAATCGGCGCTAGGCGGAGACTACAGCTACTGCTGACGCGTGCCTCGGACTCGGGCTCCCAAGGTTCTGCCGGCCATTGCGGGTTCCTGTTGGTGGTCGGTGCGGCCGCTTCCTCGCCGCGCCCCGAACCACACACTGAGACCCAGCCGCAGCGCTCCGCCCGAATTGAAGAGTCAAGCTGTGTACTCAGATAATTGGCATTGCCCAATGTGTAGTAGCCGGCAACTTGCCCCTCGAGGCTCAGCTGTTTGAAGGCGAAGTAGCGCATCCCGAGACCGAGTGAGAATCGCGAAAAGCGGTTGGAACGCTCGTCGCGCACCGAATAGCCGAAGTCCGCCTCTAGTGAGACATAGGGAACAAAGTGTGGATCCGCAGACAGCATGACATCCACATACGGCGCCAAAGCCAAATCGGAGAACGAGCTATCAAAGCGCTCCGTAATCGGGGATCTGGAATCGCGTCGTTCGGTTTCGGAGTCCCCCGACCAAAACGACAGCCCCAACCCCGTACTCAGCCACGGCAGTGGCACTGCGCCTAAACTGTACGTCATAGCACCAACAAGAAAGCCATGGGTCGTTGCCTAGTCGTCGTTTCTGCGGTCGGACTGAAGTTGGTCGTGGAGGACGAGACATCCAGTGCCGCAGTCGAGACCGAGGCTCTGCCCCCAAGGCGCTGACCAGTTCCGACGCATGACGGAAAATGTGGGGTCGCGACTGGTCGCGCTGTCCGGTGAGGTGCTGACGCTCGAGCGCGAGTAGGGGCACGTCCCCAACCAATTCCCTGGAAATACAGTGAGAGACAGGCGAGTCTCTGATGCTCAGTCCCAAAACGCTTGAGGAGATCCCCGTTGCGCGCTAGCCGAACATCAGCGTCTTTCTTGCAAGGTTGCAGCGCTCGTCGCGCGCTGTACATTCTGTTCACTGTCTTGGCGGGCGCTTGCGTTGGTTGCGGGGGCTCAGGCAAGGGGCGGGCGACGTCTGCCGCTTCCCCTGCATCGGTGAACGATGCGCAGGCGGGATCGCCCAGCGCAGAAGGCGCGCTAGCCCCCGCGCCCGCTGTTGAGGCTCGCCCCGCCGCCAAGGCTGCCAAGTGCGAAGCTGGATACGGGTGGAATGGTAAGACTTGCAGACGCCACTGCAGCAGTGGCTACGCCTACTACAAACCCGATTGCGAGTGCTTCCCCGTGGCAAGCCACCTGCAAGCCGTCTTTTCC
Source organism: Polyangiaceae bacterium (assembly GCA_050304975.1). GTDB lineage: Bacteria > Myxococcota_A > Polyangia > Polyangiales > Polyangiaceae > SZUA-265. The sequence goes on from JBNLEN010000057.1 coordinate 31,946, forward strand.
GAGGCTGAACACGCGGCCACGATGCGCGCAAGAGTAGCCCGCGCCAAGGCCAAAGCAGCGATGGAAGAAGCCCGCACCGCGAAACAACCAGGCAAGACGGAGCAACGCCCAGGATCCTTTGGCTATGGCACGGATGCGCCCGAGGAAATCGACACGTGCCGTAACAACTACTTGGGAGATCACATCTACCCCGAGGAGGGGCGCGGGGCGGGTGTGGACATCGAGCGTGCCGGCGCGTTGACGGTCGATCTGGTGCGCCCCGGTTTGTTGGACATTGCCCGGCAGCTGGATGCCTGTTACGCGACGCAGCCGCCAGAGTCCACTGAACGTGTCGTGCACCGCGCGCAGCTGGTTGTTGGCGCAGATGGCGCTGCGCAACGCGCGCAAGTTGACGGCCCAGGCGGTGCGCTCAGAGAATGTCTACGCCGTGAGCTGCGGCGTTTCCGAATGGAGCGCGAACAACTCGGTTCCGAGGCCGCGCTGACGCCGCAAACTATCGAGCTCAGCCTGCATTTCGGCGCGACTTACGGCCACAGCTTCCACCGCCCGGCTATCCCGAAGCCGGCTCCGCGGCCCCCCTCTCCCGTCGTGCGAACCTCCGTTGAGGTGCGAAGCTCAAAAGGAAATGGCGGCTACGAAGCAGTCGTCTCGCGCATCATGAGACAGAACCACGGTAGGTTGCGCCGCTGCTATGAGCAACAACTGAAGACGCATCCCGGATTCGAGGGGACCGTGGTGTCGCAGTTCCGCATCCGCAGAAATGGGGAAGTCACTGACGTGAAACAACACAAGACGAACAAGGCGGGCAACGATGCCCTGACTCAGTGCGTGATTGCCAGTCACCGCGGGGTGTCCTTGCCACGACCTCCGGTTAGAGAGGCGGAGGTCGTCGTTCGGTTCCAGATGTCGATGAAGGAGTGAATCTTCGGAACGCTGAGCGGATTGTGGCGCAGGAGCGACTTGCGCCGCGTTGTGCCGATTAGTCTCATTTCGCTGTTGCCGAGCGTTGGTGCACGACGGGGGGCAACTTGGGCGGAGGACGCCGCCACCCAACACGCCGTACTCGCTCGGGCTTTCGCCAGATCTTTTTCGTTGGACGCCACGTCCGGACATGAGGTCGCCATGATTGCTAGCGGACTATTAGGCTCAGATCCCTATTATCGCGGGCCTTACGATGGTGGCGCGCTGTACTTTATTCTCAAGAACGTCCCACTCGCTCCGATTTCGGTCCAAAGAATCAGCACGACGCTCACTCAGGTCATCAGCAGCTTCGAGGTTGAGCATCTCTCAATGGTCAGGTCCTTTCTCAGCGACTTGAAGCTACCCTTTGACGAACAACCGGGGCTGGTTCGAACGACTGACGGCGCAATCCGAATTGAGTTTGACGCGCTCGGTCGCATCTCCAACATTCAATCAAGCCAGACTAGCTGAGGCGGTTCCCGGTTGGTGCCAACGGAGTCCAGCGGGCCAATCTCCGGAGTGCCCGGGAATGTATGCTATTCACTTGGAACGGCGCTGGCATCGGGACTGCCGGCGCACTCGCGCGGTGAGCGCTTGGTCAGCTCCTCAACGATGTCGTTCACCCGACGCCCGGCCAAGGTGGCACTCCAAACGCTGAGCAGTTGCACTGCTTCAGACAGCTCGGCGGAGAGCCGCTCAGCCTGCAAGCCTTTGAGAAACCCTTGGATCCGTTCAGCCACCGCCTGAGGCACTTCTTGGTCTTGCGCAAGCAGCCCGCTGGCGTCACAGACCAGCTCTGCTGCACGGGCTTGCAGCTTGGGTGACGCGTTTAGGTGACGCAATACGTCAAGCTGGTGCCGCTCCAGCAGTTCGATCCAGTCTCGCCCTGCGGGCGACGACATCAGGCGCTCATCACGCATCCGGCGCATGCTTCGCATTTCCTGAGACCCTAGACCTGCGCGTAGCGATATTTGCTCAACCCCGCACACGCAAGTCTGCAAGAACGCCAGCAACCCACAATGAATTTCCTCGGTGATCTTCTTGGCAGCGTTGGGGACTGGGTGAAAGCCATTGCCGAATTCTGCATCTCCAGTCTCTATCGCCAATGGCATGACCTTGCGCGCGTCGGGGTTCACGATATGCCGAGCGTACGCGTAGTCCACGGATGAGCCCACCACCGTGTAATGCTCCTGAATCGGGATCACGTCGTAGTTGCGTTGAACCTTGTAGCTAACGCGGCCCAATCCGGTGTCTACGGTCACGGTCTCATCGGGCCGACAGTCGCGAATCGCGTTGGAGATCCGTTGTCCCGCTTTCTGGAACCAATTCAAGTCACCCGGCGGCATGTACTCCCGATAGTCGGGTGCGTCATCTGGCAGGATGTTCCAACCGACAGTGCTAACGCTAGCTAGGTTCTGGCTGGGATCTGTTGTTTGTAGCGGCGCGTGCCCCCACGGATACATGATCTTCTCACCGGCGGAGTGGAGATCCACCATGAAATCGATCCCGTGCGCTTCCAACAAGGTGCGCACGTTGCGCGTTTCTGGTTCGAAGAATGGGCTCGGCCCCTTGTAGGTTGGGTCGCAGTGATAGCCAGAGCTCGTCCAATTGCCGGCGTTGTCGCGCGTACGCGTGGACGGAAAGAAGTCGAAATTTCGGTTGATGTCCGTGCCGGTGCAAGATGTCTCAGGGTAGGGGCGGAAGTGGTAGCGCATGTTCTTGCGCCACAATGAGTCTGAGGTCAACGCGCGTTCGCGGCCGTCGGGGTTCGCGTTGGGTAGGATGTAGATATCCAGGCTCTCAGCCAGCATGCGTATCAGTGCAGCCGTCCAACGCGTGCGGTCTATCACCCAATCTGTATCTAGGTGGTTGATCAAGCCCACCACAAAATCGATCAAGATGTCCGGGTTGAGCACTTCTCGCCCGTGTAGCCCTGCCATCAATAATACGCGCCGCCGCTGTGTGGCTGGGCCAATCCGCAAGCGCAGCGCACTGATGGGACGACCGTTGACCGAGTTCTCCAATGGAATATGCGTCATTGGTATGAACACGTCCCCCCAGAGACGCAGTGTATTCTCGATGAGTTCAGAGGACCTATACATCGGATGGGTCCACCCCTTCTGAGGCTTCGGCCCGTGAAGCTTCCGCCCGTTGGAACCTGCGCAACAGTTGTTGTGCCTGATCCATACCGCGCTCGATGGGCATGACCCACTCCTGAGGGAAGCGAGGATCGAAAAGGCCTTCTAGCACCAGCGTGGCTCCGGCTGCCACTAAGGGCTCCAATTGCGTTGCCCCCAACGTCGCCGGCACGACCCACCGACCGTCGGCTTGCTGCTCAACATCACCGCATGGGTCGAGTGAGGGCTCCAGAGATTCGAACACCTCCCGCGTCGCGATAACTTTGGCTTTGAACAGCAACGGCGATGTCGCCGGGCTCTGCTGTTCTTTCTTCGGCGGTCGTTTCATCTCCTCAGCTCCATGATGCGCCCACTCTAACGGAGAAATATCTTAAGCGAAAAGGTTCCGCGAGGAGGTAGAGCTCCGGTGTCGTTTCGAATCTTGCCGTAGGCCAGCTCCAGGATTCGTGTTCGAGCTGTAGAGCATCGCGTGAACCTCGGTTGCTACGTTGCGAGCGTGACCCGGCCGGGGCTGAGCGCGCGAGAAGGTTTAAGGCGG
>JBNLEN010000058.1:0-35498 GCA_050304975.1 Polyangiaceae bacterium
CGCTCGTCGCCGGCGTAGTCATCGCCGTGGAAAGCGTCCAAGCCAAAGTCGAGCGTCACCGCCCGAGCTGGGCGGTAGCGAAGACTCAAACCCAAACCTCCGATCCCGGCCTCTTCCCCACGGCGGTGGTCCAAAAGCCCGACCGACAGCCGCCCGCTGATACCAAACTTGGGCCAAGCACGCGGCCTGGGTGGAGGCGGCGGCTCTGCCCGCAGATCGATCCAGCTGGGCGGAGGCGACTCGAGCTGCTCATCCGCTGGCTGCGCAGGTGCGGCAGCTGCGTCTTTCGTGGCTGCGCCAGGTTGTTGCTCAGGCTCAGGCTGCGCCACTGGCCCCACCTCGGTCGTCGCTTCGTCGGCGGGCGGAGGTTCGCAATACCATCCTGGGGGGCAGTTTGCTGACGGCTCCGTGGGATTCGACTCTGGAGCGTTCTGGTCAGCAGCCGCAGGCTCCGAAGCGGGCTGGCCCTGAGCGCGCGCGGACGAGGCAGCCGCCACAGACAGAGCCAACAAGCTGGCCCAAATACCCACCCGTCCAACGCATTTCCGATGTCCTAGGAGCACAGCACCGCAGTCTAGCCGATACGGCTTTGACTCACAGGCCGATAGCGTTCCAGGCCGCCCGTGGTCAGCGAGCTGAGGCGTTTCACAAAGCGAAAACTGCCCACTAAGGTGAGCGGTCCCCGATGAGCACCGAAGAACAAGAACTAGTTGAACTAGGTACCAACTACCTCTACCCGAACTACCGCCAGCCTGCGCTGGTGCTGTCGCACGGGCAAGGCTGTGACGTCTGGGACATGTCCGGCAAGCAGTACTTGGACATGACCGCGGGAATCGCGGTCAATTCGTTGGGTCACGCGCATCCGGCTTGGGTCGCGGCCATATCGGATCAAGCAGCCAAGTTGGCCCATGTTTCCAACTACTTCTTCAATGAACCCAACACGCGCCTGGCGCAGAGGCTGTGCCGCGCGACCGGCATGGATCGCGCCCTATTCTGCAACTCCGGAACCGAAGCGATCGAAGCCTGCCTGAAACTCGTGCGGCGCTATTTTTTCGGCAACGGTCAACCTGAGAAGGTGCGCATCATCGCCTTCGAGAAGTCGTTTCATGGCCGCACGATGGGCGCCTTGGCGGCAACCGGGCAGGCGGCGTACCGCGACGGCTTCGGCCCCCTCGGTCCGGTAACGCATGTGCCCTACGGCGACGCGGCGGCCGTCAAAGCGGCGCTCTCGGATGACGTGGCCGGCGTGCTCGTAGAGCCGGTTCAGGGCGAAGGCGGCGTCGTTCCTGGCACGCCCGAATTTCTGAAGGCGCTGCGGCAGCTGTGTGATGAGGCGGGGGTGATGCTGATTGCTGACGAGATCCAAACGGGTGTCGGGCGCACGGGTCGTTTCCTGGCGCTCGAGCACGCGGGGGTGAAAGCCGATGCGATCGCAATGGCGAAAGGGCTGGGCGGCGGGTTTCCCATCGGCGCCATGCTGTGCGTCGAAAAGTTGGAGGGGGCGCTTCCGCCCGGCAGCCACGGCACGACGTTCGGGGGTAACCCGCTGGCGAGTCGCGTTGCGCTCGCAGTGCTGGATGTGCTCGAGCAAGACAAGCTGGTGCAGGCGGCAGAACAGAAGGGGCAATATCTGCAGCGGGCATTGACCGCGCTCGCCTCCAAACATCCCCACGCCTTACGCGAGGCGCGGGGCCTGGGTCTGCTTCAGGCACTGGTTCTGCAGGACGGCATCGACACTCGGGCACTTCTGGGCGAACTGCGGGACGCAGGCTTGCTGCTGACCGTTGCAGGCGGCACGGCGCTGCGTTTCTCTCCTCCCTTGATCGTGACCGAATCCGAGCTGGACCGCGCCGTCGCCATCTTGGATCAGGTTCTGGCATCCCGTGCAACGTCGCAGCCAGAGGCAGGAGCACCAGCATGAGGCACCTTCTGACACTCACTGACGCCGGAAAGGAAGGTATCGTTCAGATGCTCGATCTGGCGGACCAATTTCAGGCGACGCGTGACACGGTTGGCCACGCCAAACCGCTGGAGGGCAAGTCCGTCGCGCTGGTTTTCGAGAAAGCCTCGACGCGCACTCGCATCTCGCTGGAGGTCGCCGTGGGAGAGCTGGGCGGAACGCCTCTGGTGTTGACCAAGGAAGGTTCCCAGCTGGGACGCGGAGAACCCATCGAAGATACTGCCCGCGTGCTCTCGCGCATGGTGCACGCAATCACCTATCGCACGTTCAGTGACGCGGGACTCCGGCAGCTGGCGCGCTTCAGCTCCGCGCCCGTGCTCAATGCATTGACTGACGGCGGACATCCGATGCAGCTACTCGCGGACCTGCAAACGGTGCGGCGCGAATTCGGCAAGCTGCAGGGGCTGCGTTATTGCTGGATAGGAGACGGCAACAACATGGCCAACTCCTGGATAGAAGCTGCGGGTCTGCTGGGCTTAGAGCTGCGCCTCGCCTGTCCCGAAGGCTACGACCCGGATCTGGAGATGATCGACCAGGCTCGCCAGCTCGGCGCTCAGATCGAATTGTTGCGTGATCCCAAGGAGGCGGCTGCTGGCGCTCATGTGATCAGCACTGACGTCTACACCAGCATGGGTCAAGAGGACCAGACCCAGGAGCGGCTACGAGCATTTGCAGGAATGTGCGTCGACTCGGCGATGGTCGCGCTGGCAGATGCCAAAGTCATCGTGCTCCATTGCCTGCCGGCCCATCGCGGTGAAGAGATCAGCGCGGACGTGATCGACGGACCCCAGAGTCGCGTGTGGGATCAAGCCGAAGCCAGACTTCACACATCGAAGGCTGCCCTGTGCTGGGCATTAGGTGTTACACTCTGACAACGCCTAGCCCAACTTCGGCGCGGTCTCAGCGTGGATGAAACTCAACCAGAACCGTCGCGAGCCAGCTCGGACTCCGATCTCGCGGCGTGCGCCACTTGCGGCGTAGGACTCGACCCACTGCGCGCCGCTAGGGCTCGCCTGATCGACGAGCGGTTCTTCTACTTTTGCAGCGAGGCCTGTGCGGAACAGTTTGAGCCTCGCGACAGCCATGCGACTCCCCGCTCGCCTCATCCGCCCTACACCGCTCTCGACGAGGGGAGCACACCGAGACCGTCGGCGTCGGACTCCGCGTGGGCAGCCGCGGCCGTCGAATCCGGTGGCGATGAGCCCCCGGAACTGGTGGAGAATTCGTCGCCGGATGGGCGCGGTGAAGCTTCCAATCCCAGCTCGAGCAGCGGCAGAGATGCGCCCATAGCGCGTCCGGCAACAGACGAGTCGAGCGACCCGCGGCTAGCGCAGCCACCGCAGGCGGCCGCCGAAACGACGCTGCCGGGCCAAAGCAAGACTGTCAGCGTCGACCATTTGCTACTGGCCAGTCTGATCGGCGCAGTGCTCAGCATTGTCTTGCTGTTGGCCAAAGACATTCAGCTGACTCAGCTCGCCAGGTTGGCTTTGCTCGCTACCAGTGGCGCTGCGCTGAGTCTCCGATACCTGCGCAATCCTGATCCAAGCGATGAGCAGCGCTTCTACGAGTTCGCGCTGGCACCGCTGCTGGCCACATTGCTAGCAGGCGCCACCCTACTGATGGACTTGGCCGAGAGCGGCGCGGCACTGGGCTTTGCTGGAACCTTGCTGGGCACCAACGCGGCCTTGGCGTTGGTCTTGCGACGCATGCAAGCTCCCATCTCGTCTGAGCGCCGCCACATCTCCGAACAATTGAGCGGCAGTACTTGGCGCGTGCGCGAGGATCGCGTCTCGCAAACCTCCGTCGACCAACTGCGTCCCGGTGAACAGATCGTCGTGCATGCGGGCGAAACTGTCATCACGGACGTGACGCTGAGCGCGGGCAAAGCCGAGATTTATCCCTGGCTCGGAGCCTCTCGCGTGCACCATGCTGGCCCTGGGGACTTCATTTATGCCGGCGCACGGCTGGCAAGCGGGCAGGTGCGGGCTACGGTGCGCTGGAACGGTGCCGATCGCCATTGGCAGCGCCTGACGAACGACTCCTCGCGGCGCGCCGACTTGCACGCGCCGATTGTCGTGTTGACGCGCAAACTCGCGTTGCGCGGCGCGCTCCTGGCCGCGGTAGCAGCCGTTGCCGGAGGCGTGGTGGCAGGCTGGTCCCACGCCTCGATCGCGTTGGCCGTCTTGGCGGCCACGTCCGCGCTCTACAATCCGTTCATCTATCGCCTGCCGGCCCTGCGTGTGGCGCTGACCGTACTCGTGAGCCTACGTCGCGGAATCGTTTTCAAGAGCGCGCCGGTGCTCGAGGCAGCCGGGCGAGTAGCCACAGCGGTCTTCTGCGCTCGCGGCACGCTGCTACTCGGAGAGCCGGAACTGAGCAGCATCGATACTCTAGCCGACCTGGGGCAAGACGATGTCTTGACGCTGGTCGCAGGTGCAGAACAAGCGGGAACCGATCCGGTGGCTATCGCGGTGCAACGGGCGGCGCGCGCCCACAATGTTCGTCCGGATGCGGTGCGCAGCCCGCAATACCAGGCCGGCCTTGGCGTGACGGCGATCGCCTCCAATGGCAAACCGCTCGTCGTTGGGAGCCGTGGCCTGATGTTGAAGGAGCATATCAGCGTCGCACGTGCGGAAGAGCGCATCACGGAACTGGAGGCGTCAGGCCGGACCGTCTTGCTCGTTGCCTTGGACAATCGCCTGGTGGGAATTCTGGCGCTGCAGGACGGCTTGCGAGCGGGCGCGCGCGCCGCGGTGCAGCATCTGTTGGACGTCGGCATCGAGCCCGTGTTGCTGTCAGGTGATGGTCGCGAGACCTGTGCCTCGGTCGGCAGAACCATCGATATCGAGCACATCCGTCCCGACGTGCTGCCTGCGGAGCGCGGCAAAGAGATCCAACGCCTACGCAGCGGGGGAGCGGAAGTCGCCGTGGTTGGACGCAGCCCGACCGACGACATAGCGCTGGCGGCCGCGAGTGTTTCCGTCGCGCTTCCTGGCCCCGGCAACAACAACAGCGACTTTGACATCGAGCTGGGCAATGATGAGGTGCAGAAAGCGGCCGTCGCGCTGCGAGCTGCCCACGACTGCTCCAAAGCCGTCGTACGCAGCGCCACTATTTGCATAGCTGGAGGCGCATTCGGTGTGTTGTGTTTGTTGGCACTGGGCTTGCCGGCTGGCTGGATACCCGTCGCAAGCTTGGCATTCTCGCTACTTGCCGGCGCCCCGCTGCTAACCAACCGCGAGCTGGATACTCTCGAGCCAGACGCTCGCACGTCTTGACCGGGAGCGCCACCCAAGCCATACCTGTAGGTCATGGCCGACGGGGATTCTCGGAAAGCTCGCGCCGGAGAGCCGGCGAAGAGCCCGAACGTTGATCGTCTGCGCGATCAACTCGACAGCTACATGGCCGAGAACAACCTGCGCTCGACCGGTCAGCGCCGTCTGATTGTGCAATGCTTCTTCGAGACCGAAGGGCACATCACGATTGATGAGCTCCTCGAAACGGTTCGCAAGAAGGACTCGGGCATCGGGTACGCCACCGTCTACAGGACCATGAAGATGCTGACCGAGGGGGGCATCGCGCACGAACACAAGTTCAGTGACGGCATGGCACGCTATGAACTCGGTGATGATGAGACCCATCATGACCACCTGATCTGTCTGGACTGCGGCAAGATCCAAGAGTTCGAGGAGCCGCTGATCGAAGAGCTACAGCAGCGTATTGCCCAGCGCTACGGCTTTGAAATCGTAGATCACAAGCACGAGCTGTACGGTCGCTGTGGTCAAGCAGATTGCCCCGAGCGCGGCAAGCAGCGCTACAAAGGCGCCAGCAGCGTCCCTCCAGCGGATGATTGATTAATCCCTCGCGCGTTTCACGGCTCATCAGCAGCCAACACGCGTGACTCAGTGACGACCCACGCGCAGCTAACGTCATGTGGCTCGAGGGGCAGGTAGTCCAGAACCTGCGCATCGAAACACACCACAACACTCACGGCATCCGGTAGCATGGTCAGCGCGCGGTCATAGAAGCCCGCGCCGTAACCCAGGCGGCGGCCGCCGGTCGTGACTCCCAACGCAGGGACCACGATCACTTCGGGAACACAATCGGCATGGGTAGCCAGCGGCTGAAGAAAGCCGGCCGCTGCGGCAGCCAGCTCAGTTTCGGATGCGACCTGCTTGAAGCTTTCATGCTGCGCCGACATGTAAGGCAAGCAGACGCTCGCCCCTCGCTGCCAGAGCCAGCGAGCAAGCGGTCGAAGATCCACCTCGCGCCGCTGCTCCATCGGCCAAAAAACAGCGACGGATGACGCGCTTCGCACGCACGAAAGTTCGCGCAGCGCCTCGCAGATGAGCTGACTCTTTTCGCGCCATGCTGCCTCCGGCATGGCTTGCCGGGCAGCTCTGAGCTGTCGCCGCACGTTTCGCTTGGCAGCGTTCTGGGATGCAGGTGGGGGAGACACAGTTCCAGGCTCGTGCGTTGCCGTCAGGCGATGCGCGGCCCCTCTCGTTCGTAGATCTTGCCGTTTTGCAGGGTATAGCCTCGCACCTGCAAACGTTCGATCAACATTTCGCGATTCGTCGCCACGAACATCGTCACCTCGGGGTCGTCTCGGTACTCACACAAAATCTCGTGCACCAACGCTGCGGTGTCCGGATCCAGCCCTACGTCGGGATCATCGAAGAAGAAGAAGTTTGGCTTTATCGCTATGGCGCGGGCGACGGCCAAGCGCTTGCGCACACCAAATGACAGATGCGCAGGAAGCGCATAGTAGTCCTTCTCGCGGATGCGCACGCGCTCGAGTGCAGCTTTGGCGCGAGCATTGACGGCCTGCAAGTCCAAGTCCAAAACGTCCGCATGATACCGCAACGCCAATGCGACGTTGGCTAGAGCGTTCATATTGGACATCAACCCACCTTCCTGAAAAACCACTCCGCAGCGCACCCCCAAGCGGAACAATTCTCCGGGATGGGTGGCGTGCACCTCGTGGCCCCCGAGTTCGACCGTGCCACTATCCAGCGGCTCGAGCCCAGCACACACATACAGCAGCGTCGACTTTCCAGAGCCGTTGGCACCCGCCACGACCGCAGTGTCGCCTTGGTCGATGTTTAGCTTGGCTGAGCTCAGCACCTGATGATCGCCGTAGCTGAACCAGCCGTTTTTGAGCACGATGCCCGGCACGCGCTGTGAGTCTTCCACGCTCTGTGCAACCGTGTCCAGCTCGCCGCGAGCCGCACCAATGAACGTCAGCGTACCGGCGGCCCCGCGAGCCAGTAAAAACCGACCGTGGCGGCCGTATTGAACACGACACACGCCAACATCCCCAATACGACGGCTTGACTCGCACGTTGGGGAACTTCGGTCGGGGATGCGTTGACTTCCAACCCGAAATGGCAGCACAGCCAACCCACAATCACCCCTAGTCCGGTGCCTTTGAGCACGAACAGCGGCAAATCTCCAGGCATCAACGCAGACGAAAACCCCGCCTGCATGGCGCCGAACGATTGGCTACCGATGAGGAACGTCACCGAATAGCCGCCGATGATCGCCATCGCCCCGAAGTAGACGGTCAACACCAAGACACTAACGATCGTGCCAGCAATCCGCGGCCACACGACGAAGCGATAGGGATCGATCCCGAGGGAAATCAGTCCGAGCACCTCGTCATTGACCTTCATGTTGCCGAGTTCTGTCGCAATGGCCGTGCCCGAGCGTCCAGCCACAACCAAAGCGGTCGTCAGCGGGGCCACTTCGCGCAAAACCACGGCGACCAACACCTGCCCCAACACCTCACCTGGCAATGCCGACATGATCTGTGCCTGCACGATGATGGTGGCCCCCACCAGCAGCGCGATCACGCTAACCAAGGGCAGGGCTTCAAACCCGGTGAAGAACACTTGGCGCACAAGCACCCGCTGGGAGACGGCGCGGGCTGCGGAGCCTGGCTGGAAGGGAGCCGCCAGCGCTCGGACCAGCGTCATCATCAGGCGGCCGGAGAAAGAATACGTCCCGACCGTGCGCGCGCCGATGCGCGTCACGAGATTCGCGTCGCGCGCGGATGCGCGCATCGTAAACAGGGAGCTTGGCGGCGGTTCTTCAGACACGGTGAGCGGTGGCACAAACATAGCGCGCGGATGCGCGCTAGTCGTGTCGGCTGCGCTCGGCGCAGTGTTTCCCCGCAAAATGCGGAATATCAGCTCGTTATACAACTATCCGAGCGATCGCTGAGTGCGTCACGGCGTGCACATGCGGACACGCTTGGGGCACTCCGCGCCCGCACCCGCGATGTCGAAGCAAAACACAAGCATAAATTTCACGCTCTAGAAAGCATGCAATCGCCTGGTTTTCACGAGGAAGGCCCCGCGCGGAGGCCCCGTACACCCGGGACAAGCGAGTTGGCCCGAGGCTTGCTCACTCAGGCTTCGTTCACTGGTGGAGCCATTCATGGATCCCAAGCGAGGAAACAAGATGTACTCACAGCACGCCGCACAATTGCCAGGTGACGCCCCGCTCACTCAGCATGACGGTCCCTACAACGCCGGGCGTCAGTCCGTTCAACCTCTGGAGCCCGATGCACCCCGCAGTTCGCTCCAGCACGCCATCGACCTGGGAGCTTGGGTACATGAGCAGCTGGCGCACGCCGGCTGGGTTGACTCTTGCGCGTCTGGGGAACGCCCCTCGCTTCGCGGCCTGATCCGTCGTCTGGACGCCCCCATGGGAGTTTCTACTATCTGGCGGGCGCTAGCGATCTATCGCCTGAGTTTGAAGCACCCGGAGATCGTGCACTGCCGACACCTGGGCGTCGCCCACTTCAGTGTGATTCTTGGAGTCGACGAGCCCTACCAGCTGAACCTACTGCGGCTGGCAGAGCACAATCGTTGGTCGAGGCGACGACTGCTGAGTGAGGTCGCTGCGCTCAAACGCTACCTGGATAGCTGACAACGCAACGCGTTACAGATCAGCGTCTACAGATCAGCGTCTACAGATCAACTGTTTGCAGGTCGCCGCTGCGGGGTCACTCGGAAACGCCGTACTCCCGCCGGTACTCTTGCATGCGCTGATACAGTTCTTCGTTGAGCACAACCTGCCCGTCAACCTCGCGGCCACGAAGAGATGCCATGATTTCCTCGACGCTCACGATCGCGGTCGTGCGCATCGAGAACTCTTTGCCCACGGCTTGCAACGCTCCCAGCTCTGGATAAGCGCCCTGCCCCGCGCGCTCCATTCGGTCCACGGACACGACCAGGCCCGCCACCTCAACCCTGGCAGCAGCGTGTAGCAGTGGGACCGTTTCGCGAATTGAGGTCCCTGCCGTGGTCACGTCTTCAATAATCAGGGCCCGCTGTCCGTCGCTTGGCTTGTGCCCCACCAGCGCGCCGCCTTCACCATGATCTTTCGTTTCTTTACGATTAAAAGTGAACGGCACCTCTCGACCGCGCCCCGCTAGTTCCATCGCGCAAGCAACCACCAGCGGAATGCCCTTGTAGGCTGGTCCAAACAAGAAGTCATACTCGATCTGGCTGGCTTCAATCGCGTCCACGTAGAACTTCGCCAAGTTGGCGATCTGCGTCCCGGTCCGATAACGCCCGGTATTGACGAAGTACGGCGTCTTGCGTCCGCTCTTGGTCACGAAATCACCAAATGTGAGCACCTGACAGCGCACCATGAAGTCGATGAATTCTTGCTTGTACTGCTCCATGCTTCCGATGCCTCGCTCTCGTGTGTTGGTCTGGCAAAGGCGGGTGTCAGGCCGCGTCTAGGTCCCAGCCATCTTGAAATGTCGACCGCTGCTCGGCCACTGTGAACTTGCCTTTGTTGTCCCTCTGGATGCGCGCCGCGGCGACCTCGGGATCGTGGGTGAAGTACAACCAGGTGCGCTCCCGCTCGAACTGGGGCAGCAGCTCAGCTTTTTCGTCGATCAGCCGTTCTGGGAAGCGATCATAGCCCATCGTGATGGGCAAGTGGACCCAGGCTCTGGCAGGGATCAGATCCGCGCAGAAGAACACTTGCTGATGAGCGCCATTCACCTGAGTCAGTAACATGCCCGGCGTGTGACCGTGGCTGACCCGAAACCGAAACGCATCGCCCAGCAGCTCAGACTGAACCTGGTCATCGGCCAGCAAGTGCAAACGCCCGCTGGCCTGCAGCAGGGGCTGCAAGGCCGGAATGAACGACGCTCGGTCACGCGGGTGGGGCTGCATGGCTCGCTCAAAAGCCGTTTGCCCCACCACGAACTGTGCGTTGGGAAACACCAGTGATGGGGCTGCGCCCTCGACGTGGGTGGAGAGCAATCCCCCGGCGTGATCAAAGTGCAGGTGACTCAGAATGACCGCGTCAATCTCCTCTGGCGCCACCCCTACTTTTGCCAGCGAAGCCAAAAGCACATGCTCATCCTCAATCACCCCGTAGCGCTCGCGGAGCTGGGGCTCGAAAAAGCAGCCCACCCCTGTCTCTAGCAAGACTCGTTGGTCGCCCGTATCTACCAACATGGCGCGTGTCGCTAGGGCGATACGGTTGGACTCGTCCGCGGGAAACCAGCGACTCCAAAGTGCCTTGGGCGCGTTTCCGAACATCGCCCCACCGTCAAGGCTCTGACTGTTGCCGGCGATGTCGTAGATCTTCATGCTCAACTTTCGAAAGGCGTCGGATCTCCAGCGCCTACTCGAAGCACCTGGGGCTGGTCACCCGTCAAGTCAACAATCGTCGTTGGGGTCTCGCCGCCAGCGCCACCTTCAATCACGAGACCCAGATCCTTGAAGTCCATGTTGATTTCGCGCGCATCCACGTAGGGCGGCGAATCTGGCCTGGCCGCGGTGCTGCTGATGATCGGTCTGCCCAGCTCCTGCGCCAAAGCCAAAGCGATGGGATGCTTCGGGATGCGTATACCGACCGATTTGCGCGCTGTCTGTACGACTCGTGGCACCTCACGCGTGGAGTTCAGGATGAAACAATATGGCCCAGGCAGATACTGCTTGGTGATCCGGTATTCGTAGTCGTTCAACACCGCGTAGCGCGCCACGTCACCAACATCACGACAGATGAACGCACACAGTTGGCTCGCTTTCATGCCCTTGATCTTGTAGAGCTTGTCGAGCGCCTTCTTGTTGAGCAGGTCGCAGCCAAAGCCGTAACAGGTATCGGTCGGATACGCGATGACTTCACCGCGTTCCAACGCTTGCACGGCGCGACGGATCTTGCGAGGTTCTGGGTTGTCCGGGTTGATCTCGATAAGCATGGCGTCTAGGAGGTGGAGCGGAGCTCTAACATCCGAACGCAGCGTGCGGGAACACCTAATTCCAGGCGCTCCGCAAAGGAATGCACCGGCTCCTGGCTCAGCGCGTCTACCGCGTCGTAGCCGGGACAAGCCACCTCGACTTGCAGGTCATTTTCCGTCGGGTTGATCACGAACAGCACGGACAAGGCATCTGCCGGAGCTGGGGCAATATGAAAGATCACTTCCACCTCAGGCGGATCAGCCTGGAGCTGGCGCAAGCCTTCCGCATTGACGACCCGCCCAACAGCGTCAGCCAAGGCGGGCGCTTCGGCAGGCAACAGCAACGGAAAGCCGCCCTCGGCGCCGGCGTCCATGCCGAGAGACGCAGGCAAAAACGGTCCGAGACTGACAGCCGCACCGCGCGTCAAGGCATAGCGCAACCCTTCACTCAAGGTGGGCTCCAGGGTGGGAGTCGCCACGACGATAGTCCACGGGGTTAGCTCCAACGTGGAATCCAGCTGCAAATCCGAACTGACGACGAACGGCACCCGCAGTCTGCGCATGCAGCTCGTCAGCGCGACGAAGAAGCGCTCCGCTTGCTGCAATTCGGTCAACGCCGGATCGAGGTCATCGGCCAGCGCCGCCCGAGCACCGAGAGGACTCTGCAGCTCGAACCATTCCGCATCGATTGGGCGCAGAGCATCCGCGGCGAGCGCCAGCTCACGCAATCGCTCGGGGATCACCACGCTGACCGCCGCCTCAGGCCGCAAGACGTGAAGCTGGCAGCGTTCAAGCGCTTCCAGCAACGTTGCCCACGACTCCGCGGCGGGGAGCGGCGCTGCGCCCACGTCCAGGAGCGCACCAACGTGACGTGCCCGCTGCACCGCCGGCTCGACGCTGAAGCCCCGCAGTCCATGGGCCAGGGCGACCAGCGTGCGAAACATCTGTTCATGCTCGGAGATTGGGCGCGCGTCGGCTCCGCTCCCTGCCACCAGGCGCGCGTACGAGGGAACCCCTAACGCACGCCCCCGCATCTCCTGCGTCCCGATGCCCGTTGAAATTCGACTTAGCGAGGCGCCCAGCGCCACCCGTCGTATGTCGTGGGACGAATCATCCTCAGAGCCGACAATCTGAGGCAACGACAGCGGTATTGTATCGAACCCACTGCGCTCGAGCCGATGCTCGAAGCGCCGCAATGCTTGAGTCAGCTGTCGGCGCTGAAATCGCAACCAATCCAGATGCGCCTGCAGCGGTTGATCGCTCAATCCAACAGGACCGCGCGGCGGAGTCGCTTCGGGAAAGTCTCGGATCTGACTGCCGTGCGCTGCTCGCAGGGCGTTCGGACGTTCGTAGCGCTGCTTCAAGTATTCGCGGTAGGCATCTTGGCTGAGCGGGTGATAGTCCCCCAGCGTGCGCTTCAGCAAGCGCTCAGCGTGCTGCGACCCCAGCTCGAGCAATGCGATGGGGCCGTGCGGAAAAACCAGACTCCGCAGGCAGTCTGCTGCGGCGCTCAACCAAGCTTCGCATTGGCGCAAGTAGCGCTCACTGAATGCGCTCGGCTCCGGGCTGGACCAAAGCAAGCGTGGGATAACGACCGGATGTCCTTTGGGGGTTAACGCCTGACACTCACCATCCCACGCCACTCGCCTGGGCAAGCCAGCAAACGCCAGGTCGGCGCTTTCTTCCTGACGAGGCCCCAGGCGGACCAGCGCGTACAACCCGAATCGCGCCGCCTCCGTCAGAAACCCCCGCACATCCAGCTTTGGGTCTTGCTGGCCAAAGTCGTAAACGTCCGGCTCGAGCTCGTGCACGTTCCACGGCACCCGCACATCAATCAAGCGAAATCCAAGCGCGCGCACAGCGCCCAGCAGATCGCGCCACGAATCAGGAGGAAGCTGGAAATAGTCTACGGTCGCCGCCCAAAGCGGTACCAACTCATGCCCCACCGCAAGCCCCTCGCGCACCAACCGCACGCGGTCAGCTTCGGGCAAAGCCGCTGGCGGCACGCTCTTGTTCACCCGGCGCCTCCTTCAGCGGCTCGAACAGTGTGGTCCGCACTGTTCGCCTGGCGCGCCAGCCAAGCAA
The DNA here is from genome assembly GCA_050304975.1 of Polyangiaceae bacterium. Lineage (GTDB taxonomy): Bacteria > Myxococcota_A > Polyangia > Polyangiales > Polyangiaceae > SZUA-265. The sequence goes on from JBNLEN010000058.1 coordinate 13,257, forward strand.
TGACTTGGTTATCCAGGCCCAGCGGAGCCTTTTCGCCAAGATCCAGGCTGGCGGGGAACCCGATGTGTCCGCCTCGATCCATTTCACTGACCTGAAAGTTGTCTGGCAAGCCTTCGCGATAGGGGGCGACCGCGTAATGAGGCACCATCGGATCTCGCTTCGCACTGAGCAGCAGCGTTGGCACGCGAACGCGCTTCAAGACCGGAGCGACGCTGCACTCTCGGTAATAGTGCAGTGCATTTTCGAAACCGAAGCGTGGAGCGACGATGCGATCGTCCCATTCTCGAATGTAGCGGATCTGGCTGGCCTGGCGCATGTCGACCGGCAAGCAATTCAGTGAGGCTCGCTCACGCCGACGATAGACTGCCGCGTACATTCGTTTCAGCGCGCTGAGTACGTAGTGACGATAGCCGCGCAGCGCCGCTTCGTCGAAAGCGGTCGCCGAAGCGTATAGATCGAGGGGCGGACAAATCGCCGCCACGCCTTTTAGGCGTGACTCGAGCTCAGGAAACTCCGCCACCAGCGCCGCGTGACGCAGACTGAGATGCCCGCCGAGCGAATACCCCAGCACCAGCACCCGCTCGTAGTGTCGGCATTCAGGACTGGTGAGCGCACGCTGGAGATCTTGCGCTAGCCCTGCATGAAAGAAGTCTTCCCCGCGCAAGTCCGCCCCCCGGAGGTCCAGCCGCAAGCTGCTGAAACCGTAGCGCTGCGCGATGGCGGCGGCTTCGAAGGTGTAGGGGCTGCGGCTTGAGCCGCCAAGGCCATGCACGACTAGCAGAAGCGTGCGGCTGCCCGGGTGATGGTGCAGCCGTCCACCGATGCGGACCTCACCCAGCTGGGGATCCACCACGTGCGCGCTCCAGCAGCGCGCTGCAGGCAGCGCGGGCGGATTCAGGCGTTTGGTAAGATGGCTGGAAATGGTCCAGTAGTGACCGCTTGGCACGTGATGATCCGAGGGAAAAACCAGGCTCGCAGCATAGCCGCCGCGGGCTCCCGGGCGCTGACAAAACGGGCCCCACCGACTCGGGGGCTCCAGCGAGCCTTGACCCAGCGGGCCGAATTGCGCGAGGGTCTGGCAGGTGCTCAGAGACCATCCATCCGCACTTGTTTGCTTGCTGGGCGCGCTTGGCTGCACTCCTCCACCAACGACCGCCTCTCCGGCCAATTGCCCCCCGTGCAACTGCGAGTGCTCGGGCGGCCAGCGCTCGAGTGTTGCTTCCGCGCCAGCGCCGCTCCAAGCTGCCCCCGACTCGCAAGTCCCGGGTGAACGCAGCCTGCTCGAACGCTATGAAGGCAAGCCGGCAAAACGCACGCTGACGGGCAAAGCCACGTACTACTCGAACAGTTTGTCGGGCAGAAAGACGGCCAGCGGGGAAGTCTATGACCCAGACGCGTTCACCGCAGCCCACAAGCAGCTCCCCTTTGGCACCGTCGTGCGAGTCATCCGAACGGACACCAATCGCTACGTGTACGTGCGCATCAACGACCGCGGCCCCTTCGGCAAGCGTGAACGAATCATCGATCTATCTTACGTCGCAGCCGAACGCCTCGGCATGATCCGCGCCGGGGTCGTACCCGTGCGCGTCGAGGTGTTGGAGTGAGCCCTCGCATCCGCTTCTTCGAGCCCAACGACGAACCCGAAGCAGAGCGATACCTCTCGCAGGTCGCTCGGATCGACCGCTTCTGGCAAAGCTTTAGGCAGCAGTGCCAACGCCCCCCTGCCACTTGGCTACCACAACTCAGGGGGCTTCTCGGCGAGATCGATCCAGGCTTGGGCTTGGAGCTGAGACGGCAAGACGACGGGACCCGCAGTCTCAGTTTCTCATGTCTGGATAGCGTGCAGCTGCGTCCCCTGGCGGACTTGTTCGTTGAGCGCGCTCCACAACTCCCTCCTTGGTTGTTTGAAGCCACACGGACCGCGACGCCCCTGAAGCAAGCGCTCTCCGCGGTGGAGCAAGACCATCAGCTGGACTTGAGTGGCGCACGGCTTCGCCTCGGGATTGGCCGCGGGCACCTGATCAACGTCGTGCTGGCCAGCCACCACTTTGCCGGAGCAGAAGACGAGCGCGGGCTCGCCGCCGCGCAGCAGCTGGTGGAGCTGGTGCTCGGCGATCAGCTGTTCGACGACTGGGTCGGGGATATCGCCATCACCACCGCCGCGCGTCCCAGTGCCTTGCGACTCGTTAACGCTTCCGAACACGAACTGCCACTCGAGCTAGACCAGCTGGAAGAAGCGTTTGATCTGGCCAGAGCGGGCATCTTGGCAGCCCTGCCAGAAGCTCCGCTACACCTGTTTTGCGAACGCGCCGACTGGGTGCTCTTCGAACTGGAAGAACCAGCCGAGCTGGACCGGCAACAGGATTTGTTGACGGCCACGACGATGTGCCCAGAAATGCTCAAGTGCTTCCTGTCAGGAGAACGCTTTTGTTCACGGCGATTCAGCCGCAATCGGGAGCTATTCTGTTATCTGAAGATCGCCCAGGATGCGCCCGCCGAAGAACGCCTAGCTGAGCGCGAACTGTTGGAAGATGCCCTCAACCGCGCCCTCGTTCCGGGACAGCTGGGTTGCGTGGTCGGCGCGGGTATCGGCAGCGAACACATCTACATCGACTTGGCGCTCGCCCAGCTGGATCCAGCCATCCGCCTGATCCGCCGCAGGTTACGCGAGCACCAAGCTCCCAAGCGATCTTGGCTGCTTTTCTGCGATGATGAATGGCAGCGCGAATGGGTAGGGATTTGGGATGAAACCCCTGCTCCTGGTGTCTAACGCAGCCCAATCGAATCAAGCAGCCGCGATAGTCTGGCGACTACTGGCACGGTCTGTCGTCGCCGCATGGCAGCGCGGGCCATCTCCAAGCTCGGCTCGACATACGGCAGATAGCTGGAGTCCCCCTTCGTCCGCTCAATGAACACGAAGCGCCCGGCGTCTTTCAGCTTGCGCTGAATCGTCAGAAGATCGAAGTCTTCGTACAGAGCGTAAAATCTCTGTTCTGGCAAACCACGATGCTTGGCAAACTCACGCAACCTGGCCTCAACGAAGGTCTCATCGAAGGTTTGATAGCTGTCGCGCAACAGGGCGACCAAGTCATAGACGTAGGGTCCCAGCGTCGCATCCTGAAAGTCGATCCACCCAAGCTCCAGCGGCTGGGAAGCCTCAGCGCCAGGCTCTCCAAGCTTCGGCCACTCGCGATTGAGCACCATCAGGTTGCGACTTTGGTAGTCGCGGTGCGAAAACCCATACTTCTGCTCACCGATGCGGCCACTGAGCTCACGCGCCAGTTGGTCGAACTCGTGGGACCACTGTGCGTCCAGATGAATGCCGCGCGCTTCCAAGCCAAACTCACGAAAGTGATGCAGCTCTTCATACAAGAACGCCGCATCCAGCGAGCGTTGCCTGTACAGCTGGGGCGGCGGTAGCGCGTCGAAGATCTGTTGGGCCCGGGCTAAGTCAGCCACCGCCTGCTGATAGATTCGAAGCCTGAGCGTCTCGAGTTGCGAACCTGACAGGCTATCGGCGGCATTCTCCAACACTTCGGCCACAGTTGCCTCGCCAAAGTCCTCCACCAGGACCCACCCTGCTTCGCAGTCTTGCGCCAGCAGCTCTGGGACGCGGAAACCATGCTGCGCCAGCAACTGTTGCATCAACAGGAAGGGCCAGACCTCGGGAGGCTCGGGGAGCCGCGCGCAACCGGCGGTTTGCGCGTCGGGAAAGAACATCCCTACACCCGCGTTCCCGTCTTTCCACTGCAGACGATAAAAGCGTCGCAGCGATGCCCCTCCCGTCATGGGAGACAGCTGTTTCAATGGGCCCAAGCGTTCCGCCAGGCTTCGCAGCGGCGCTAGTGAAAACTCCCGAGACATGCTGAGCGTTCTACCGTATGACTTTAGCGATGCCCAAACCTTCGCCGGCATCGGCTCCTGATTTCGCCCCGCGCATTCGACGTGTGCTCGCCGCGCTCGCGCCCTCGCTGCCCACAGCTGAGCCTCAGATCCAACAGCTGGGCCGCTACTTGCAGCTGGTTCACGAATGGAACGGGCGCATGGACCTGACGGCAGCTCGCACCCATGACGAATTGGTGGATCTGTTCATCGCCGACGCAGCACGTTTGGCTGACGTGTGCGCGCCACATCTGGCAGCTGACGCGCGCTGGGTTGACGTCGGCAGCGGCGCGGGTGCGCCCGGTTTGCCCTTGAAGCTCCTCCTGCCGGAGCTGCAGCTCACACTGGTGGAGCCGCTCTCGAAACGCGTGGCGTTTTTGCGCACCGTCGTCGGCACCCTTGGCCTCTCCGGCGTGAGCGTGCGCCGCGCTCGAGTTGAGGCTTGCGGCGACGCTGAGTTTGAGGTGGCGCTATCGCGCGCGACCCTCAAACCCGAAGCGTGGTTGGGCGAGGGTGGCCGGATCGCGAAGCACCAGGTTTGGGTGCTGCTCGCCAAGGATGCCGCGCCCACCACCGACGGCTGGCAGCGGGAAGCAGACGTCAACTACCAGTGGCCACTGACGCACGCCGAACGACGACTGCTCAGCTACCGCCCGAAGGGTTGAGCGGGGCTCAGCCCGCGTCGCCAGCGTCTGCGACGGGTGGCGGTTCTTGGCCGGAATCCGCAGGCTCTTTGCCGCCGTCCACGACAGGAGCTCCGCCGTCGTCAGCTCCTGCGTCCGTCGCGTCATCGTCAGCGGGGCCGCCGTCGGTGCCGTCACTGGCGTCCGCCTCATCGCCGGCGTCTTGCATGTCGTCATCCATGCCCGCGTCGTCATCCGCATCATCATCGGGACCGGCGTCTTCATCGTCGTCGGCGTCGTCATCATTGCCCATCGGAGGCCCATCTGTGTCGGTCTCAATGGATGAACGGTCTACATCCGTGATCAGGGTGCAGGCAGAAAGGCCCGAGAGCAGGACCAAAGCGAAGGCACAAGCCGGCAAACGCAACATAGACGCCAAGTTTCTAGCGCCAACTCGACCCCTGCCACAAGTGCAGCCCGAAAAATGTCCGCTGGCCCGAGGGCGGACCCGGACGCTTCGGGAGACCTGCCGCTTTTTCGCGCCCTTGCGGGCTCGCAGTGCCCCTGAAACACTACGCCGGTGAAAGTTCACCTGATCGACGGCACATTTGAGCTGTTCCGGGCGTTTTACGGTGCGCCCAGTGCCCGCACGCCCGACGGCACTGAAGTGGGGGCGACGCGCGCACTGCTCCGCTCATTCCAGTCTCTGCTCCGCCGTCCCGAGGTCACCCACGTGGCCTGCGCTTTCGACCACGTGATCGAGTCATTTCGAAATCAACTTTTCCCGGGGTACAAGACTGGCGAGGGCATCGATCCAGCGCTCTGGTCTCAGTCTGAACTCGTGGAGCGAGCGACCGCCGCGCTAGGCATCGTGGTTTGGCCGATGGTGGAGTTTGAAGCGGATGACGCCCTGGCCACAGCCGCCGTTCGCTTTGCCCAAATGGACGAGGTGACGGAGGTGGTGTTGTGCTCTCCGGATAAGGACCTCACTCAATGCATCATCAACGACAAGATCGTCACCTGGGACCGCATCCGGGACCGCCGTCTCAATCGCACCGGAGTCGTGGAAAAGTTCGGGGTTCAGCCCGAGTCGATCCCAGACTATCTCGCCTTGGTGGGTGACAGCGCCGACGGCATCCCGGGCATCGCCCGCTGGGGCGCCAAAGGAGCGAGTACAGTCTTGGCGCGCTACGGCCACATCGAGCAGATCCCCAAACACGCCAAGGACTGGGACGTCAAAGTCCGCGGAGCCATGACCTTGGCCGACAATCTCGCGGCGCAGTATGATGACGCCTTGCTTTACCGCACCTTGGCCACCCTCAGAACCGATGTCCCATTGACGCAGGGGCTAGAAGAGCTCCGCTACCGCGGCGCTATTCGCGAGCAGCTCAGCGCATTGTGCGCTGAGATTGGTGACGACGACCTGCTTGCCCGCGTGGATTTTGCCGACTGAATGACGCAGTGAATGACGATGATGAATTGTACACGCATCAACTTGGCGAGACTCGGGGTAGCGACAGCGCTGCTCGCTGCCTACTCGCCGGCGTTGGCTCAACAGCCCTCCCAACCCGGCCTGCAACCTCCTCCGACGACCCAACCGGGACTGCAACCGCCCGGCACCCAACCCGGTGCACCAGCGCAGCAGCCCGGCTTCGGTTTGCAGCCGCCCCCGCCCCCGACGACTTCCGCGCCCAACGCAACTGAACACCAGCTGGAGCGCTCCGAGCGTGAAGACTCCGGACGCGGTCTGCAGTTCGTGATGCTGCACACGGACGTAGGCTTTCAGTGGCTGTCGTTCAACGCGCTCAGCGATTCGGATCTCGTGGATGGCAGCTTGGTCGCAGATGATGCCATGGGCTTGGCGGTGGGCGCCGGCCTTGGCTTTCGCTTGTTGTATCTGACGCTCGGCGGCCGCTTCCGCTTCGGCCTGCTTGATAACGCCAAGCTGTGGTCCGCAGGCTTGGAAGCCAACCTGCGCATTCCCAAGGGGGCATTTGAACCCTACGTCTTGCTGGGTGCCGGCTTCACTCAAGTCGCGTCCTTCGAGGGCGAAGACGCGGTTTTCGCGTTGGGTGAAAAACGCGACGACCTGGGCGCCAACGGCTTCAACGTGCGCTTGGGCGGCGGCTTTGACTATTTCATCACTCCCGTATTTTCCGCCGGCGTTCGTGCCGATGCCGACCTGCTGCTGCTCAGCCGCAGCGCGGTGGTGACGGTCGCGGATACCGAGAGTATCTATGAGCAAGATGGCTCAGCCATCGGCCTGGCCGTGACCGGTCTGGCCTCTCTCGGACTGCACTTTTAGCCTCTTGGCATATCTCGTCACTGCCCTACCGCTGCTGCTGTTCCTGGCACTGTTTCGCCTGGTTTATGCCAAGGCTCGCCTGAGTGTGACAGCACTGGCGGCGCTCGCCCTGGTCGGGGCGACAACCGCCGTGGGGTGCTACTACTTGGAAGCCGCGCTGTGGGGCTGGACAGGACTGCGCACAGAACCGGGGCCCGAAGGGCGCAGCTCGTTGATGGCGATGCTGATGTTCGCAGCACCGCTGGAGGAGGGCAGCAAAGTGCTTTCAGTGTGGCCCCTGCACAAGCTACATCGACTGAAACATCGCGCAGACGGTTTGCTGGCGGCCACGGCCGTGGCCACTGGCTTCGCCATCGCTGAGAGCATCCTCTACTTGCAGAGCACGTCAGCGGAGTTGCCAGGATTGCGCTCGGCCTTGGGCTCCCTGGCCCACGTGTGCTTCGCCGCGCTTTGGGGCTACGTGCTCGGTCAGCGCTCCAAACTGCACCTGCTCAGCATGACGTGGCTCTTGTCGATGATCTTCCACGGCTTGTTCGACCACATCGTCTTCGGTCGCGGCGTTGGCACCCTGGTTGTTGGAGTACTGCTCAGTTTGGCGCTGCTTGGATTGTGCGGTCTGATCATCCGCGACGTCTTTCATGAAGAAGACGAGATGCTGCAGGTGTCGCAAGCGCCTAGGCTCCAGGATCTCACCCTGAAGGATCTGACCCAGGCGCTACGCCGACGCGACCAGCCCTTGATGTTGCATTGGATCTTGTTCGGCGCCCTGGTCAACACTGGGGTCGTGCTCGCGTGCTTGGCGGCAGGTGTGTATTTCGGGCATCAACTGGGGGTCGACTTCGCCGCGGCCGACGAGGGGGACATGCGCTCCAACGGGCCCCTAGTGCTGCTGGGTGCGGCAGTCACGGCCGCTTTTCCAATCGCTGGCTACTTGATCGCCCGAGCCAGCGGCACCCGCAGCGTGCTCGAGCCAGCCATGGGAGCGGCTGCGGCCATCGCGGTGGTGGTCACGCTGCTGAGTATGGCGGCGCCGATTGCGGTCGTGTTCGCGTTAGCTGTCGCTCCCCTGGCGTTTGGCTTGGCCTGCGCGGGAGCCTGGTTTGGCCTGGCTCGATGAAATGAGCTCGATGAAATGAGCTGGGGATAGACCACAAACGCGCGTCACTTGGCGGGCGCTTTGGCGGGTTCGTCGAGCTTGGGCGGAAACGCCACCAGGGCTCGCGTCCGCATTTGGCGTTGCCCAGTGCCTTCGGCCGTCGCCGCCAGTGCCATCAACGTCGACTCGACGCGCCCTTCGACAGGTAGTCGGTGTCCTGGCACTACAGCCACGTTGGCGGTTTCGTTGACTTGGAAGCGCTCCAGGGTGTGCTGCCCCATGTCCGGCATGCCCATACTCTCAGCGGCAGCGTAGCGCCGGGTCTGTACGTCGAGACGCACCAGCTTGTCAGTCACCTCCACCACCTTGATCATGCGGTATGCCACCACATCCGTGTTGGCGTACTTCTCGCGCGACGTAGTCATCCAAAATCCGTCTTTTCCGACGGGTTCATCCGGGAACGCCAAGATCGCTGAACTCAGCACGTCCGCCGCGCTCATCAACAGTAGATCCAGATCTTTGGTCGCCCCTTTGGCGATCTCGAAAGACGGTGAGGTCTTGGGTTTGCCAGCCACTGACGTGTACGAAAGTTTGCTGCCCTTGAGCTTGGCAATGGCATCCCCCAGCTCGGGCGGGATCTGCCCCGGCTGGTTCTGCGCCAAGCCGACGTCTTTGAGTTCGATCGTCACATCAACCGGGCTGGCTGGATCATCCTTGTTCTGGCGCTGGCCGTCAGCTTCGAAGCGCATGGCCGTCGTCGGCAGTCCCGAGCGCGGCCCCAACATCAGCGACAGCTCCATCTGGCCGATGCGCGGCTCTGTTACCTCAGGTCCGCCGAGCTTCACTTTGGGATCGGTGCCGGCGCTACCGAGCGTCACCTGAGTGCCAGCGGCCACCGTCGCTTCTTTGTTGGCGCGCTCGGGGCTGAGCAAGCCGTTGGGCGGCGGTCCGTCGCCTGCCTCGTCAGCGGTGCCGTCCTTCTTGGCCGCCGCCGCGACGGCTTTGGCGATTTCAGGATTGAGCACTGCAGCGGTGCTGGCAGCGCTAGCGCTGGCCGAAGCCGCCGCAGGGCTGTCAGCTTGGCTCTTCTTCTCTTCTTCTTGGCAGCCGCTCAGGGCGAGCAATCCAAGGGATACCAACGCGGTTGACGTCGTCAGGCGATGCATGGCTGCCCGATCTAGTCTGGTTTCCGCCCAAGCCCAAGAACCAGCTTTCGCGGGTTGGCTTTCAACTCACCAACGCGAAAAAATTTCCTGTTTTCGCAGCGTGGGTGGGAATAGGCGGAAGCCATGCCCAGATCAGCCGCCCGGGATCGAGAATTCTGACAGGCGCTTTGGCATTGCGGCTGGCTACAAAAACTCGGCGTCAGGAGAAATTGCGGGGGCTGGGCTGACCGGTGGGGCGTCTCAATTCTGGCTAGGTCGACGTAAAGCGAAACGCCGCGGGGAAAGGCCCGATTTTCCCACTTTGTGTTAACGCCAGGATTTGTTAGCTCGGTGCTGCGAAAATCTGAGACTCAGGCCACAAGTGCCCGGTCTCCTTGAAAAAATTCGTTTGAATACCCGCCTCACCGACCCCGTCGGAATTCGCAACGGAAGCAGGATTTTCAGGGAAGAAGGCTCCGACAACCCCGTATCTCCCAACAAGGTTTTGATCCGCTGCCGGCAGGCACATCTCAAGTTACGTAATTAGGAGAAAGACAGACATGTTCTCAAAACGATCAATCACCACCACCGCTTTGGTTGCTGCGATGTCCATCGGCGCGGGCGCAGCAGTGATGGCTCCGTCCACCGCCACAGCTGGTGACTGCAGTGGCAAGGCTACCACCGCGCAGATCAAGGCAGCCTGCAAGAAGGGCGGCGTCAAGGAAGCCAAGAGCGTCATGAAGGCCGCTGTCAAGAAGGCCAAGGACGCTGGCAAGGACTGGAAGTGCAAGACCTGCCACGAGGATCAGAAGACCTACGCGGTCAAGAAGGACGCCCCGGACATCAAGCCTTACCTGTAATTGGTGATTGTCTGAGGCAAAAAGCCCCGACGCTTGTCGGGGCTTTTTCAGTTTGTGCGGCTCGGAACTGAGCTCACCCCCGCGGACGGGTCCCTATTCCTTTGGGTGGCAGGTGAAGCAAGTCACCTTGGTCTTCGCGCCACTGCCTTGATCGAGCAGCTTCTTCAGGCCGGGCGTCACTTTGGCCATCATGGCGTTGGTGACCTCTTCGTCGTAGTCCATCGCCTCTTGAATGGTGTCTTCTGCCTCGAGCCCCATGATGGCTCCATCCGCCGGCATCTTGTAGTCCACCAACTCCGCATCTTCACCGTGGCAGGTTGCGCAAGTGAAGGCGCCTTCGTCAGCGTAGCTGTCATCGTACGAAGCGAACACCGCCTGCATCTCTGGATGCACCACAGCGGCCATGTAGCCGTACTTCTGCTCGACGTTCTTCTCGCTCCACGCCACTTCCGGAGCGCCCATGCCTTCGAGCCCCGGGGACTTGGGATCATTCTGGCCACACGCGCCAACGACGGCAGCAAGTAGGACGGGGACCAATATCCGAGAGATGTCTGAGGGTGTCTTCATGAGCGGCGCCATGCTTTCGAAAAACTGTCGGTTGGTCAACGGTGACGCCATCAAAACGGCGGTGGTGGTGGGATTTCCGGCGGATCAGCTTGGGAGTCGGACGCGGGTTGGTCTTTGGGCTTGTTCTGCGGCTGCTCACTGGCCGCTGGGGCAGGCGCATCTTCTGCGGACTCGTCGCCGGCCACTTCTGCGACCTGCTCTGCTTCAGCGCCGTCCTGTTCGTCGGCTGCTTCGTCGCCCTCAGCTGGTCCTTCTGGGCTGGTTGGAGCGCCGGCATCCGGGGTCGCCGCCGGCTCCAGCGGGGCCATCTCGGTCGGCTCAGTGCCGCTCAAAAACTCTTCTTCGTGGACTTCTTCTTGGTCCGGGCGGGGCAACAAGCCGGTGACAGGATCGACGCTCACCGTGAGCACCCCCGCAGGCCGCGCGAAGCGAGTCTTGGGTTTACCCTTGTGCGCCGCCTGCATGAAATCAATCCAGGCGGGCAACGCCGTGCGGGCGCCGCTCTCTCCCCTTCCCAAGGGGCGTGCGTCATCGTAGCCGACCCACACCGCCGCTACGATGTCCGTCGAGTAGCCAGCAAACCAAGCGTCCTTGGCTTGGTTGGTGGTGCCGGTCTTGCCCGCCAGCTCTCGGCCCAGACTCTTGGCGCGCCGGCCCGTGCCATACTCCACGACGCTGCGCAGTAGGCTCGTCGTCAGGTAGGCCTCCGCCTCGGTCAAGACCGGTCGTGGTGGCATCGCAGCCGGCAACTCGAGCTCCCGACCATCTGCCCCCAGCACCTTGCTGACGAAGCGAGGATTGGCACTGGCGCCGCCCGCAGCGAACGCCGCGTAGGCGTTGGCTATCTCTAACACTGTGGCTTCATACGAGCCCAACGCCGCGGACAAGTCCGGCTCCAGCTTGGATTCGATGCCCAGCGCCCGGGCCCATTGCACGACGTTTTCCGGTCCGCTTTGCTTGTAGATCTCGACGGCAGCTTCGTTGTTGCTGTGCGCTAGGGCGTCGCGCACATTGATCTGCAGTGGGGCGTCTTCGGGGATGCCGTAGCCCCGCTTTTTTACCGGAATGACCGTAGCCGGCGTGAAGCGACGCGAGTGCAACGCGTAACTGTAAGTAAACGCCTTGAATGTCGACCCCGGCTGACGCCGAGTGCGAGTCGCGCGATCCAGTCCTCCGGCCAGCGCCTCGTAGTTGCCCACCAGCGCCAGCACTTCGCGCGTGCGCACGTCCATCGCCACCAGCGCCGCCTGCGGCCCCAGCTCCAGACGCAGCGGCGGTTTGCCATCTGCGCCGGGCGCTTCCAGCAGGCCCACTCGAAGCGCAGCCCCCACCTGGGTGAACTTGCTCGGCGGCAGCCCTTCCGGGTTGTAACGAGTTTCGGTTGAGAGCGCGACGCGCCCCACCACATCACCGATTTTGACGTCGATCACGCCCGCGTGATCATCCACTGCGTCAACGATACCGGTGTAGATACGGTGGGCTCTCGGTTTGCCCTGGAACGGCTCCGCCCACAGCTTGTGCGGGCCAGCGTTGTACGGAGGCGCCAACTGGTGGCGCTGCATGTAGTCGTCCAGCGCTTTGCGCGTCGCCGAGCGAGCCGCCGCTTGAAGGTCCGGATCGATGGTGGTGTGCAGCTCATAGCCACCGACCTCTGCATGCTTGGGGGCCAGCTTCTTCAGCGCAGCTTTGGCAATGTCGACGATCTCCGGCACCAGCTCACTCTCGTGCTCCGCGGCGGGTGCCAAACGCAACGGCATCTTCAGCACCTTGTCGTGCAGTTCTTTGGTAACGAACTGCTTTTCCAACATTTGCGAAAGCACATAGCGCCGGCGCTGCAGTGCTTTCTCTGGGTCCCGGCGCGGAGAGTAGCGCTCAGGCGCCGCGATCAGCCCGGCTAGCAGCGCTGCCTCATCCAAGCCGAGCTCTTTGGCGTGTTTACCAAAGTAATAACGCGCGGCCTCCTCGATGCCCCAGCGGCCATGCCCCAAGTAGATGTGGTTCAAGTACAGCCAGAAGATGTCGTCTTTGCTGAGTTCTTGTTCGAGGCGCCCGGCCAACGCAACTTCACGCACTTTGCGACGCATCGAGCGCTCGGAGTCGAGCAGCACGTTCTTGACGACTTGCTGGGTGATGGTGCTGCCACCTTGCACTGTCTTGCCGGCGCGCACATTGGCCACTAGCGCGCGCGCCATACCGAAGTAGTTCAGCCCTTCGTGTTCGTAGAAGTACGCATCTTCCGCCGCCAGGAAAGCCAGCTTGGCCTCCTTCGGGATCTGATCCATCGGGATGACCGTGCGCCGCTCGGTGAACAGACTAGCCAACACCGAATCATCCCGCGCGAACACCCGGGTGATTTGGGGAGGATCATATCCAGCTTTGAGCTTGGCAACGCTCGGTAAATCTTCGGTGTATCGCTGGACCATCACGTACGCGAACACGGCAACGCCAATACCAACCAGCGCGATCAGTGCCGAGATGATGCCGACGACACGCTTCCAACCAGAGCGCTTTTTGGTCGGCGGCGGGATCGGCTCTGACAACCGCTGCTCCCGAGGTCGGCTACTTGGGGGACGCGACGGGCCGCGTGCGCCAGCGCTCTGGAGGTTTGCAGCTGGCTGACTCTGCTGGTTCGCCTGCAGCGGTGGCTTCGGCAGCTCTGCGGGTGGTTGCGGCGGCAAGGGCGGCTCGACATCGCTGACGAGCGTCGGGGCCGCCTCGAATTCGCTCGTGCCTTGCGGCGGCTCCGACAGCATGCGTCGTGAGCTGCGGCGGGCTATCGTCGCCGGCGCCGACTCTGAGCTCTTGTCATCAGGGGGAGGGGCGGTAGTCCGCTTGTCTGGATCGTCTGCCAAGGTGCTGCTTCTCGGGTCGCAGCGAGTACTTAACGACTTGGCCGCTACTTGACAAATAGCAGCAGAACAGCGACCGCGATCACCGCACCGATCAGCAGAAAAACCCCGGCGACCGTAACCAGCAGGAGAGTGTTGCTCTTGGGCTCCGGGGCTGCGGGGGCAGCCGCGGACCCGGCTGAAGCTCCGGCCACCTGAGCGGAGCCGGACGAGGGCTGGCCGCCAACGGACACGGCCGCCGTCGACGGCGGTGGGCCGGGCGTCATCTGGAAGATGGAATCCACCGCCAGATTGTTAGGCCCCGCAAAAGGACGCAGAGCCGCGGCAAACTCGATCGCGGTCTGAAAGCGGGCATCCGGCGACTTGGCCATCGCGACCTTGAGCGCTTCCCACAAGCCTTCGGGGAACGTGCGCCCCTCCACCCGTTCATTCAGCGGGATCGGCGACTCGACCACGTGCTTCTGAATGTACTCCATCGGTGTGCGGGCTTCGAAGGGCAGCTTGCCCGTGAGCGCTTCGTACAAAATCACCGCTAGCGAGTAGACGTCACTGCGCGCGTCGAGCGTCTTGCCCTGAGCTTGCTCCGGCGACATGAACTCAGGCGTGCCAAACACCATGCCCTCTTGTGTGAGCTGGATCGATCCCGGACGCATCTGGCGCTCAGTCACTTTAGCCAAACCAAAGTCGAGCACCTTGGGATAGTTGTTCAGCTCCCCCTGCTTGCAGAGGAAGATGTTTTCCGGTTTGAGGTCACGATGCACGATGCCCATGTTGTGGGCTTCCTGCAGCGCACCGCACACCTGGATCAAAATCGTCACGCCTTGCTCGGCAGTCAGCGGCCCCTCGCGCTTGACGCAGCGATTGAGGTTTCGCCCTTCGAGGTACTCCATCACGATGAAGAGAGAGCCTTCGCCCACCTCTTCTTCGAGCTGACCGTACATGAAGACCTTCACCGTGTTGGGATGAGTCAGCTGACTCATGGCGCGGGCCTCTCGTCGGAAACGCGACGCCAAGTCTTTCCTGCCCGCCAACTTGGGATGCAAGATCTTGATCGCGACGGCGCGATTCATGTCGACCTGTTGCGCCTTGTAGACAGATCCCATGCCGCCGGTTCCAATCTTCTTGGTGATGTGGAACTGGCCCCCGAGGATCTTCCGGTCGATGAACGGATCTGCCGGATGCATCAGGCCTGCTTTGTTAGCAAAGTTTGGACACAGCGACGAGCACCTTGCTCGCAGCCGCGACAGCATGCATACCGACCTACAACTACATGAGCGGGAGCAAGCAACACGAGGACCAACACGCCAGCGGCCAAGTTGCCCAGCGTCTCACAAGCCCGCTGCTCTCAGAAGCCGGCTTCAAACACGCGTTTTTCACGCGCGGCGGCGGAGTTAGTGAAGGACCTTACGCGAGCCTGAATTTCTCCTACGCTGTCGGTGACCGGGCCGAAGCCGTCGATGAGAATCTGCGCCGGGCGGCCGCTGCGTTGGGAGTCCTGCCGAATCACGTCTATTTTCTCGCCCAGGTCCACGCCGACGGGGTGGTGGAACTTCGAGAGCCTGAGCCTCAACGCGAAGTCTTGTTTCGCGAAGGGGACGCGTTGCTTTCTTCCAACCCCCAACTCGCCTGCGGTGTTCGCACCGCGGACTGCGTGCCGATCCTGGTAGCCGACCAATCCACCGGCCGCGTCGCTGCGGTGCACGCCGGTTGGCGCGGCATGGTCGCCCGCGTCCTACCTGCTGCGCTGCGCGCCCTGGCAGGCCCGCCCAATCAGCTGCTGGCTGCAATCGGGCCGCACATCTCCGTGGACCGCTTCGAGGTATCCGAAGAAGTTGCCGCGGAGCTAGCGGCCGAGGGCGGCGAAGCTTGTGTGCGACGTCAACCCGGTCGCAAACCTCACGTGAGCTTGCGCCAGATCGCGCGCAAGCAGCTGCAGGAGTTTGGCGTGCCGGGCGTTCAGATCGATGACGTGCTCGGCTGCACCCATGCCGATGCCGAGCAGTTCTTCTCGTTTCGCCGCGACGGCAAGCACAGCGGACGGCACTTGTCGGCTATCGTGGCCCGCGCTAGCTGAAGCCGGCCGCACCCGCCTGGTCTACAAACAACCAGGCTTGATGCGCCGAATGCCCTTCTTGTCGACGTAGAAGGGGCGCGAGCAGTCCGCCTTGGAACCGCTGGGCTTGGCTTTTGGTTTTTGGGGCGCCGGCTTGGAACTTCCGGAGGCCCCTTTGGAGCCTGTCGCGCCGGATACTTTGGCGCCACTAGTCTTCGGCTTCTGCGCGACCGTCGAGTCTGATTTGGCGGGCACGTCGCCGGCGCTCTTGCTGTCGTCAGCGGCGGGCAGCGCATCCAAGTCCATCACTTTGGTTTCGCTCGGCGGAGGCTCATCCGCTTTCGCACTGCTTGAACTCAGCGGCTGGGAAAGCTCATCCCAGCTTGGCGACCGCTCGGCATCGGCAGCAGCCGCGACCACCGCCGCCGTGGCTGTCGGAGCAGGAGGCTCCGAAGGCTGCTCGTGGCCACCAGTGAACAGCTGGGCAACCAAAGCGCCCCCGACGATCGAGGCGAACAACACTCCGCCCGCCGCCAAGATGTTACGCCGCGTGCTGGGGGCATTGGGCGGCGGTGCCGTCGAGCGGTGCCGGGGCGAGGTGACGTCCCCGATGTTCATCGGGTCGTAGATCTGCGTCGGCTCATCCGGGAGTTCGATCGGCAGCGGGGGCGGAGTCACAGCGTCCGCGTCAGCCTGATCTGGCTGATAAATGCTCGTGGCTTCGTCCTCCTGCGTGAGCATCGGAGGGACTTTGGCGCGCCGCTTCGATGGCGGCGGGCGCGAAGCGCTGGGCGCGGGGGGTAGCGGCGGCGGCGCAAACCGCCGGCTCGCGCCGGGCTTGGGCGGTGCGGGTGAACGGCTGCGCCCAGGGGGCGGAGGTGGGCGCCCGGCGACTCGTTTGGGCGGCCCTTGGGTACCCGGCAACGTGCGCGACAACGTCTTGACGAACCCCGCATCCGACACGGAGCTCAACTCGCTCACGCTGGAAACACTTTCAATCTCAGCCAGAGCCGCCTCACGCTTCTCGAGACTCTCACCGGCAATCTCCTCGACCCACTCGCCGGTTTCACGAGGACTGAGCAGCCGCATCGTCTCTTCGACCGCAATCGCGAACTCGCGCGACGTTTGATAGCGATAGTCAGGCTCTTTTTCCAAAGCACGCAAGACCAGCTCATCCAGCTCAGGCCGCAGCTTGGGGTTGACGCTGCTCGGCGGCGGCGTTGGCTCCTTCAAGATCTTGATCAGGACTTCGCGGGCTTCGTCACCGGTGAACAGGCGTTTTCCGGTGAGTGCTTCCCACAACACCACACCAGCCGCAAAGATGTCCGAGCGGCGATCCACGTGGCGCGCCTGCAGCTGCTCGGGACTCATGTAGCTGAGCTTGCCTTTCATCTGCCCGTCGCGCGTGATTTGCACGCGGGCAGCAGCCTTGGCGACGCCAAAGTCCAGCACGCGGGCGACACCATCCACACCGACGAGAACGTTTTGCGGCGAGATATCCCGGTGAACCACCTTCAAAGGTTCTCCGCGCTCGTCGGTCGCCTCGTGGGCGGCGTGCAGGCCGTGGAGCATCCCGGCCATGATGCCGCCGATGAATCCCTCGGGAACCTCAATGCCGTCCTTGTTGGCTTTGCGGAGCAGTCGCGAGAACGACTCACCGCGCACGTAGTCCATCACCAGGAACAGCTCGTTTTCAGCGGACACCACATCAATCGTGGAGACCACGTTAGGATGCTGGATGCGGGCGGCCACCCGGGCCTCATCCAGGAACATGGTCACGAAGTCGGGATCTTTGGCGAACTGGGGGTGCAGGCGCTTGATGGCCACCGTGCGTGAAAAGCCAACCGGGCCCAGCAACCTGCCGAAATGCACAGTCGCCATGCCGCCCGTCGCCAGCTTGCCGTAGAGCGCGTAGCGGCCAACCACAGACAGTGGCTGCTGAGGCTGGGCAGAAGCTTGGGAGGTGGGCGACATATGTTTTGCTGCGCTGAGATATGTTTGCTGCGCTGAGCCGGGGTACTACAATGTGCTCTTTCGGGACGCTTCCGCCCGGGGCGAAAACGCTTGGACGGATGTGAAACGTAGCAGAGCTGGTCCCTTCTCAAGATCGGCCGGAAATTGAAGACGCAGTAGCCAGGAAATCCAGCCACGAGATGTTAGTCCGGACCTCCACGAAGCACTTATGATAGCAGGCCCCGAAGAAACCCCAAAACTCCGCGCGTCAGAACAGGATTCTGAACGCATAGCCAGATGGCCGGGCTATGCTGCGGGCCGTTGGGCAATTGTGTAGGCTTGCCCGAACCCGGCTTAACCCCCTCGCTTGACTAATGGACGACGAACTTCCCACGCGCCCGCTGAATCCGCCGCCTGAAGCAGAATCCGGAACGGACGACATCTGGCTCGTTAGCTACTCGGACGACGACGACCGAGAAATGACCCCCAAACAGATCTCGGACGCTCTCGGGCGAGGAGAGATCGATCCGGGAACCATCGTGTGGCGCGATGGTATGGCCGATTGGCAACCGATCAGCGAGCTGCAGCACCTGAAGGAGCAGCTCAAGCAATTCGCACAGGCTGCCCAACAGCTTCGCAAGAAGAGAACGGTGCTAGGAGGCTTCGCAGCTGACGTATCCAAGCTGCCGGTACAACCCAAACCCACGGGGCGGTTGGGCAAGCCAGCTAGTCCGGTGGCCGCGCAGGCACCGGCCCCCCCGATGGCCCGCGACCAGCGAGATAGCCGTCCCAGCGTTCCAGCCCGGCCGGGCTCGTCGTTGCCCGCTGGCCCGTCACGGCGCCCCAGTGTGCCGCCCCCAGGTCCCCTCGACCGGGCCGCCAAGAAACGCACGTTGCTCGGCACCGGAGCCTTCAAGGTTCCTACGCCGGGTGCTGCTGGCAAACTGCCGAGCCCGCGCGGCGCTCAGTCACCGCTGCCACCAGTTCCCACCGCCACACATGCTGGGCGTGGTGAAGAGCTGGACACCGAACTGGACTCCGCCATTCTCGAGCCGGTCGAGGCGTTCGAAGCGGTCGAGCCGCAAGCCAACGCGATTCCTCTCAATAGGGCAGCCGCCAGCGACACGCCGACGGTCCCACTGCCCGGGGTTCGCCCGCGACTGGATACTTTGCCCGGCCCGGGTGAACGCGACGATGACGAGGACGAGCCCCCGACGCTGCGCCCCTTCACTCAGGCGGCAGCTTCTCCCCCTCCTCCACGCCGCCCGCACTCGCCGCGGCGTCCCTCGCGGCCTCCGCCAGCGCATCATCCTTCCGAGCCGCCGCCCGCCTCCGAAGACGCGGAACCGATTTCGTTGATCCCCGAGTCGATCGAGGCGCTGAGCTCGGATGATCTCGAATCGGTGGTCGCCAATCTGCCCCCACCAGAAGCGCCCAGTGCTCCTGCCATTTTTGATGTGGACCTCAGCCGCAACAGCACGCTGGACATCGACGTGAGCAGCGCGCCGCGCGCCCCGGAACGCGCTGGTGACTCCATTCTCACCGGACCATCGGACATCAATCCACCGAGCATCGATCTGTTCGCGCCAGGCGCGGATCTGTCGAGCCCTCGCGCCCCATCCTTGTCTGACGATGAAGACGAGGCGACGGCGACGCCGCCGCTCGCTCTACCCACGGCGAGCGATGCGGAGGGCGAAGACGCCGACGACTTGCTGGAGAGCGGCCCGCAGCCTCCCATCGAAGCGTTGCGCAAAGCTCCCCCGCCGCCTCCGGTGAAAGCCCCGGCGGCGAAGGAAACAGCAAAGAAGGACGACGCCAAGCCGGCACTACCTCAGGATCGGCTACCTCCCCCACCTCCCAAGAAGAGCCGCATTGGCACCTACGCCATCGCGGCCCTGGCGCTCGGTGGTCTGTTTGCAGCAGTGTTCTACGCGGGACGTCAAACCGCGGACGAGGTGCCAACGGACGAAGTCGCAGGTCAAGCACCAGAGCCGACACAAGCAGAACCCGTGGCGCCTGCTGCGGTCGAGCCGGAGCCGGAGCCAACGCCAGAGCCGGAACCTGAAGCAACCGGCGAGCCTGAAGCCGAGGCAGAGCCAGAGCCCGAAAAGGAACCTGCCGCAGAACAACCCGCCGCGGTGGCCGCTGCCAGCCCGCGCAGCGATCGACCGTGGGAAAACAAGCAATCGGTCGCAACCCCGAGTGAGCCGGAGCCGCAACCGGAGCCCGAAAAGCCAGCTGAGCCGGAGCCGGAGAAAGCCGCCGAACCAGAAAAACCGAAGCCCATGGGCCCCAAGATCGAGGGCGATCCGGCTTCTGTCAGCGCGGGCACTGCCGGGCCATTTGACACAGGGGCAGCTGCCGCCGCTCTCGGGCGCGCGGCGGGCCGAGCCTCGGCCTGCAGGAAACCAGGCGATCCCAGCGGCGTGGCACAAGTCAGCGTGACTTTCAGTAACTCTGGCCGCGCTACCCGGGCGATCGTCAACGGTCCGCCCTTTGCCGGCACCGCCACTGGCGGTTGCATTGCCGGCGCCATGCGCGGCGCGCGCGTGCCGAAGTTTACCGGCGAGCGGGTCACAGTGCGCAAGAAGGTCGTGATCAACTGAAGCGGCCCGATCCAAGATGAGCACCAACGCGCAGCGGGCCTACTCAGAGCTCGGCCAAAGCATTTGGTATGACAACGTGCAGCGGGCGGCGCTGCGCGACGGGACCTTCGCCAAGCTGATCGCCGATGGCGTGCGCGGCTGCACCAGTAATCCAACCATCTTCCACCAGGCGATCAGCGGCTCGGACGACTACGATCCGGCCCTGGTGCGGCTTGTCTCCGAGGGCAAAAGTCGCGACGAAATCTATTACGCGCTGATCGCTCAGGACATCCGCGACGCCGCCGACGCTCTATCCGATGTGTACGCTCAGTCCGAGCAGCGCGACGGTTTCATCAGTGTCGAGGTGCAACCGCGAAGCGCTCACAACGCTGACGCCACCGTAGAAGAAGCGGTGGACTTGTGGCGCCAGATTGATCGACCCAATCTGATGATAAAGGTCCCCGCTACGGACGCTGGTATGACGGCCATTAGCGAGCTGATCGCGCGCGGCATCAGCGTCAATGTGACCCTGATCTTCTCTCGCAAGCAGTATCGGCAGGTTCACGAGGCGTATCTTCGCGGCCTGGAACGTGCGCGAGCTAACTCGCTCGAGCTCAGTCGAATTGCTTCCGTGGCGAGCTTCTTCGTCAGCCGAATCGACGCCAAGGTCGACGCGTGGCTAGAGGATCAAATCGAGCGTGGTCACCACGAGCTGTCTGGACTGCTGGGCAAAGTGGCTATCGCCAACGCCAAAGCAGCGTACCAGCACTTTCAATCCACCTGCTCGGGGGATCGCTTTGCAGCGCTCGCCAACGCAGGCGCCACGCCGCAACGCCTTCTCTGGGCGTCTACCGGTACCAAGAACCCCGAGTATCCCGACACGCTCTACGTAGATGAGCTACTTGGTCCGCAAACAGTGAACACCCTACCACCTGCAACCTACCAGGCGTTTCAGGATCATGCTTCGCTGGAGTCGAAGCTGACACGCGATGTACAGACTGCCTCGGAAGTGCTGACCAAGCTCGAACACGCTGGGCTGTCTCTGGAGCGCGTGTGCGACGAGCTGCTCGTCAGTGGTCTAAAGGGTTTCGCGGATTCCTTCGACAGTCTGATGGCTGTGCTCGATCAACGTCGGCAGGCTCTGCGCACCTGAGCTGAAACGAAAAACATCATCATCTCAACGCCTTCCGCCCCGGTCGCCTGGGCGATTGAGACGCCGCGCTGCGCTACAAATTCGGGAAACTGCGTGCCCAGGGGTAGCGCCGATGGATCGACGACTTAACGTGGCTCTACTGCCATGAACCCCGGAAATCGTCCCTCGTCCCGAGGCTTTGGGCTGGTTGTGCCTAGATTGCGCGCGTTTCAGCGTTTTTGGAAGGACAAGAACGCTGCCAGTTGGAAGAAGCTTCTACTCCTGTTGCTCACGTTCTACGTGGTCTTCCCGATCGACTTTGTTCCAGATCTGGTCCCAATCTGGGGCTGGCTTGATGACATGGGAGCGATGAGCTTTGCCCTGTTGCTCCTAAGTTGGGTCCTCGGTCCCTACACAGACTCAGATACGGCGTTAGCCCAAGACGGCTCCGTACAAACTGACGGTGCTACGGTTTACGAAACTGTTGAACCGCTGGACCACCCAAGCACTCGCCCCCAAACGGCGTCCTAGTCGCTGCCCCAACGTCCGAACGGTAAACACAACCCGCTCGCGTGCCTCAGCTTGGAGCGGGCATGGAACCGTTGGCTTGGGCGGGCGTATATCAGCCGATCCAATGACGCGTAGAAACATGAGAGACAGGGACATGACCCGCATCGCCGGCTTCTTGGTGCTGACTACACTGGCCAGCGCCTGCAACAATTCCAAACAGCCCGCTACAGAAGCGAACGTGGACGACCCCACAGCCGAAGCCCCACCGGCGCCTGGGGCGACTTTGGTCGGCACGCAAACCTCGCAGGACCAGGAGCGGCAAGCGGCGGAGCCCGAAGAGACGGCCAGCGCGGAGCTCGCGGATGCAAGAAAGTCTGCGGTCGATGGCGCCGAGGTCGATAGCGCCGAGGTCGATGGCGCCGAGGTCGATGCCGTGCGCGAAGGAGCGCCCCCTTCGGAACCCGCCTCCCCGGAAAAACCAAAAGCGAAGCCAGCCCCAGAAGCTCCGCAACCGACGACTGAGCAACCGACCACCAAGCAACCGACCACCAAGCAAAAGGTGGTGTTCGGCCCCGTCGTCAAAGGCGAGGGTTACGCCGTCCGGCTACAAACCAAGAGCCCGCTCAAGACGGGGGAAAGCGCTGCGCTAACGGTCGTGCTGACAGCAGAGGCCCCATTCAAG
>JBNLEN010000059.1:0-34919 GCA_050304975.1 Polyangiaceae bacterium
CCGCATCGGGGTCCGAATTCCCTTCCGCGGCGGAGTTTTCTGTCCCACTGCAGCCAGCGAGCACGAGCAGGAGGGCGACGGCTGGAAGCGCTCGCTTCCGCACGATGCGCTCAGTTCGTTGGGACGACATGGGCCGAAGGTAGCTCCGCGATGCCTGCGGAGCAAGCTCGACGCACTCCAGCCACCAAGTACAAAAATTGTTCTTTCGGGCCTCGCTCCGCTCCGGCCAAGCTGAGGTCATGCAAGACGCCAAAGGACAGGTCAGCGGCAGCGCCGCCAGCATCTATGAACAATTCTTCGTACCCGCCCTGTTTCAAGAGTGGGCCCCGCGCCTGGTAGAACGCGCCGCGCTCGATGCTTCCAAGCACGTGCTGGACGTGGCGTGCGGCACCGGTGTGCTGGCTCGCACGGCTCTCGAGCGAGCTGCATCCGTCACGGCCATTGACCGCAACCCGGGCATGTTGGAGGTCGCGCGCAATCTCAGTCAGGACGTACACTGGCAGCAAGCTTTGGCCGAAGAGCTGCCCTTCGAACCCAAGTCGTTCGATGCCGTGCTCAGCCAGTTCGGCTTGATGTTTTTCGACGACCGTGCGCGAGCCCTCCGGGAAATGTGGCGAGTGCTGAAACCTGGTGGAAGCCTGGTCGTGGCTGTTTGGGGGAAGCTGGGGGACTCTCCTGGTTACAGTGCGATGGCGGGGCTGCTCCAGCGCTTGTTCGGAGCGGAAATCGCCCGCGAACTGGAAGCTCCGTACGCCTTGGGCGACGAAACCCAACTGCGCGCGTTGTTCGAGCAAGCGGACATTCCAAACGTGCAGCTCGAACGAGTCCAGGGCTTGGCGCGCTTTCCTTCGATCGAAGCCTGGGTGCACACGGACATCCGCGGCTGGACGCTTGCAGAGAAGCTGACGAATGACCAGCACCAGGAGCTGCTGAGCGCCGCCCAGCGTGAGTTGCCACGCTTCGCGGATCTTAACGGGCAGATCTCATTCCAACACGATGCGTGGCTCATTAGCGCTACGAAGTGATACCAAAAAGATAGCCGCGACACATACACACGCATCCGTGTGCGCGAAGTCCCCACAACCCAGCTTGCGGCTCAAATTTTTCTGGCCAAACGTATCCTGATTAGTCCACTTGTTTCGGGCCGTTACTAAATGTGAGCAGGCCGCACTAATCAGGAACATGCCAAACAATCAGGCTTACCTAGCGCTGGCCAGCAGCCGTACATCCCGTAGCCTATGCTGACCCACTCAACGCAGCAGCACATGGTCCAGAAACGAGTCCTGATTGTCGATGATTCACGCACCACCTTGCAGGTGATGCAGGTCTACTTGATGGGTCAGGATTTCGACTTCAAGGTCGCTCACAGTGCTGAGGACGCCGTGGAGCTGTTCAAGACTTGGCGAGCGCACCTGGTGATCACGGACGTGAACATGCCTGGAGCCAACGGCATTGAACTGTGCACGAAGCTGAAACAGTTGGCCCGCGTGCCCGTGATCATCGTTACTTCGAAGCTGACGCCCGAGACGCGCATGGCCGCCCTTCGCGCTGGGGCGGACGGCGTGCTACCCAAACCGCTGGACTCGGACAAGTTGACCTACATGGCCAACGTGTTGCTCGCCAACTGAGCTAGCAGGCTGCTGGCCAGCTGAGAATAAACACTTCGGACTGCAGCTCAGTCCTATGGCAACAGGCTGATCCGTCGGGGGTTCTTGCAAGCCTCTGCGACGCAGCGTGCCAGCCCCCGCGGAGAGTCTTGGTACGCTACCACGCCGAGCTTGATCGCACTCGAAGGCATGCCGTCCACCGCGCAGCTGGACGGCTTTTGCGCCAGGGTGAGCGCTCCAGCACGATGTAGGGCCGCCATGCCCTCAGCCCCATCGCTGCCCATGCCGGTCAACAACATGCCTATCGCGCCCGCACCATAGCGCTCGGCGACCGATTCAAACAGGATATCCACGGACGGCCGTTGATGGGAGCGGGGCGGTGCGTCACTAACGGTCACGCGCCGACCGGCGATCACCTTCAGGTGCCGGTCATCGCAAGCTAGATAAACGACGCCAGGCACGAGCGACTCGGCGCTACTGACCATCTGGGCCCGATACGGCGTGCAGTCAGAAATCCACGCAGCGAAACTGCCCGAGAAGCCGTTCATCAGGTGCTGCACAATCACGATCGGGATGGGGAATGGCGGCGGCAGCGCTTTGAGGAAGTCGACGATCACGGGTGGGCCGCCGGTGGACGCCCCGATAGCGAGCACCCCAATGGAAAGCGCATTCAACTGCTCCGTAGATGGACTATTTCGCACCGGAATGCTGCTCATCATCCCAGCGCGCCGACGCACCAAGGGCACGTCCGCTAGGGTGCGCACCAGACGCATCAAGCGGCGCCTTCGCGCGGCGTATTGTTCGTGCTGAGGACTCGGCAGCTTGGCCACCACATCCAAAGCGCCCGCCTGAAGCGTGCGGTACACCAAATCGGGATTTTCGGGGTCCGCAGCGGTGACCACCAAGATCGGACATGGCTCTTGCTGCATCACACGCGACGCGACGTCCAGCCCGTTCTCTCCATCTAGAAACACGTCCATGGTGACCAAGTCGGGCCGCAAACGGCGAATCGCCGCTGGCACATCAGCGCCGCTAGCCAGCTCCCCGATCACTTCGCACTCGCCATCTTGCTCGAGTGCGAAGCGCAACGCGGCGCGTGCCGTCGCCGAGTCGTCAACGACCAGTATCTTGAGGCTCACGCCGCCAGCTCCAGCAACTCAGAAACGACTTGGAGCAGCTGGTCTTGAGCGAAGTCCTGCTTGACGACATAGGCGTTCGCGCCTGCATCCAGTCCGCGGCGTTCGTCGTCGTCACCAGCCAGCCCGGTGACGAGCACCACCGGAAGGTGCCCCAGTTGCTCACTGGCCCTGACCTTTCGCGTCAATTCCAACCCATCCAACTGAGGCATCTGTACATCGGAAATGAGCAAATCAAAACCGCCATCCTGCAGCTTCTGCCAAGCCTGTGCCCCATCAACCGCAGCGTCCACCTCATAGCCGGCGTTGCGCATCAAGTTCAAGTGCAGCGTGCGGCGAGTCACCGAGTCATCCACCACGAGCACGCGCGGCACCTGGCGAGCTGCACTCCCACGGGCGGGAAGCTGCGCCTGGCGCTCGGCGCGGAAGTGACGCGGCTCCAGTAGCAACACCGCTTCGGTGTGTGCGCCAGCGGTTCGCGTCAGTGCCGCCATCCCACCAATATGCGACACGTGCATCAAATTCCACGGCATCGGCTTCACGATGAACTGCGCTTCCCACAACACTTCATCGACGCACACCGCCAACTGCCCGCGGTTGGCTCGCACAATCACGACGTCGGGTTGTGCCTGGGCCGCGCGCTGCCCGCCCAAGAGCTGGGACAGTGTGCGAAGCGGCAACGTCTTGCCTGCACCAACCTCTACCACCAGGCCACCATCCAGATCGGACACCGCACTCGCCGGCAGCCGGAGCGTGCGCTCGACGTTGACCAGAGGCAGCGCATAGGTTTGCCCCGCTTCGCGTACCAGCAGACCGCGTGTGGACAACACGGAGACGGGAAACCGCAGCTCGAAGCAAGTACCGCCGGCTCCCATACTGCCCGGGCGCACGGATATCCTCCCGCCCAGCTCCACCAGAGCTGCTTGAACGTCATCCAAGCCGACGCCACGGCCGCTGACAAGGTCGGCGCTGCCCGTGGTAGAAAACCCTGGCTCGAACAACAATGATGCGGCCAGCTCGAAGCTGATGCTTTGCACTTTCGGCAAGCGCCCCAGTGCGATTGCTCGCTTTCTCACGCGATCGACATCGATCCCCACGCCGTCGTCTTCGATGGTCAAACGCACCTCAGTGCCTGACGCTTCGGCGGCAATCTTCAGTTGTCCTCGCCGGGGTTTGCCGACGTCAAAGCGCACCTCGGGTGGCTCAATACCGTGGGCCACCGCATTGCGGAGCAAATGGATCAGCGGAAGGTGCAAACGATCCAAAACTCGCTTGTCAATCTCGACGTCTCCCACGTCGAGCTGCAGCCGAACCTCTTTTCCCAATCGCTCTGCTGCGTCCGCAACAATGCGGCGCCAACCTCCGGCCAAACTCTCCAGGCGCGTCATGCGCAACTTGCGCAGGGCTCCGTCGAGCGCGCTGGCTGCACCCGTCAACTGCACTCCGGCGCGCCGCTCATCTTTGCGGATCTGGTTCAGATCGCCAAGCAGCTCGTTGAAGCGCGCACGCTTTTCTGGCGGTTGATCTGCTATCAGCTCCGCCAGTCGCTCGCTCAGTTTCGCGTATTGACTGCCACGCGCCAGAAAAGAAGCGCTGGCCGACAGCAGCTCTTCGGATTCTTGCTGCACCTGTGCCAACCGTTCCACATCCACACGCAGGAACTTCGCTTCTTCCGGCTTTTGCGCAGCCAGCTCCGCCTCGACGAGCGGTGACAGCGCGACCAACTCGTCACCGTCAGGCGGCTTGGCCAGTGCCAGCTCAGGCGTGGCGACCAAGCTCGGCCGCGGCGGGGGCTGGGCTGGCTTCGACGGGCGTGGACCAACCTGCAGCTGCAGGCGCCATTCGTCCAAGCTTTGCCGAGCCGGTTCCCCCTGAAACAAGCGCTCCAACTCAGACAGGGCTCCGAGCGCCGCCAGCAATGCGGAACTATCTGGCAAGCCCGAGTGCTCTGCGTGACCTGCGAAAAACTCTTCCAGCAAGTACGCAACAACCGAGAAGTCTTCAAGCCCTACTGTCGCGGCAGCGCCCTTGAGGTTGTGCGCGAGGCGCAAGCACTCGCGCAACTTGGTCGCGTCACCCCCGACGTCGAGGTCCTCCATCGCGACCCTCAACTCGTTCAGCGATTCGCTGGCTTCGTCTCGGAAGACGTCCAGCAGCTCCGCCAGCTGCTCCTTGTTCATCACGGCCGGATAATCGCCCTTCTATCAGCGGGCTTGCGCTTGATCTCCCGTGACGTAGCGGCGCGCCTGGTTGGACAGATCTTGCAAGGAACCGACAGCTTCCTCCAGCTGCCGGGCGGTGCCTGCCATATTTTGACTGGCCTCCGCCATGCTGGTCATTGCGTCCGAGATCTGGCGGATCCCCGCCGCCTGCTGGGTGGTCGCGGCAGCGATATGACGCGCACGGTCTGAACTCTCTTCCAACAATTCCGACAGACCCCCCACCACCGTGCTGACCGAATCCAAAGCGCGACGACCATCCTCGGCGTTGGTCAGCGCTTTGCGAATGCGCTGGGTCGCTTGTTTGCTTTGTTCTGCCAGACTGCGGACTTCACTGGCGACCACGCCGAAGCCACGCCCACTTTCACCCGCCTTGGCCGCCTCAATTCCGGCATTGACCGCGAGAAAGTTGGATTGGTCCGCCAAACCGCTGACCACCTCCACCACCTCGGAAACTTGCGAAATCAGGTCCAATACCTGCCGCGCTTGCTCGATCGCTTGGACTCCTTCAGATCCCTGGCGAGCCGCAGCCTCACCTTGTTCTTCGACTTGCTTGGCCGAGCGGGTCGCGGCATTGCTGGTTTCTGTTAGCTCGGTCACGGTGGCGCTGATCTGAGTGACCGCCGCCGCTTGACGGCTGGCTGCTGCCGCGGCTTCCTTGGCCGTCGCGGCTAACTGGGCCGAGCTCGCCACCAGTTGGGCGGACATATGATCCATCTGCGCCACAACATAGCGGTACATCATCCAAAATATGCCCAGCACGATCGGCGTCACAACCACGGAGTTGAGCAGCCACAAACCGATCGTCGCATCTTCCCCCAAGGCGCCCATGTACAGCGTCGATACGCAGGTTGTGAGAATGGCGACTGTCATCAAGGAGAACAGACGTGTGGCTAAACCTCGACCGAACTTGAGGTAGAGAGTCCCCAAAACGAGGGGCACGATGATGGCGCACACGATTGCGAAATTGATAAACAACGAAGCCACTGCTCTTCTCCCTACTTAGGCTGTCCGCAGACGCGCTTCTCTCGCGCCAGTTCCTCAGGGTCGACCAGCTGGGTCAGGTCCCGAGTGATACTTTCAATGAACGGATACTGCTCGAACTCAGCCTCGAGCCCCACACTCAGCCGTTCATCCGAAATGGAAATCAAACCCAAAAGTTCGTCGGCAACCACCGCCAACGGACCCGACGAAGTCGTCAGCATCACCGCGACGCGAGCGTTGCTTGCGGAAGTGCCGCCCATCAGCGCCCCGAGATCCAACAACGACACCGATTGTCCGCGGTGTAGTCCCACACCGTACAACCAAGCGGGCATCGCAGGATACCTGGCCAGTGCGTTCAGCGACGTCACTTCATCCACACTCTCAACCGGAAAAGCAAACCGGCTATTGCCGGCCTGGACGCACACCAGCTGTCGCTCCGGAGCTTGGGCGACGCTCCGCTGGCGGCGCGCGAGCTTTTCCGCTCGCTCGCGAAGCACCCGCTGGGAGCGCTCATCCGCCGCTATCACAAGAGCCTCCGCAAATCGCTGCGCACAGCGTCCAACAGATCCGCCACCCGACAGGCCCCATTCAACGAGGCCTGCGGATCTGCCTGCAACAGAACCTGCTCGAGCTGCTTCAGTTCAGAGCCGGCCAGCTTGTATTCACTCAACGCGGACAGACAGATGGTGCAGTAGTAGCTGGCGATGGTTTCCGTGGAGAAAAACTCCACGCGAGCGTGCCGCAGAGTATTGCCTCCGGCACAGTGTCGAAAGTCAGCAAGCGCTCGCTTGTAGTGCTCCGCAGCCAGCAGCACGTGGCCGCGGGCCAGGCGAGCTCCAACGTCATTGGGTGAGTCGGTCAGCAGCTCGTCCAGCCGCGAGATCGCGCGTGAGAGCAAACCAGCGTCCGCATCTTCATAAGCCAGGCGAACCACGTCTGCGGCCTCTGCGGTGGCGGCCTGCAACGCCGCTCGATGCGGCTCCGGTGCGCGACGCATGGTCGATACGCGCTCGGGCGGCGTGGACGTCGACTCGAGCTCAAGCCGGCGGTAGGCCCCGCTGTGAGAACTCTGCCTCTGGTATACTCCTACATCCACGCGCACCAACTCTGGACACTGCTCCGGGGTAGGAACAGGATCAGTCGGGGCCAGGAACAGACGCCCCCCCGGGCGGAGCGCGGCGCACATGCCGCGGAGGATTTCGTTGAGCGCCGCATCGGTCAGGTAGATACCGACGTTGCGAAACAAGATCACATCGATTGAGCCAGGCTCGATCCAACACAGCTCCTGCTGGATCGTGCGGTGATTGAAGCTGGCGTGCTCGCTGAGTCGTCGCTTGACCCGGAACTTGCCAGCGCCCAGATGGTCGAAATAGCGCTCGATGAATTCACGCTCCAAGGTGCGCAACGACCAGTCTCCGTACACGCCAAGCCGCGCTTGGCGCACTGACTCACCGCACAGATCGGTACCGAAGGCGCGCACGTTGCCGCCCGTAGCCTGACGCTCCCAAAGCGAGGCCAGCATGCTGAACAGCTCCTCGCCGCGAGAGCATCCGGCGGACCACAAGACGGGTTGCCGCCCCGCGTTCGCCTGCTCTTCCAAGTGAGCCACGGCCATCTCCAGCTGCGCCGGTTGGCGAAAGAAGTAGCTCTCACCCACGGCAATGTTTTCTGCGACTTCGCGCACCAGTGCTGCGTCACTGGCGATCAGCTCTGGCAATCCAGCCACGCGGTGGCGCCCGGCAACCGAGGCTATCGCACGCCTGAGGTCGCCCTCCCACCCGCGGCGAGGAGCGAATCCGACCTCTTGTGCCAGCGCCGCTTCAAGCACCTTGGTCAAGCCCCGCCTCCCTGTGGCAGGCCACTCTGCTGAACTTGCGCCGCGTCGAGTCCGCTGCTGAGTAGCAGCACCAGCAAGTTCAAGAGGAACGCCGTCTGCCCAGCAACGTGCACGATGCCACACACGTAGGGCGCGTATGCGGAATTGCTCGGTGGTGCATCAATCGCTTCTGACGGAATCGTCTGAACACCGGGCACCGCGCGAATCACCAGCCCAACCCGCCAATCCTCCACCTCACACAACACGATAGCGTCGCCCACGTTCACTTTGCGCGAATCAAGGCCCAGGCGCAAGCCGAGATCCAACACGGGCACTAGGTCTCCAGCAACGTCGAGAGAACCCGAAAGCCAAGGCGGTGCGTTCGGAATTGGAGACAGCGCCGCTATGGGGACCACTTCTTGAACGCTGTGTGCTGGGATCGCGCATAACTGCCCACCCGCATCGCAAATCAGCGCCGCTAGACTGTCTCCACCGCGCGTCTCCTCCTCGGACCCATACCCACTGAGTCCTACCAACTGCTGGCGTGTGGCCAGCAGCTCACGCTCGAGCTGCTCAGTCCTTCGCAGCAGTGCCTCAGTTTCCGTTCGCATGAATCCCGTGGAGCCACGCTTGAGCAGGCGCCGTGCCACAAGCTAACGGCGCAATTTGGGCGACGAATAAGCGACTGGGAGCGGAGCGACGGTCGATAGTGACCGGGTAAATTCTACCCGCCGGGTACTTTCTACCCGGTCAGATAAACTCCACAGCAGAGGACGAAATGCTCACCAGTCGAACTGCAGTCGCGTCGAAACGGAACTGCTGTTTGCAAATCGACCCAGCAGACTGGTTGGCGCCGCCTCTACCCAACGCCCCGCCAACTCCAGGCGCAAGTCTTCGTGCACGAACCGCAACTGCCGCTGCACCACCGCCTCCGCCAACCACTCCGGATCATCTAGGTCGACAACGGCGCGCAATTCAATCGATGTACGAGCGAAGTCCCCCAGCTCATAGAACAGACGTAGCGCCACATCATTGTCGAATAGTCTCAACTCACTACTGGGGTCGTCAGCGCCGTTCTCGCCCATGTACTCAGCTGTGAGTGTCAGCTGGTCCGAGGAAGCCAGTGGTGAGGCAAATGTGCGATCAAAGCCGGCCACATACTGAACATACTTGTCCGGGGTGTCCATCACCGTGAGCGGCGCACCCCGCAGCTCAAACGGACGCTTGTATACGACTTCCGCCTTCAGCGTCAGCTTGGACCACCAATCTGCTTGGGGGACTGCGCGCAGACCACCACCGAGCATCCACACCCCGAAATATTCGGGCACCAGTTCACCTGCCGCGTTGAACGACGTACCAAACGTCGGCACGCGCTCCGGGTAATGCGCACCAATGTACTTCAAGTCGGCGTTGATGAACGGAGTGTTCAACGTGTGATCGAACCGCAGCGCGCTCAGCGTCGAATCCACGAACTCAGGGCGCTGCGCGTCGTCCGCCGCCAGCTGCACTCCCGCAAAGTTCAGGTTGAAGCGACTGTTTTCCGTCGGAAAGTCAGTGCGCCGCCAAAGAGGCATGAAATAGGCCGACAGCGCAGGCTGGCCGATCACTCGAGTCCCCTCCGCTTCAGGGGCCAAGCCTACCCGGGCGCGCACTCCCAGCTCACCACGCACCTGCGGGTCGAAGAAGTCTGTCGCGTAGTCACGACGATTCAACACATCAATCGGATTGGATGCGTCCGCAACGCCCCAGCTCTCGACAAACTGCCCCAGCTTGATGTCCAGTGTGGAGTTCGCATACAGCAGGTAAGCATCCAAAGGCTCATAGCGGAGCAAGTCCGTGTCCAAGGCGTCCAACAGCAGCCAGGGCCGCGCATAGAACGAAAACCCCTTGGCCAAGTTGAGATCCAGCTCCAGCTCAACCTCCGTCAAAAGCTGTTCGCTATTTCCTGGGGCCTGCCGCTCTCGCGGGAAGACACGCAATTCCTCTGCGATCGATAACCGTGCGCTGTTCAAGCGAAAGCCCGATTCATCCAGCGTCTCGAGCTCCGCATCCAGTTCGTCCAAGGCATCCAGCGCGGCCAGATCCGAAGCCTCATCAAGCTCATCCGTTTGCCCGACCCCAGGCTCACTCACCGCGTCATCGGCAGCCGCGAGCGCACTCTGCGCCGCGAGTACCAAGAGAAGGCAAAGTGCGGCCGCCATGCGAAACCCAATTGAGACATTCAACACACCACTCATGACAGCCGCCCTTCGCAAATTGCGCACATGCCAGTGCTTCAGCCGTTTTCCAATGCTCGCTTGGTGAAGTTCGAAGGTGAGAACCCGCTGCGCGCCGAGCCATCTTGCTTCTGATAGAGCGACAGGTTCAGCAACATCGCCTGCGACTCCAAAATCGTGCTCTTACCCGTCTGATGATTCTTCATCTCGATGCGCATGGCGCGATGGAAACGCCCGTGGAACGCCTTCCACGCCGACGACGAGTAGGTCTTCAGATGCCTGCCGGCCAAGTCGTAGTATTCGATCTGCTCGGGCCGCCAATGCTTCTGGTTGAGCAGCACCACCAGCTTGGAGTAACCAGTGTCCTTGTAGTTCGGGCGAGCTTCCAGCTGATACACGGGTTGCCCAGCGTGAGTCTTGTCGCCCAGATGGCGCCAGTCGTAACGCGACACCGTAAAACTGGACAGGTCCTCGTAGGTGAACTCCGTTCCTTGGAAACTCGCGGTGCGGTTGGCGCCGGAGATGCGCCGCGTGCGACGACTCGAGGGCAGGTAGAGCCAGTTGTCATCCGTGCCGCGCGGGTGCTCATGTACCAACGCCGCTACGCCGCGGATCTCCGCAGGCCGCATGAAGCGCACCATGGACTTGTCGCCCTGATTGCCCTCCAAGATGCGTTGCGTGACCTCGCGGGTGACGCGATCGCCACGCGCATCAACCAACGTCATCTTGGACTTGCTGAATTGATCGACCCAGCCACTATCAAACTGCTCCGCATAGGTGGCCAGGGCCCTGCCATAAGCCGCTGGGTCCGACTTCGGCATGGCGGGCAGCGCCGGAACCGGCACGCCAGACGTGTTGGCCAAAGCTTGCCTAGTCCAGCCAGCGACACTGAGCGCCGCAACGCCGGCCCCCAGAGCCTGCAAGCTGCGTCGACGGGTGATGACAGAACTCGTATTCGATTGATTTTCCATTTCCTTCTTCCTTCTTTTTTTGTTTTGGGTTTGGACGCAGTTGCACCCATCGCAACGCCATGAGAGACAGCTGCGCGGCTGCGAAGGGTTGCGCAGCTGTCACTCCGCCGGCTGAGCGGAGAGCTCTACCTGCGACAACGGTTGTTCACGTTTACGGTCAATCCAGGCGAGCAGTGCCGGCGTCACCAGTAAATCAGCCACCCAGGCCAAGGCCACCATGATGGCTCCCAGCACACCGATCAGCATGTTCGGTCGGAATGTGCTCATGGAAAGCACGGCGAAGCCGAGCACCAGGACCACGCTCGTCCACGTCAATGCGGCTCCCACCTGCCGAAACGCGTAGCGCACCGCCTGGTTCGCGTCCTTGCCGCTCTTTCGGGCGTGGGTGAACTTGGTTAGGAAGTGAATCGTATCGTCCACACACACGCCCAGAGCAATCGTTGCCACAATCACGGCAGGACCATCGATTGGCAAATTCAGCCAGCCAAACATGGCCAGCGGCACCACCAACGGAAGCACGTTGGGCACCATGCTGACCAAGCCCACCTTGACAGAACGAAAAACGATCATGATCAGCAAGGTGATGGCGAGCAGCGCCAGACTCATGGATGCGATCAGCGTGTCACTGAAGCGCTGCAGCATGTTCGTGAAGAGATAGTGTTTTCCGCTCAGACGCATGCTCGAGAGCGCCGCGCCGGATTCGATATCGCGCTCGCTACCGATCAGTTGGGGGAACTCCTGCTGAGCGATTTCACGAATGCGCTGATACATCTGCAGCAGCTCTTCCGAAGGCATACTGGAGACGCGTGCGGCGATGCGAAAGCCCCGACGGTCTTGCGTCAACAAGGACGACAAGTTCTGCGGTGGCTTGGCGCCATTTTCGTACTGCAAGTAGTACTGAGCCGACATGGTGGCGGCGGTTTGGGCCGGCACGAACAGGCGCTCTTCCGTGATATCGTCGTAGCTGACGATGGCTTTGGCCGCCTCCGCGGGGATGTCCTGGGCTTGGGGCACACGATAGAACGCCGCTCGATTCTCATTTTGCACTTGGTGCATTTTGCGCAGCACACTCAGCGGGCTGTCGAAGCTGGTGATCGCGGCCAAGAGTGACCCAGGCTGCTTGCCTTCTTCCGTCAAGCGGCGCTCAAAAGCGTCCACTTGCTGCAAAAACTCTGCTGAGTTGGCAATCCGACGTCGTTGGTAGTCCGCCTCTGTCTTTTGCAGCTGCGAAAGTCGGACGTCTTGCTCTGGGCTTAGCGGCGTCTCTAGCGCTTGGACTTGAAGCTCTTCAATCGCGGCTTGGCGCTGGGATGCTTGCGAACTGTCGGAACCAAGCGCCGGCCCATAGAACACGATGTCGAGATCGCCGCTACCACCCATGTGATCTTCGATCCACATGAGATCGGAAGTGACGGGATCGTCCTCCGGGAACATCAAGCGCATGTCGCTTTCAACCTGGACGCGCGTCATACCGATTGCCGCCAGCACGACCACCGCACCCGTCAACGCCAACACTAGTGTGCGCCGACGCTCCAGCAAACTCGCAATGGGATCCGTCCAGTGCGGTTTGCTGCTGTCGTCGACGGAGTCTGAGGACTCATCGGGGCCTGCTTCCGCTACGGCCTTCAATGGCAACAGCGAGAGCGCGGCCGGCACCAGCGTCATCGACAACACATACGCGATGATGGTGCCAATTCCCGCCGTGTAGCCCAGCATCTGAATCGGCTCGATCGCGCTGGTCATCAGCGAAAAGAACGCGACGGCCGTGGTGACGGAAGTCAGCAATACTGGCAGGGCGTTCCGCCTCAGCACCTCGATGATCAGCTCACGTCGCACGCTGAATTTCGGTCGCAGCAGGAAGTACGCAGTCACCAAGTGCACCGCGTCAGCTACGCCGACCGCCGTCATCACCACCGGGGCGACTGACGTCAGGTTGTTGATCAGATCACCGAAGTACCAAACCAACCCATTCATTCCCAAGATGCTGCCGAACACCACGAGCAGCGGCAGACTAACGCCGCTGAGCCGGCGATAGACCACCAGCAACACCAGGGCGATCACCAAAAACATCAAACCAACGAAGGCCATGTCCTGGAGTCCGACCTCCGGAAAGTGCTGCTCCAGCACTGGGATACCAGCTATGTGCAGCTGATAGTCAGTTTCGTCCGCAACGATCCGCTTCAGGTCATGCACGGCTT
Source organism: Polyangiaceae bacterium (assembly GCA_050304975.1). Taxonomy (GTDB): domain Bacteria; phylum Myxococcota_A; class Polyangia; order Polyangiales; family Polyangiaceae; genus SZUA-265. The sequence continues at coordinate 13,148 of JBNLEN010000059.1, forward strand.
CCGTTTGCGCCTCGATGGTGTGCAGCACCGGCCCGACCTGGCGTGCACTCGAGTCACCGGGTCCAAACGCTGCATCCAGGCGCTCCTCGGGCAGCTTTTGCCGCAGCACCTGAACCTGGATGGCAGTAGTGCGCCCATCAGCAGAGACGATCGAATTGAGAAAGCGAGGTTCACCGATGTAGTCGTCAAAACTGGCGTTCCCGATGACTTCGCGCACCTTGGCTTCACCGACGAGCTCTGCGGCCCGGGCCGCTCCCATGACCGCGATCATGCGCTGCAGGCGCTGCTCTTCAGTGTATGTCTCCGGTGGGTTTTCGAAGAAGTCATTGACGATCAGGCCTGATTCGCCTGGTTCCACTTCACCCCAACGGATCCATGGGCTTTCGGTCAGGCTCCGCACTGATCTGACATAAGGGACTTGCTGCGCCTGCTCGGTGATGCGGCGCACGGCCCTCAACGCTTTCTCACTGAAGACACCCCACGGGTGCTCTTTCTCTTCGAAGGCAATGATCACCGAGTCTTCGGCAATGAATTGTTCTTCGATGTCGCGGTACGCCTTCAGGCCGTCATCCTGTGGGTCGAACCAGATGTCTGTGCGAGCGTCAAACAGACGGGGTTGAGACTCTGCCGCTGGCGATTCCTTGAGCGAATCTACCTGGGCGGAGAATGTGGCAATCTGCGATATGCCACCCATGAAAGCCGCGACCACGAGCGCCAGCGCAAGCACTGACGAGGGCCAGCGGAAACGATATACAAATTCCGCGAATTTCTGTGCGTCGAACATCTTCTCACCTTCCCGCTATCGGCTGCTTTGAAAGCCGATGACTTGGGTGAGGACTTGCGACGCAGCCTCTATCCGAACAATTCCCAGTCAGGGAATGCTCGGAGTTATCTTCATTGAGTCAACATCGGAGCCTGGAAAGGCCGAGGGCTAGCTGAGCTGGGTGCAGCGAACATGGAGCGCGGTTGCGCCAGTCCGTACTGCTCCGCCAATTCCCGGAAGTACGCTTCTGACTCCGCATCTCGGGGGAATCCCATCTCGACGCGGATTTCATCCAAGGTCTGATCCTGGGCCAGACCAAAACGGGCCACCATGCCCACCAGGCGTACCAAACGTCCTCCGATGCGAACGTTCGGGCACACCACGTGGTCGTTCATGGCGTCTTCAGTGATGGGCTCTCCGACGAGCCGTTTTTCAGCCATCGAAACCAACTGATTCAGTCGTTCATCTCTCGGAACCAAAACGAGCTCGCGACGCAGCCGCCTGAGGGTGCCCCAGGCGACGGCTGACCAGTTTTCGAAGGCCGCTACAGAGCTGCTATCCGCTTCAAATAGCCATTCGGTGAAATTGGGGCGTACTCCTTCAGGCTGCAGCTGCCCCAGGAAACGCTTGGCAGATTCATTGGCGTCCAGTACGTCCCCCCAGCGGTTGACTGCCAAGGCCGGAAACGGATTGTGCGAGTCCATCGCAAATCGCACCGCCTGCATGTACGGGGCCAGCTCCGCATCCGTCAGACCCCGGATCGCGTACGACCCCGCGAACCCAGCCAGCTCGAGCAATTGATTGCGCTCTCGAACCGGCACGTTCAAGGCATCTGCCAGCCGGTGAACCATCTGTTCACTGGGCCGCGAACGGCCGTTCTCGAGGAAAGAAATGTAGCGCGTGGTGCTCTGAGCTTTGCTCGCTAGGTCCAACTGACTCAAGCATCGCGCCGTGCGCCAATATCGCAGCTGCGCCCCAAAAGGGCTGCGCTGGCCGCCCTCCTCGCCTGTGCTTTTCCCTGCTTTGGTCATCCCGTCACCCGTCTTTAGGCGAACTGTTGGGCGCAACAGCCCGCGGCGCCATTCCCTACTAGGGAATGACCGCCCAATTCGGCAGCGAAACGGCCTACTTCCGTGGCTTCACGCGATTCAGTCTTGGTTGGTCGTGACGGGACTACGGCGCCTGGCGGCGATCGGTCCCGCACCCCCCGCGCAGAAGTAAGCGGGAGCAAGCTAGCTTTCGACTAACGAGGTACCTCATCGGCATGGAAACCCGCCCGCTGCATCCCCCTAGCCTGCCCTCGGGGTAGGGGTGCGAGCAATCTGACTCCTACTAGCTTTCTACTAATTTCACATAAATTGGTAGGTTTCCTAGCGCAAGTCGAAGGACTTGCTACTAATTGTGTGCAAATTAGTAGAATAGGCACTGTTCAAATGCGCAAGCCACAAAGGCCTCCTTCATTAAACAGCCTGCTAGAGGCGACGACCACTCCCAGGTTAGCGGAGTTGCTCTCCGTGGATCTTGTGGATCCCAGGCACCCATATCCGCATTGGGACAAGCTCAGACACCGCAAGCCACCGGCTGGGTTCACATCCGAGGAGTGGTGGCTCGGGCTGAAGCTGGCGCGGAAAACCTCGCTGAAGCCAATAGGTCTAAGAGACAGTTCGGGCTCGGCGTTCTTGTTTTCGGTGCCAGAGCCAGTGATGCAGGAAGTGCATCAGATCGATCTTGGGGCCGGCGGACTGGTGAGCATGCCGGAGCAGATCACGAACCCGAACACGCGCAACAGGTATGTCGTCAGCTCACTCATCGAGGAGGCGATCACGTCAAGTCAACTCGAAGGTGCCGTAACAACGCGGGACGTCGCTAGGAGGATGATCGCATCTGGTCGGAGGCCACGCGACATTAGTGAGCGCATGATCCTCAACAACTACGTGACTATTCAGCGGGTCCGCGAACTGAAGAACGAACGGCTTTCCAAAGAGCTGGTCCTAGAGATTCATCGGCTCATAACGGATGGCACCTTTGACAATGCCGACGCCATCGGGCGTTTTCGTAGCCGTTCGGAGAAGTTTGTCGTTGGTGACGACTTTGGTGAGGTATTTCATGAGCCCCCACCAGCGCATGAGCTGGAAGAACGAATGATGGCAATGTGTGAATTCGCCAATGCCGAAGCACCAAACTCATTCATTCATCCTGCTGTGAGATCGATAATACTTCACTTTTGGCTGGCCTACGACCATCCGTTCATCGACGGCAACGGCAGGACCGCCAGAGCGCTGTTCTATTGGTCAATGCTCCGATCGGGGTACTGGTTATTCGAGTTCATTTCCATCTCAAATATTCTCAGGAAAGCGCCCGCTCAGTACGGCAGATCATTTCTGTACACCGAGACCGACGACAACGATTTGACGTACTTCTTGATCGCTCAGACACGTGTCATCCGGCGAGCTATTGCGTCGCTCCATGCGTACATTGAGCGCAAGACGGCAGAGATACGGGAGGTGGAGGCGCACACCAGGGCCCTAGATCTATTCAACCATCGACAGGTCGCTCTAGTTAGCCACGCGCTTAAGCATCCAGGAGAGAGGTACTTCATTGCACGCCATCAGAAAATGCATCGTGTGGCGTATCAGACGGCTAGGACCGACCTGCTTGGACTCGTGCAATACGGAATCTTGGAATCTCGCCGAACGGGCAAGAAGACGACGTTCGTGGCAGCGAATGATCTCTCAAACCGTCTCCTAGTCCTCTCCAACACGAACGTCTCAGTCTAGCGTTCGGGGTTGATTAATACTTTGCGGGGACTCGCCGTAGTGGGGCGCGCAGCGGCACGAGTTGCGTATTGATCACCACCACGCGGTCCGCGCTGGTAGCGGCGTCCACGATCGCGCGAACCCGCTGATAGTACTCCAAGTGCAATTGGCGGATCTGCTCATACTGCTCATCCGAGATCGCGAACAGGTTGTACGAAAATAGCCCATCGTCGGCAAAGCGCCGCTCACGCATGCGCTCCAGGGCCGTCTCGGCCCAGTGCATCTTGAGCACCCGGTCACGCTCGGGATCTTCGCGGGTGTCGACCGTGAGCAGACTCGCAGGCAGCCAGTGCCGCGCCTCGAAACGGACCTGTCCAGCAGCCTCCAGTACGCGCAATTGCTCTTCGACCTGGTCTTCACTAAGTCCCAATTGCTCCGCGAGAAATGCGGAGGAATGAGCGGGTAAAGTCCGATAGGCGTCCAGCTCCAAGGCGCGCAACACAGCGTGGCTGAACGGCGCGTCGTACGCAACGCGTCGCTGAGCCGTGAGCGCGCGATAGGCGGCGCGCGTGGCCTCCAGCCTGGACGGCGGACAGAAGATGTTCACAAAGTCCAGCAATCGTTGGGTGCACACCTCTACTAGGCGAAAAAACTCCGGCACTTTCGGATCGGTCGCTCCGCTACACCAACGGGCGATCGTGGAGCGGTTGACCCCGAGCTGGGCGGCGAGTTCACGCTTGCTATTGCCCGAAACCAAGTACTCCACCAACAGTTGAGCCGTCCGAGGTGAACTGAGCTGGCAGCGAGACAGCTCAGGCGGGCCCTGTTCGAAGAATTCGAGCAGCCGCGGTCGCAAGTCGATACCGGCTACTAGGGCTGCCTTGAACAACGCGGTCACCTCGGGCTGGCGGCGGCCGTTTTCCCAGCTGGTGGCGACGTTGCTGTTGTAGCCAAGCTGGCGGCTGAACTTCGGCTGGGCAGTACGGCCGCGCAGCGTCAAAAACAGCTCACGCGTCAGTGCCTGACCATCCACCAATGACCCGGGAGGGGGAGAAGTTCGTGATTTCACCTGGGTCATATAGCGAAATCGAGCACAACTAGCGCAATTGTCAAAACATCATGCTCGATTTTGACATAGCGCCGGCGTCCGCGGGGGCGCATGCTCTGAAGCATGATGAACTTGAAGTTCGGCGGATGGACGCGCGCCACCAGCGCGACGCTGATGGCGTTCGTTTGCGGGTGCAGCAGCGCCGAGACCCAGGATCCGCCCCCTGACAATGGTCAAACCGGCTCCCCGGGGATCCCGGTTCCGCCGGACTACGACAATCCCGGATTCCGACCGCCGGAACGTGATCCGGGCACGCCCGGTCCCAGCCCAACCTTCCCGGAGCGCCCCCTGTCTCCCCCGGAGCAGGCGGCCCTGAGTGGTTCCACGCTGTACCTGGCGCAACGCGAACGCGGGGTCCTGTTGTATGACGTCAGCGACGCGCAGTCTCCCGAGCCCCTAGGAAGCCTGGACGTGAGCGGAATGCCGCATTGGGTGTACACCGAAGGCGAGCGACTCTTCGTGGTGAGCACCGGGATCGACGTAGAGAACCAGCGCGTCGTCGACCGCTTGATTGCGTTCGACATCCACGACGCATCGAACCCTGTCGAGCTGGCCCGGGTCGATCTACAGGGCGGCTTTCGAGCGGCCCGTCCTGTCGACGGCGCAGTCGTGATCTTGACCGCGCTGGCTGAAGACTCGGTTTGCAGTGAGGAATACGGCCCGAACGAGGGCTGGATACCCACAACGCACCTGCAGTTCAGCCGCTACGCAGTCAGCGGCGGTGAGCTGAAGCAGGGCGAGCAGCTGAACGTCGAAGGCGACGGCTACTTCGAGCTCGCCAGCGGCTTCGCCGTAAGTCTTGGCCCGGACGAACAGACCACGGCATTGCGCTTCGTGGAGATCGCTGAAGGCGGCACGCTCACCGCGTTTGACGCGGCCGAGTTCGAGCAAAGCTTGCTCGCCAGCGCCCCAATGCAACACCACGGAGAAGTGCTCCGAGTCTTCGAGCGCACCGGGGCTGAAGTCAACTTGACCGAGCTGCAGCTGTCGGATCCAACCCAGCGGCGCAGCCTGAACCTCCCCATCGAGGCTCCAGGCGGCTACCCCTACGGCAACTTCACCGGCTCCGCCTTCAGCGGCGATTTGGCACTGGTGAGCATCAGTGGGCTGGAAAGCTCGGGTGACGCGGAGGTTCATGCTCGCGTGGTGTCGTTTGCGGGAGAGCAGCCAGAGATCGCGTTCACCTTCGACCAACCGATCAGCTGGTTCTTCCCTCTGGACCGCGAAGACGCGGACCAGACGAGCAGTTGGCTCGGGTTCAGTCAGAACGGCTACACTGATTACGCTCTACACCGTATTCAGCTGTCGGCGGATGGCAGTGCCGAAGTGCTCGAGTCGCTTTCACTGCCCGAAAACGTGGCCGGCAACTGGGGAGCGCCCCTATGGTTAGACGGCGCTGGTGAGCAAGTGCTGATCCCCTACTTCGTGGAGCCGCCAGCCGAGGGCGTGCACTTTGCTCACGTATCGCTGGGCAAGGAGCTGGAGTGGCAAGCTGACGATTCGTTCGTGTTTGCCGGATTGCCACCAACATTGCGAGCTCCCGCGGAAACATTCTTCTGGCTGGAGCAGGGCTACGGGCAGACAGCGCGCCTCTCCGGCATCGTGAATCTTGGGAGCGGAAGCGCCCCAAAGCTGATCCAGCACGCGACGGGCCGAGACCTGATCCAGATGAGTGGGTCGGATGAGCAGTTGGCTGCGGTGGAGCGTCGAGCCGATGAGACGTGGCTCGTTCACGGCCGCGGCAAGCTCGATCATGAGCTGAAGCTCGACCACGCGGCCACCACACTGAGCGGGGTGGGCGACGTCGCGTTGGTGGGCGCGCTGAACACTCAAAGCGACTGTGAGGAGGAGATGGGCGAGGGCTGTGAACAAGTCAGTGCCGGTTTTAGTGTGGTTGACATCACCCAAAACGAGGTACTCGGCCAGTTCGAACTCCCACGGGTTGATATCGCGTCCGGCCGGGAACTAAGCGCGGTCATCGAATGGATGGAGGTTGTGCACACGCCGGAGGGTGCTGGTTTGATACAGCGACGCGGCTACTCTTGCCGCTCTCAGAGCGCCTGCGAGGACAACGACATTCCCTACGAGTGGGAAACGGACTTTGGCGGCGGCAGCATGGACCAGACCATGAATGATGGGATGGACGCGCCGGCACCTGAGCCTGTCAGCACCCAACGCGCTCAGGGGCAAATCGACGAGTTGTGGCTCTACCCGATCGATCTGGAGAAGGGCGAACTCCAAGACCCCCGACTGTTGGATCGATTGGCCCCCTACGAGTTCGTCACCGCCCAAGACTTCGTGCAACAGCGCGGCTATTCGCTGCTGGCAGCACATGACGTGAACTACCGCGAGGGCTTCGCCGGGATTGAGAGCGTCAAACTTTCACTGCTGGTATCACCCGAATCGAGTGACGCGGCCGCTCCGCTGCGCGGCTGGCCCCTGGCGGTGTTGGATCAAGCTTGGACCGACGCTCCGGTGGTGATCTCGATTGAACCCGCTGGCGTCAGTGAGTCAGAAGGCGACGATGAGAGCCAAGCCCCCAGCAGCAAGCCGAGCACGAGTGACACGCTGCACCAGCTAGTCGTCGACGGCCAGGACACCTACTTGCGTGCCAGTCTGAGCCTTGGGCAAGGTTACCGGCGCCACGCCTGGGGAAACCAGCAGGGTTATGTCCTATCGCAGAGTGCGGATCGCTGCGACGAGAGTCGTTTCACGACGCTGAGCGTCATTCAGGTTGACGGCGACGGCCTCACGCGCCGCGCGCGATTCGAACTGGAGGGGCACGACTGGGAGTTCATGGCCCAGACCGACGAGCGAGTCGTGCTGCAGCAGTACCTGCACGGCATCAATCGCTTGGCGGTGCTCGACGTTAGCGGCGAACCGGAAGTGACCTACGAACGGGTTTTCGGCGGAGCGTGGTTCAGCGCCAGACAAGCGGTCATCATCGGAGAGCGAGTTTATGTTGCGACTCGCACCGGAGGCTTGGAAACACTCGAGTAGTGCTCGCGCGACTTAGTAGTCCATGACCACGATGTTGGACGGCAGACCTTCACCCTGTTCATTCATTGCCGTCACGTAGAAGACGTTACGACCGAACTGCAGAGTGACACTTACCTGATTATCAGCAGTCTCGAGCATTCCCGTTTGCGTATACACACGATAGCCGATGATGGCGGAGCCGCCGTCATCGGGAGCTTCCCAGCTCAACCCGGCCATGTTGAACATCATCTGGGAGCCCATCAGCGTAGCGGCCCCGGGAATGGAAATGCATTCGTTGCTGCATAGATCGCCGTCTTCTTGATTGCCGTCATCGCAGTGCTCGGCAGCATCCGCGTTGACCCAACCATCCCCGCAGCGTGCCACGGTGCAGTCGGGATCACACAGGGAAGGATCCGCTAGCGGATCGCAGGCCTCGCCACTGTCGAGAACACCGTCGCCACAGGTTGCGGGGACCTCTGCTGGCGTGAACTCGCAAATATAGTCCTCTTCGTCTTCGCAATCCCGGTCGTGCCAACCGGGAATGTCCGTCAACTTCAGCAGACAATCAGACCCAGAGGTCTCGTTGGGTTCTTCCTCGTCCCAGTTGGTGAACCCGCCGTCCACGGCTGCACCGTCCTCACCCCCCTGCCAAAAGGTTTGCCCGGTGCCATCCCAAACCCAAGTCCCTTCGTCGTCGAGATCGTTACCGCCCAGCCAATAGTCGGAAGCGTCGTGCTCGTTCGCGAGCTTGATCAATCGACCGTTTTCCTCCAGATCATCCACTGCGGCCAGATGCGCTCCCATCTGAGCGCAAGCGTCTTGGGCTGCTTCCCAGTATTCGTTGTCGCGACAGATGACGTAGCTGACGCCAGCGGCCAGTACGATGTCGCAGTTCGAGGGAGCGCTTCGGAGCTCGCAGGACGCGGAACACGTCTCCGAAAGCCCTGCATCATCACAGGCTTCGTCATTTTCGACTACGCCATTGCCACACACCCCTTCGGCGACCTCAGTAGAAGGCCCCATGGGGACCATACCCGCGTCTGACATGTCCAGGCCGCCCTCACCGCCTGCGGCCCCGCCGGTCCCGCCGCTACCGCCATCACTGGTGTCATCATCACTGCTGTCCGGAGGTATGTCGTCGTCTTCCGGCGGCAACCCGTCCGCGCCGCCGATGGGCACATCATCGGTCATAGTGTCGTCGAACGCGTCGTCCTCGCTCGGCAGCATGCCAGCGTCGCCAGCAGCGTCGTCAGCGTCATCAGCCGAACTGACCGTCCGCACGCAGATCTGGGTCGACGTGTCGCACACGTATCCATCAACGCAAGCACTGTCAGCGCTGCATCTTTTGCCCTCCAAGATCTCTTCGGAGGCAGTGTTGCAACCAATGACTCCCAGCAGCAGTAGACTGACCCGATTGACGCGCATGGTCGCTACGCTAGCGCAACGCGGCCGGCAAAGCAGCCCGTTAACATTGAACCCTGCCTGGGTGATCGCTATGAGCTACCCATGAAACTGGATAGGGGGCAGGGCCAACGTCGCTCAATAATTACAGGCACGATGTTTCCATCTTGGCTGCTCGGCACACTACTCATAGCCTGCAGCGGCCAAGTCATCAGTGTGAAGACCAACCGCGACGGCAACTCGGAATATTGGGTGTGTCAGGGCGGTGAGGCCAAGGCCTGCGAAGGCGAGCGCGAGGGAGACGCGGATCCTGAAGGTTTCCAACACCGCAGCCAGGTGCTGATGCCTGAGCAGTGTCAGCATGGCGTCGCCAGCATGGAAGTCGTTCTGGACGGCCACGAAATCGAACGAGTGCGCTACCAATGCGCGCTGCCGGATGCGCCCACCGGACTGCCCTCAGCCGGTAGCGGCTTGCCGCCCAGCTCGGACGATCTTCCGGCACGCCACGACGAGCCCCCAACAGCGACACCTGAAGCGATCGAGAGGCAATGATGGACAACGTTCGGATCCAAAAAATCGACTGGATGAACGAGCACGGAACGTATCGACGCAAAGGCGTGCAGCGCTTCTTGCCCATCGCTTCATCCTCGGGTCAAGCACTGGACCACTGGCGGCGAGTCGGACAAGTGCTGCAGGACATCGTCGGCGAAGCGTTTGCCGCGGGACAGCCGCTGAGACCCGACGGCTCACGCTGGTCATTGTCGAACATCGGGATGCCCAACAAGCTCGCGCTTTCGTTGGCTGCCCATGACGTCGCAGAACAAGTGCCCGCAAGCTGGTGCTCCAGCATCTACACCAAGTCGCTCGACAACGCCGAGCGCACCGCGATGCTCGTCTCGGGTTCGATGAAGATACGACGTCTGAACCGACTTTTGGCCATGCGAGATCTCGCGCTGCGCACCTCCGGCGCGAGCGACGGCCAGACGCTGGCGGGAGCAACCGCCACCGGAACGCACGGAGCCGCCATCCAACTAGGCGCCATCCACGACACCATTCGCGCCGTGCATCTGATGACTGCGCCGAACCAGACGGTATTGGTGCAGCCCAGTAGCCAGCCGCTGAAAGAGCAAGCAGCCAAAGATCTAGGAGCGTGGCTCGGTTTGCCGACCAAGCTGCTGAGTGATGACCAAGCATACCACGCCGCGCTAGTGCACTTGGGATCACTCGGCATTGTGCTCAACATGGTGATTGAGGTCAGCCCGTTGTACTTCATGACAAGCACCACGACGCCACACGTCGATGACGCCTGGAAGACGGTGCTGAGCCAGCGTCACCCTGGGTCCGTGCCCGGACACAGCAAGAGCGCCAGCTTTGTCGAGGTGGTCATCAATCCGTACAAGCCATCACCCAAGACGCAACCCAAAGCCTGGGTGGTCTCCATGAAGAACACGCCGTACAACAATCAAAGCGGCGTGCTGACCCGCGCGTCCCAGCCCGAAGCCCCGAACCCAGATTTGCTGTCCATCATCTCGAGTTTGGCGGAGCTGGATGACATCGGGCTGTCTGACGCCAAGCTACGCAGCTTCATGACCGACGAGTTGGTCTCGCGCTATGGCACCCAGAAACGCATCAAGAAGGCGTTGCCTGGGGTGATGTTTGGTCCCACTGCGCTGCCCCGCGGAAGTGGTGATAGCGTCGAATTCGTGGTCGATGGCAGCGACGCCAAGCTGGCCGTCGAAGCGATACTGGCCGCACTCGAGCATGAGCGCAAACAGGGACGTCAATTCCTGGGCGCGATTGGCGTGCGCTTTGTGGCGGGCTCCAAAGCTCTACTGGCCCCCAATGCACGCCGCGTTTCCTGCTTCATTGAGTTACCCGGTGTGCGCACCGACGAAACCTCGAGAATCTACCAGGCCTGCGGGGACCGCCTGACCGCAAGCGGGATAAACTACGGATGCCACTGGGGTCAGCACCTGGTCGACATCAAACGCAGTCTGAAAACCTGGTGGGGTGATCAGCGTGTCAGCGCCTGGCAGCAGGCCCGTCGAGATCTGTTGACGCCCCAAGCTCGCACGATCTTCGCCAGCCCGGTACTGAAAACGGCAGGTTTGGTATGAACAACCCAGCGCGGCGGCAGCAAGCACGTGAGACTAGGCGCGCCAGATGACGGAAACCAGCATCGAGTCACAGCCGTCGCGGCCACCTTCCAGGATCCGCACCAACATGCCTTTGGCGCCCGTGGCCTCAAATCCCGCTTGCGCCCCACCCAATAGATCTTCCCAAACCGAGCGATCAAAACCGTAGCACCCTGTGTAGTCCACCAGCGCGGAGCCTGGCTTCACGTCGCGCACCTCCACCTGGCCGGCAGAGTAGAACAGCTTGTAGAAGCGCGGCGCCTGACGCACCATCGTTTCGGTCGCCAGCATGCGAAACATCACGCGATAGACGCCACGCACCTCCCGTCTGCCAGACGTGAGACCCACTTGGCGCGCCAGCCCTGGACCAGCCCCAGGCTGGCTGAGGGCACTGCGGAAAAGTTCGCGATACCAGGCCACCGGATACCATCCGCTGGGTAGGAGCGTGCCTGAGCGCATGGCTTCGCCAAATTCCCCCTCGCAATCGCGCAGCACATCTTGACAGAACAGCGGCCCTTTCAACTCCTCCAGAGCGCCCATCACCGAATGGAACGCTTGCCCTTTGATGTTGACCTCATCGTTCCCCGACATCCCGCCTGAGTGTGCCACAGGGATGACGACGCGCCGCATCGCAACAGGCCAAGGTGTGTGCGCTCGACCACACCTCGCGATTGGTGGCCGCCTCCAGCTCGCGGAATCAGCGACTCAAGTGGAGTTCCAAGAAGTCCAGGCCGTCGGTTAGCGCCGCAGGACCGGGTTGCAGGATGATCTCCGGCGGCACCTCAAACACGCGCCCCGCGCGCACGGCTGACAGCTCTGCGAACCCTGCTCGCGCCTCGAAGCTCGCTCGCTCGAAGGCTTTTCCGCACCAAGACGCGAACACCACCTCCGGGTCGCGTTCACACACTTCCTCAATGGTCGTGAAGCGCTCCTTGGCCAACTTGCCGCCGCTGCGATCGGAAAAGATGTCCTGACCTCCAGCGATTTGGATCAGCTCACTCACCCACTGGATGCCGGAGATCATCGGCTCATCCCACTCTTCGAAGTAGACGCGGGGGCGGGCCGAGCGCTTGGCGCCTCGGTCGCCTGCATCCGAAAGCTTCTGGATATAGTGGTCGATCAACTCCCGCGCCTGCTTTCCCCGGTGAACCAGTTTTCCCACGCTATCAATCACGTTCAGGATCTGTTGAACGCTGCGCTGATTGAAGATCAAAACGCTGAGGTTGTTGGCGATCAGGCTCTTGGCCAGATCGGCTTGAATGTCAGAGAAGCCGAGCACCAGATCGGGCTTCAGCGCGCAGATCTTGTCCACACTTCCGCCGATGAATGCCGAAACCACTGGCTTGTCGCGCTTGGCTTGTGGTGGTCTGACGGTGTAGGCACTAATCCCTACGATGCGCTCCTGCTCCCCGAGCAAGTACAAAATCTCCGTGAACTCCTCCGTCAAGCACACGATACGCTGAGGACCACGAGGCACGCTGAATCCGGCGGACATCAATGGAGCCTAACCCAGAGTTGGGCTCAACACGTCGAAATGAGATGGCAGTCCGGTGATTCGCGACGCCGCCATCGATCCCGCGCGACGCTCTTGAGCGCTCGTCGGGATCAGGCTAGTTCATCGGAATGCAGCCGCTGAACGAACTCGCGCGGGCAGCTCGCCGCTGGGCAGATTTGTCGCAAGAGGTGCGGCGACAGTTAGCTGAACGTCCTCTGCCTCAAGTGCATCGAGACCTCATCACAGCGCGACACCCCAGCAGCGCGCAGCACTTGAACGACACGCAACAGTTGAGCGATGAGCAGCTGGAGCAGCTCGGCATCCCAGGCGATCTGTTGCGCGCGTTTTCGAAGGCGGGTGAATTCGACTACCAGCCAACGGCCGAGGGTCTGGCGTTGCTTCCAGAACACGCGCGCTCTCCCGTGCGCCAACTGCGCCTTCAGCTGCCGAGCTCTCCGCAAAGTGTCGCGCTTGGGCTCAAGCTACTGCGTGACCTACTGCTCGGGTTGGCCCCGGACATCGCCATCAACGTGGCGCTGCCCCCTGCCGCCAACGTCGACGCCATGCGCCGACTGTGCACGCGCTGGATATCCAATTCCCGAAAGTTGCGCTTCTGTCCTTTAAAAACGCACAACTTGTTTTCTCAAGACAACGCAAAAACGGCGGTGCTAGCGGACGGCGGTCGCTGCCTGGTGTTACCGCGCACCTCACTGGTAACTCGCGACAAGCATGAGCGGAACTTCGGAGAAGCTTTCGGGTTGCCCGTGGTCAGCTCTCGCCTGTTGTGGGAGGGAGGCAACCTGCTCGCCGATGGCCGAGCTTGCCTGGTGGGAGTCAATACCATTGCAGCCAACTGCATCCACTTTGGACTGACCCCAAGACAAGTGGTCGCTGCTTTCGAGGCCGAGTTCTCCGCGCCTCTGGTGATGCTCGGCGACCTGCCGCTCGCTCTCAGCCGGCTACGTCAGGACATCAGTCGAAACCTGGACGACCGCCCCCCTGATGAACCTGGAAACCACCGTTTGGAGCTGGGGCAAGCAGATTTTCACATCGATCTGGACGTGCTCGCGCTCGGTGATTCTCCTGAAGGAACCCCACAAGTGGCACTCGCCGATCCACAAGCGGGCCTCGCACTTCTCGATGCCATCTGCGCTCGAGATGAGCTGTTTGAGGGCCACTTCTTGCCTGCCGACCAGATACGAAAGGTATTGCGGTCACGAGCTGAAAAGACGGCCGCTCGCCGTCACCAGCGTTTGCAGCTGTACCGTCGACAACTAGCCGCTGCGGGTTATCAGGTCATCGACATCCCAGACTTTCGTGTGGCCGCCGGAGATCAGTACCTTGGACGGGTCAACTTCAACTTCAACTTCGTCAACGTGCTGCCCCATGGGACGACCCACCAAGCTGGGGTGTACCTATGGCAATTCGGGATCCCAGAAGTCGATGCAGCTGCGCGGCGAGCGTACGAAAACCGCGGCATCCAGACGACACCACTGGGTGATGCCACCACCGCCAATGAGATCACGCGTTTGATGGGCGGATTGCATTGCGCCAGCTCCAAGCTGGCCTAGAAACGCCGCCCTCTGGTGTAGCTGAAGCGCTACTTCTTGAGCCAGTTGTCCCCGACGCGGATCCCCAGTCGCTGTTCGTTCAAGCTCGGCTGGCGAATGCCGATCTTCGGCTGGCGAATCGCCGGCTGGCGAATACCTGCCCAACGAATGCCGCCGGACGCGTCGGCCAGATCTTCATCTGACAACAAGTCGAGTTCATCGACGACTTCAGCAGCGTCTTGCTCATCCGTCGCATCAGCAGGCTTGGTTTTCGGATCCTCTGCCATCATGTCGCCCAGTGTGGGCCAGAAACCGCAGCGTCGCAACCCGCGACCCCAGAGTGTGCCGAGCCTTGCTCCCACCAGCCGCGACAAACTCGCGGAAACTCACGGCTTAACATCGCGTCAAAGGCTCGTTTGCTCCTGCCGCCAGAGCGCGCGCGGCCCAGGACTAGGCCGGGCGGGCGCCAGCTGGCAGAATTGGACCGTGATCGCACGGACGTCCATCATCAGCGCCGGCGTGTTGCTCAGCTTGGGCTGCACGCAGAAGAACTCCGGCGCCATGATGCAGAGGGATGCTTCCGCTTGCGCCGCATCCGATTGCCCCGCATCCGATTGCCCCGCCATCACTGATTTCTTGGATGCCGGCGCGGACCAACTGCCGTTCGGGCGACCTCGTCGCAAGCTCGATGGTGGCAGCGTGCCTTTGCCGATCGTGGACGAACCCCCAGATCCCCCCAGCCCATCCATCCCGGAGGATGCAGGCGGCTCCGACGCCGGGGCTGCAATGCCGAATGTCAGCTGGCGCACACTCGGCGGAGAACTTTCGCGGCGCAGCACTTACTCCATCAGCGATGCCCAACATCTGGTCTGGCGCGAGCAGGGCCCCAGTGGGTTCGTGTTCGAGTGCAGGACGCTCCTACCCGAATGTGGCGCGCCAGAGGGCGCTCTCTGTGCCGACGACTTGGGCGCACTGTTGAAAGATGAGAGCTTGCAGCAAGCGCTGCGCGCCGCTGAACCGCATACTTTCGGGTGTGATGATCGGGAAGTCGGCACACCCGTGCTGGAATTGACCGTCGCTGGGGTGAGTGCGATCGTGGGACACGCTGATGAGTGCGCCGGCAGCCAGAACGCCGAAATCCCTGCAGCCCTGCAAGACTTGGTGTCCAATTTGGCCGACTTGGCCGCACAGCAGTCGACTCAATGTGAGCTCGAGCTTCCCCAGGAACTCAGTTGGCGGTTGGACAGCGATGTCACGACGACCGAAGACCGATCGAGCCTGGCTGATAGCCAGTTTAGTTGGTCCAGAACCTACCTGATCCAAGGCACCACAACCGGCTGCATGAATGAGCTTCCCGAGTGCGACGTCGGGTATTGCACGCGCGATGTCGCGGCGGCTTTCGGCGATCTGCGCCTTCGCTCGGCCCTGATGCAAGGAGGGCTATTCGGTCGTGACCCACGTCCGGACGACGCCGCACTGGTGCTCGAGGTCGAGGACGAAACCCTAGGTGACCACGAGCTGGTATTGGGTCGCCCATGCGACGCTGCTCAGCCTGCATGCGAGCCCTTGATTGAAGAGTTGGAGCAATTGCGCCTGCTGCTCAACGCTCTTGACGAGCAGCAGCTGCTCTTCGTGCCTTGCACCCCGTCTCCGTGATGCACATAGACTTATGTTTGCACTGCGCGAGTGCTCATTTTTGGCGGCACCTCCGAGATTGTGCCGTAACGTTCCAGAAACGCTGATCTACACCGACGGCCGGTCCAAACTTGGCCTGAAGTTCAGACCCAAGGGCCGCAGCTTGGTGTTGGCGCCAGCGGACGTTACAACATCGGGTGAACCCCTGAGAAAGCAGACTTGGCAAGATGAATCCCGCAATCCAGGTGTTGAACGCACTCCGCCGCGCCACGGGCAGTGAGCTGCTGGCAGAGGTGTTGTTCGTGGCGGGTTCGGCGCTGGTGGCAGCCTTGGTCGGTCGAATGCTGGCCCAGCTTTGCACCACATTGATCACCCGTTGGCTCACGCCGTTCGACACCCAGAAAGACAAGGAGTTTGACGCATCGGTGAATCGGCTGCGCACGCCGCTCACCACGCTGGCTACCGCGCTGATGTTGCGGATTGGGCTACCTATCGCGCTGCCCAGCTACCAAGACGGGCGCCTCGCTCACCTGATGTTGGTGGTCGCGATCATCGCCGGCGGCTGGCTCGTCTATCGAATGTTCGATTCTTTGGAAGAGCTGGCGCAGCAATGGATTGATCTCGACCAAGATGACAATCTCCATGCGCGGCAGCTTCAAACTCAGCTGCGTGGGTTTCGCAACATCGCCAACTTCGTGCTCCTGGTCACCAGCGTCGGCTGTGTGCTGCTCACCTTCGAGTCCGTACAAAAGCTAGGCACTGGGTTGCTCGCCTCAGCGGGCGTAGCGGGTGTCATCCTCGGCTTTGCGGCCCAGCGCAGTATTTCGACGATCGTCGCCGGCGTACAAATCGCACTGACGCAACCCATTCGTGTGGATGACGTGGTGATCGTCGAAGGGGAATGGGGTCGCATCGAGGAGATCCGACTCACGTACGTCGTCGTGCGCATCTGGGACAAGCGCCGCTTGGTGGTCCCCGTAAACTACTTCCTGGAAAAGCCATTTCAAAACTGGACCCGAGTCTCAGCCGACCTACTAGGCGCGGTTGAGCTCCACGTGGATTACTCGGTTCCAGTAGAGGCCATTCGCAAGGAAACCAACCGAATTTTGGAAACGGCCGAGCACTGGGACCGTGATGTCGTGAGCGTGCAGGTCACTGACAGCAACAACAAGTCGATGCTGGTCCGCGTGCTGGTGTCCGCCAAAGACTCGGGCAAAGCTTGGGACCTGCGTTGTCACTTGCGCGAGCAACTGATCCAGTTTCTCCAAAAAGAGTACCCAGATTGTCTGCCACGCGTCCGCGCCGAGCTGCAGAGCGACAACGCCAAGACCTGATGGCCCTCGAGGCCCACAACGGGCCACATCGCACGCACTTAGCTCCAATCGGAGGCCGCCAGCGGCATTTGTCCCTGGAGAGATACGCAGTTTCTGCCAAGCTCGCAGTATCCTCGATGTTCATGCTCGGTCGGCGATATTTGTTCCCCGCTGCCCTGCTCTGCAGCTGTCACTCCAACGACGCCCAAATGGCGATCTCGGATGTCAGCCCTAGATCCGCAGCAGCTGAGACAGAGCTCCAAGTCACGGTCGACGGGCGCGCGTTCACGCGCTTGCAGGTGGATTTGGACCGTTCGGGCGACCTCCAATCGGCCGCCAACCTACGGGTGCTGGTCGGAAACCATCGAGTCCCAACGGCGGCTTTCACCAAGATAACAGCCAAGCAACTCGTGTTTGAGCTGCCAGAGCTGCCAGCAGGTCAGTACCCAGTGGAGATTTCCCGCGCGGATGGCGCTCGCGCCAGGGATGAAACGGGCATCACGCTGGTCGAAGAGGGGTCCCTCGCTGAGGATGCTAGCGCCCCAGCGGTTGCTGATGATGACTCACCCAGTGATGACTCACCCGCCGATGACGATGCGGGCGACGATGCCGCCATGCCGATCCAAGACTCAGGCTCGCCCCCCCAAGAATTCGAGTCCTTCTCCCTCCCACAAGCTATCGAATCACTATCGACGCTGCAGTGGCACGAAGATGATCCAACACTGACGGCTGATCGTCTCGAAATCTATTACAGCCGCTCGACGCTCGGCAGCGACATCACCGGCAACCTGATGAGATCCACTCGAACATCAGTAGATAGCGACTGGGACGAGCCGACGCCCGTGGGAGAACTCAACACGCTCAGTGATGAAGCGACACCATCCGTCTCGGGAGATGGGCTGGTCTTGTACTTCGTCTCCAATCGCAATACCGGCGATACGCTCGCTTCCGTGTATCGGAGCGAAAGAAGCAGCCGCGATGACCCGTGGAACGAACCAGAGATGGTGCCAGATCTGGCGGTTGGTGCCTCCACATTGTACCCCTTCTTTGCCGAAAGTGGGCTGGAACGACTGGTCACCGCATCTGACGGTGACCTGGCGCATGAGGTCATGCTCTCGCGCCGCCAGGATCGGCAATCGCCGTGGTCAGATTTTGCTTCGATCCCGGCGCTTTCGGCACTTGAAGTCACCAGCGCCGCGGTGCTGCGCGGAAACCTGATGGTGCTGGCAGCGGGCCCAGCAGATCTCGAAGATTTGTACCAGATGCAGCGCGACTCGATGGCAGCCCCTTTCCTGCCACCGACGCCACTGACTGAGCTCAACAGCCCAGCTATGGACGTCGACCCGTGGCTGGCACCAGAGGGCGACTACATTGTGTTCGCCTCTGACCGGGGCAACGGCGCCAGCTTGGATCTGTTCGAGGCCAAGCGCACCCCGCGCTGAACCGAGCGCAATGCTTGCGTGTTTTGATCTGCCCCTGGATTGGGTAGGTTCCCCTTGCGGCTGACGACCCCGTGGTCGCTTGGAGCTTTCGGAGACGCACGTGAACAGCGACTGGGCACTAGTGATCGTTGGGTTGTTCTTGCTGGCGGGATTTGCCGCGCATGTGCTGGGACAGAAGGCTCATATCCCGCGCGTCACGCTGCTCTTGTTGTTTGGCGTCGGGGTCGGGGCCACAGACCTGCTGCCCGAGCAGGTGGTCGACTGGTTTCCCCTGGCCACGCAAGTGGCGTTGTCTCTCGTCGGCTTCGTGCTGGGCGAGCGCTTCTTTGGCCGCCGCATGCGAGAGCGGACGAAGGTGGTGGTTTCGGTCGCTCTGGCCGAAACTCTAGGGGCTGCGATTTGTGTGTTCGGCGCGCTGATGCTGACGGGCACATCCCTTGTGATGTCGCTGCTGTTCGCCGGACTGGCGCCTGCGAGCGCCCCAGCGGCCACGGTAGATGTCATTCGAGAATCTGGGGCGCGGGGACGTCTGACGGACACGGTGCTGGGGGTCGTCGCGATCGACGATGCTTACGGCATCATTCTGTTCAGCTTTCTGCTGGTGATTGCAGAAGCGCTCTCAGGCAGCGGGATCTCTTGGTCCGTGCTGTTGCATGGCGGCCGCGAGGTTTTCGGGGCCGGACTTCTCGGCCTGGTCTTGGGGATCCCGATGGCGGCTGTCACTGGACGCGCCAAACCTGGGGAGCTCACGTTGCTGGAAGCTTTGGGCTTCGTCTTGCTCTGTGGGGGACTCGCCTCGGTGCTGGAGGTTTCGTTCCTGCTTGCCTGCATGACGCTCGGCGCTGTCGTGGCTCGACGCGCTCATCACCACACCCGACCTCTGCACGCGATCGAGGGCATCAGTCAGCCGTTTCTGGTGACCTTCTTTCTGCTGGCTGGGTTCGAGTTTGATCTCTCGGACTTTCTGACGTTTGGCCTCGTCGGCGCGGCGTACGTGATCGCGCGGTCTCTCGGACTCATCGTTGGGGGCACGCTGGGCGCCCGGGCCGTCGGCGCCTCTCCAGTGGTGACGCGATATGTCGGTTGGTGCCTGCTGCCGCAAGCCGGCGTGGCGCTGGGTCTGGGCCTGATCGCGGCGCAGCGTTTCCCCGAAGTCGGAGAGGGGCTACTCTCGATGTTGGTCGGCACCACCTTTGCGTTTGAGGTGCTCGGGCCAATTGCCACCCGAATCGCCTTACGTCGCTCGGGAGAAACCGCCGCCTCGCGCAGCGACTCTACTGCTTGACAGTCCAGCTGAACGCTCCATGTGATCAACAGTATGCAGATCAACATCGGAATTGAGGCGGAGCAACGCCAACAAATTGCGGCCGGCCTTTCACGCGTGCTTGCCGACAGCTACACATTGTATCTCAAGACCCACAACTTCCACTGGAACGTCACCGGGCCGATGTTTCAGACGCTCCACACGATGTTCGAGACCCAATACAACGAACTCGCGCTGGCTGTAGACCTAATTGCCGAGCGGATCCGCGCCTTGGGCATGCCGGCGCCCGGCACCTACAAGCAGTTCGCCGCGCTGTCCAGCATCGCAGAAGAAGACGGAGTGCCCAGCGCTCAGGACATGATCAAGCTGCTGGTCAACGGGCACGAAGCCGCCGCGCGCACCTCACGCGAAGTCTTCAAAGTCGCAGAGGGGGCGAATGACCAATCCACCTGTGACCTGCTCACGCAGCGCATGCAAGTACACGAGAAAACCGCCTGGATGTTGCGTAGCCTACTCGAGTAGCAACCAGGACAGATCCGTCATTCAGGTTCCGTGATGTCAATCACGCTGTTGGGCTTCAGATCCGTCAGCTTCTGAATGCGTCCCGTTGCAGGCCAGCGGACACTGAGCTCGTGAACTGGTGCTGGCTTTGGCCCCAAACCGAAGTGCACGATGGCTTCGTTCTGGCCCAAGTAGTTGCTGGCCCCGCGCAGTTCGCGAATGATGGGGGCCTCTCCGTCACGACGTGTCAGTGACAGACGTGCGCCGTAGGCGTCCGTGCCTGACGAGGTTCCGTGCAGGCGCACCCGCAGCCAGCCATTCAACGTCGCCCACTGGTTGCGATACAGCCTAGAGGGCTGCTTGTTGGCTACGATAAAGATGTCTTGAGCGCCGTCGCCGTCGTAGTCCAATACCAGGACGCCCTTGCCATTTACGGGCAGCCCCAGGCCAAGTCCACTCGCCATCTCGGTCATCGTGCCATCGCCTTCGTTTCGCCAGAGGCGAGGTGCAGTGCTGCGTATTGAGTTGGCGCCCGGCAAGGGCAGGTCCATACCACTCACGACGAGTAGATCCAGATCGCCGTCATTGTCGTAGTCGAAGAACGTTGAACCCCATGCCCATTCCGCGTCGCGCACACCAGCGGCGTCCGTCTGATCACTGAATTCGCGCTGTCCTTCATTGCGATACAGACGATTGCCTGAAGTCCCCCAACTGCAGCCCAAGGCGCATTCCTGTTCGGTCTGGTAGATGGCGGAAACGAACCAATCTAGGCGCCCGTCACCATCCCAATCCCCGATCGCAGACCCCATTCCGTTCTGCTCGCTGCCAATGCCGGCAGCCTGCGTACCATCAGTGGACGTGCCGTCACCGTTGTTCCAAAACAAATGACTCTGACTAAAGTCCCCCGCAATCGCCAGATCCAACCAGCCGTCGTCGTCCAAGTCAGTGAAAGCTGGAGCAAACGCAACGCGTGATCCAGCGAACTCGAGCCCGGCAGCCTCAGTGCTCTCGACGAAGTATCCAGGAGAGTCCGCCCCCAGGTTGCGAAACAGCCGAGCGCGAGGCCCAGGGAAACCCGCGTGATCGTGCCATTCGGCAACGTAGAGGTCAACGTAACCGTCCTTGTCGTAGTCGCCAAATGCGGCACCGAACCCTTGTCGTTCGACGTTGACTTCGGCTACCAGGCCTCGATTCACGCCGTCTTCAGTGAAGTGCCCGGTGCCGTCATTGATGTACAGCTTGTGACGACGATGGGTAGTCACTGTGACGAACAGATCTTGGTCGCCATCATTGTCAATGTCGGCAATGGCTGCAGATGATTCGCCTCCTCTTAAAATGATGTCGCCGCTTTCGCGCTGAATGGGCCAGCCAGCAACAACTGTTCCATCATGATGGAAAGCACGAATTCGGCGATCATAGGCCATCGTAAT
>JBNLEN010000060.1:0-34625 GCA_050304975.1 Polyangiaceae bacterium
TCGTCTTCCGAGTAACCTCCCAGGCGCATCACCCCATGTCCCAGCTGCTTGGCGCTTGGCTACTGTCGCCTCCTGAGCGTGTGGGCGTGCAAGTTCTGCCCGAGCGCCAGCGGCTGAAGATGCTCGCGCAACTGGGCGAGACCCCAGTCACACAGCTGCACCGCCGGAGGCTGTGGCTCGCTGCTGGCGAGAACAAACTGCATCAACGCCAAACTGGAGTGCTGGCCTACGAAGGTTTCGTCGCCGCTACCGGGAATGAGCTCGAGGCAACGTTGGCTCGGCCCCCGGACGCCGCGCTACGGTCGCTGGAAGGACATTGCGTCGCGACTTTCGCCAGCGACGATGGCTGTAGTCTGTATCGCAGCCTGTCTGGCGGGGAGTATCTCTACTTCGTGCAATTGGGAGGAACGGTGCTGTTTTCCAGCTCCATTCGCCCGCTGCTCGCCCATCCCGCCATCGAGCGTCAACTCAGCGTGGGCGCCCTCAACGAAGCTCTGCTCAGCGGCCACGTTGCCTTCGGGCCGCAGACTCTAGTGGCGGACATCCAGCAAGTTCTACCCGGACACCGATTGCACCTGACAAGCGGCGTCTCTGCGCAGCGATTGTTGCACGCAACCGCGCTGCGCTCGGCCGCTGGCCCCCACGCGCGTTTGGCCGTCGAGTTTCGCGAGCAGTTGAACCTCGCTGTGGAGCGTGCCGTCGGACCTAGGCGCCCAGTAGCGCTAGCACTCTCTGGCGGCATCGATTCGTCGGCCATAGCCGCCTCACTGGTCGAAGTAGTTGGTGCTGGCAACGTGCACGCACTCAGCTACGAATTTGACGACCCGGGTCACTCCAAAGAGACCCACTTCGCTCGGGCGGTGTCGCGACGGCTCGGGATCGCCAAGCACGACGTCTTCCAGTTGTCCTTTAAACAGTTCATCGATGATGTTCCCGAGCATGTCTGGCGCTCCGAAAGCGCAGTGCATTGGCCTAAAGCATTCTTGTTGCAGGTCGCGCGACATATCCGAGGCCTGGGCTATGACCGCTACCTCACAGGCTTTGGCATTGGTAGCCACATGGCCTACCTAGATGAGCTGGCCCGCGTATTGCCGCGGCTGCCCCTCGCGCCGTATCTGCTGCGCTACTGGAAGAAGACCCGCTTCGACGGTTGGCGACTGCTGGATGAGCTGGGGCGTATTCACCCCTCGCTGGAACCACCACACAATCGCTTGTACGATAGCCTGCTGCAATGGTTGCAAGAGGCTGAGCTGATCCACGATCGGCGAGCGTACTACCCCGATGATCTCGCCTTGCTGCTGACGCAGCGGGGAGCCCCCTCGGCTCTCGATCCGGAGCTCGCGAGCTTGCCGCTGCGGGAACGACTGCAACGCAGTGCTTTCAATCATCTGATCTCGTGCGTGGATATCACCCGCTCGGAAAAGGCTTCGCGAGAGCTGGGGATCTACCGCGTGGCGCCAGCCCACTTCGCGAACACCATTCCGTACGCGTACTTTCCGCCCAAACCCACTCCGCGGCTGTGGACACAGGCGCGCCTCTTGCGACCAGGCAAACACTTGTTGAGGCTCGCCTATCGGGGGACGCTGCCGGATGAAGTTCTGTTCCGAAAGAAGTCTTGGGATGATGCGGTCGCTTCGGACCGCTGGCGCAAACGCGCCCGGGTGATGATGCTGCGCAGCATGCCGCAATTCCCTGGCAGCTCCAAGGCCATCCACCCTGACTACCCAACAGCGCTAACCGCCTGGGAGCCGTGGAGCATCCAAGGGGCAGCCATCTCGACCTGGTTCTGGAAACAGCTCTTCATCGATCGGCCACCACAAGCTCAGGCGCCGTCTTGGCAAGACTTGTTGCCCGCGCACGATCGCGCGGACCTGGCCGACGCCGCCGAGTGAGCCCGAATGGCTGCGGATGAACGCCCGCGTCCATCCCCGCTCGCGACCCAGCGCCGCCCTCAATCTTCGAGCGCGTCGACGACCGCAATCACCGAGTCCAAAGCAGAAAAGAAGCTGGCGTACACCTGCGTGGCGCCGTCCCCCTTGAGCGGCAGTTCATCGGCGGCGAACTCGCGAATCGTCCGCCAGACGGCCGTGTTGGCGTTCGGCAGGAGTTGGTCTTGCGCCAGTTCGATGATCGCTTCGGGTTGAAGATTGTCGGGCACCTGCACGTGGCTACAGATCAGCGCCCCCTCCAGCAAATACACCAGCTTTCTGAGAGATTTCCGAAGCGCCGGGGCCTGGAAGCCCTTGACGTCGCGGTCGAGATAGAAGTCCACGAGTTCACGCAGCATGCTGCGGAGCCCATGCTCCACATGCAGTCGCAGGTGGGTCGTATCCAACTTGAGCGCACTCAGGACATCGGCACCTTTGAGCAGTTGGCGGTTGTCACGCAACTCCAACGTGAACGCGGGAAAAGCGTCGGCGCCGTGGATCAGGTTGTCCACCGTGTCGACGCGAACTTTGATGGCCGAGGCCTGACAGCGAGTCACGTGCTGGACTAGGCTTTCCAGGCACGCCACATCCACCTGATCGAGCAACAACAGCAGGCGACCTCTACCCACACGCGGACCCCGGCCGAAATCGCTGCCAAAGCTGTAAATCGCCTGAAGACGCGCCCCTGCCGCAGCGGCCAACTCCTCCACCGCTGCCTCCAACGTCAGCTGCGGTTGGGCGAACGCGGGGTTTCCCAACACCTGATTTGACACCGCCTGCTCGGCCATATTGCCTCTCCCAAAATCGTGCCAGCGCAGCCGCTCAACGACGCGCTGGAGCGGACAGAGTAACGCGCTTGACCCGGTTTCGCAGCCATGAATAGATAGAGTGGTTCAATTTCGGTTTGGGCGGGGCTGAGACCGCCAATTCGGGAGAGGTTTGGGATGTCGAACAGCAGTCGCTACGTGATCAATTGGGTGCTCACCCACGAGCCGATCGCCCTCTTCGAAGAGGCGGCGCGCGAGTTTCAAGAAATCGTGGCCAAACAGAGCGGCGGCCGCATGGAAGTCCGAGTGATGACGCCAACCGAATATGGCAACGGGCAACGTGTGTCACCGCTCGAGGTGGCCAAACAAGTCGCCAGCGGCGAACTGCAAATGAGCCAAACCTACACCGTGGCGCTGGGCAAGCTGCATCCCCGGCTCTGGGCTCTGGATCTGCCGTTCTTGTTTCGCAGCCATGACCACGCTTCTGAGGTGCTCGACGGCGACATCGGCCGCGAACTGTTGAGCGGCCTTCGCCCCCACGGCATCCGCGGACTCGCGTTCACTTACAGCGGCGGCTACCGCATCATCTCCAGCACCGAGCGAGAGCTCGAGCGCTGCGCCGACCTAACGGGGCTGAGAGTCCGCACCTCAGACAACCCGGTCGTGCAAAGCTACATGCGCGCACTGGGGGCAACGCCCGTTCCGGCGCCCTTATACGAAATCCCCCGCCTCACTGAGGCCGGAGAGATCGACGCGGCGGAATCCACTTGGCCCCGCTACTGGGACATGGGTCACCACCAGTATCAGCGAATCGTCAATGAGACGGCCCACAGCCTCTTCCTGACAGCGCTGGTCGTGAATGATGAGTTCTACAACGGGTTGCCGGAAGACTTGCAGCGTGTGCTGTGCACGGCAGCGTTGCAGATTGCCCGTTTTGAACGCGACAAGTCAGTGCGCGATGGTGAGACCTCCCGGCTGCAGCACCTGGCGCAACAGGGCCGAGTGACTAACATGCCGCTCGCTGAAACCGCGCGCATGGAAGCTGCGGCTGAAAGCGTTTGGCAAGAGTTTGCGCCCAGCTTCGGACAAGACTTGCTTGACCGCATCACTGCCTGCGGGCAGCGCCAAGCCGGGTGAGCGGCTGACGGTCGACTCAGCCGCCACCAACTTCCGTCACAGAATATCGAACGAATGTTGCGCTCATTCAGGCGAATCGCTCGCCGTTCGTGTTGGCCCCTGGTCGGCAGCCTGCTGTTGCTGGCTTGTTCACGCCAAGAGTCCAGCGATGCGCAATCAACGCAGACCAGCAAGCTCAGCCCCCAGGCGACGGACTCTAAGGCAGCGGGTGCCTCTCAGGCGAGCGGCTCTGGCGATAACACCGTTGCCGCCCCTCCAACACCGAACCCCGTCGCACCGGCACCAGCCGCAGCGAATCAAGCCAGCGAAGAGCTACGCATCGGGCTCGCGATCCCGTCCTACGTGCACGCGGTTGCGTGGATCGCACAAGATGCAGGCCAGTTCGCCGCCGAGGGGCTGAAGACTGATGTGACGGTTACCGGGGGTTCAGCTGCCGCCATGCGCACGCTACTGGGCGGCAGCATCGACGTGGCGCTCGCTGGCGGTGACGCCGTGCTCAAGGCCAATCACGCCGGCGCTGACATCGTCGTCGTGGGCTCGTTGGTCAACCGCTACTATCACCGGTTGGTCGCGCGCCAGGAGATCCAGCAACCTCAAGATCTGAAGGGCAAAACCATCGGCCTGCCCTTTCTTGGCGGGCCTCAAGACATGGCCGTGCAATACGGCTTGAACAAGTGGAGCTTGAAGTACACCCAGGACGTCAAAGTGGCCAGTTTGGGCAAACAGTTCAACCTCCTGGCGGCACTCACCAAGAACGAAATCCAAGCCACCACCTCGGACGCGCCAGACAGCGTCCTGAGCGAGCTCGGTTTCCACACCTTGCTCGATCTACCCAAGGAGCCGGCCGCATTCCCTTACCTGGTGGTCGCGACCGAACGCAAAACGCTGACGCAACGCCGATCGACTCTGGCGCGCCTGCTTCGCGCGTTGTGCGCCGCCACCGACTACTACAAGCAAGCGCGCAGCACTGCGGGTGCCCAACGGCAGGTCGTATTCAAGACCCTCGAAACCAAACTCCGCGGTAAGAAGTCGAAGGCTCTGCAGGAACGGTTCGAACAGTTCGGACCGGATTTGCTGCAGCTACCTCCGACCATCGATCAGACCGGGTTCGAGCAGGTGCTGGAATTGGCCAAGTCCGTCCCCCAAGCTTCTTTGCCGGAGTCACTGCCCAGCAAGATGTTCGACGCACAATTGCTCAATGACGCGGGCGGCCCCTGTGTACCCCCAAGCCCACCCGAAACCCCGTGACTGGTCGACCGGCGCTGGTGAAGGCGGCGTAGGCGTGGGAGCCTGTCTTGGCTGAGCCAAGTCGTACGCGCCCGGCAGTGCTGATCGCCGCATCCAGCGTCGGCCTTTTCTTCGCGGCTTGGGAGGCCCTCAGCCGCAGCGGTTGGGTCAATCCAGTACTGATCAGCTCACCATCACGCATCGCGCGGACCATTCCACAGCTGCTCGGTGATCCGACCCTCGGTGCTGACGCGGCTCACACCTTCGGCGTGTTCGCCGCTGCCGTTTCATTGGCTTTGTGCTTCGGCACCGGCACCGGGCTCTTGATTGGTTACAGTCGCGCAGCCGCCAGCGCGTTGAGTCCGTTCATCTTTGCATTCAATGCGCTGCCGAAGATCGTGTTGATCCCACTTTTGGTGCTGTGGTTAGGAGTTGGCTGGAAGTCGAATCTGGCATTGGCAGCGTTCATGGCCAGCTTTCCAGTGATCACGGCCACCCATTCGGCAGTCAGGTCTTTGGAACGAGATCTGGTGCTGGTGGCGCGCGCTTTCGGAGCCACTCGCTGGAAGCTACTGCGCAGCATCGTCATGCCCGGCATCACCCCTTATTTGTTGGCGGGGCTGAAAGTGGGGATCAACTACGCGATGGTCGGAGTTTTGATCGGCGAGTTCTTCGCATCGAGCCAGGGGATCGGGTACCGCATGCTGATGGGCATGCAAAACTTCGAAGTCGATGCGTTCTTCTCATCTCTGCTACTCGTGGCTGGGTTCGTATTACTTTGCATCGCACTGGTTTCCAGCTTGGAGCGACGGGTGCAGAGCTGGAGGCCCTCCGCCCTGTGACGCCCAGTCGACACAACCTCGAGCGTTTGCAGACAGCCAACAGCGGTGGCGCCCAACCTGACACCAACGGCCCGTTGATCGCGCTCCGCAGCCTAGGTTTCAGTTACCAGCCCGAGAGCAAAGTCCTGCATGAGCTCGAGCTCGAGATCCTCGAAGGCGAATTCGTGAGCGTCGTCGGGCGCAGTGGCTGTGGCAAGACTACGCTCCTGCATTTGCTCATCGGCCTGCTGGCTCCCACCCGAGGTGTGCTCGAGTGTCATGCCACGGAGGTCGCACTGGTGTTTCAGAAACCCCACCTGCTGCCCTGGCGCACGAGTCTGCAAAACGCGGCCTATGGCTTGGAGTGCCGCGGCGTCACCGCCGCCGAAGCGCAAGCCAGAGCTCGCCCGCTGCTGGAGTCGATGAAGTTGGGGCACGCCCTGGACGCGTTGCCCCATCAGCTGTCCGAAGGCATGAAGCAACGTGTGAACCTTTGCCGCGCGCTGTTGGTCCAGCCACAATTACTGCTACTGGACGAACCTTTCTCCGCGTTGGACTCGATCACCAAGGCGGAGCTGCAGCAAGATCTGCTGCAGACCTGGCAGCGCGAAAAACTCACCATCGTGTTCGTCTCCCATTCGCTGGAGGAAGTGGTGGAGCTATCGGACCGCGTCGTGATCCTCGGGGGCTCCCCGACCAGAGTGCAAACCACCGAGCGCGTCCAGTTGCCCCGCCCGAGGACGATCTCCGCGGAAACCTGGAGCGCCGTCAGGTCGCTACAAAAACGCCTCGAGGTCCACTCAGCCTGAACGGCTTCGGCGAGTGGTCTTGCCGCGACGAACTGGAAACGTTCCACTTTCGCGGTCATCACTCGATCCGCGTCTCGGAGGCGGAGTAGTCGAACGGCGCGGAGGCGACGTCGAGCGGGCCCGATAGGCTTCGCCATCGACCAACACTTCTACACCCAGTGTCCGGCAGCGCTGAGTCACGCGGTCCAGCACCAGCCCAGGCTTGAGCAGCAGTCCCCCAGGCGGCGATGGATCGACGAAAAGATCCATGGTTTGCTTGCGCGTGCGAAGCAACTGTCGCACTTCCTTGTCGTCGACCCATAAGAAGCCCCCCACCTCGACAAACTCGGCACGCCCAACAACCGCACTCGCTTGCTTCAGTAGTTGCTCGATGGGATCTGGGATGTCCGCCAGGCGCGCGAGCGACTCACGGATCCCATCGCCGGTGATGCCCGTGGCGATGGCGCGCGCAACGCCCGCGGGGGTGACAGCCAGGTCCAGCTTGCCGGTGATCCTGCCGACATCCACAAATTGAGCCAAGTTCAATACGTCGGCGACGCGTGCCGCATTGGGCACGCGCAACGTTTGGTTGTCGACAAATGTGCCTTCTCCGCGCAGGGCTTCCGTCTCGGCGTTTAGAAACGCACGGCCGCGGCGCGTCAGGCGCAGACTTGGACTGAAGTCTTCCAAGGCTTGGTCATCCGAAAGCTCTACATCACCCAAGTCCACGACGCCGAGTACGAAGAGACTGTGAAACACCATACGTCGAGCCACGTCGAGTGCGGTCGGCACTTCGCAGCCATGACGGACCGCCCAGCGTTCCAACAAACGTCCGACCCCCGGAGTACGGCTATCGGTGCGCACATAGCCCGCTACCGCCTCCCAAGGAAGCCAGCGCCCTTCGCCCAGCTCCCTGAGTGCGTCCAGCACCATCGCCCGGATCACAGTCACGGCGGTGGCCTCCCGAGCGTCTCCGGCCGCGCGCAGCAGCTCCCCGTCTTCGCGCGCCTCATCCCACGCGCCGCCTCGAAGCCAGACATCGAACAACCTTTCGGATAGTTCCGCCAACGTCCAGCTACCGGGCGGCGCTTGGCCATCCGCGGCAGCAGGCTCCCAAAGTCCCAGCGTTCTGCTGAGCGCCACCAACATCGCCACACACTCAGGCTCGGCGCCAAACCGGGTGCTGAAAC
Organism: Polyangiaceae bacterium; assembly: GCA_050304975.1. Lineage (GTDB taxonomy): Bacteria > Myxococcota_A > Polyangia > Polyangiales > Polyangiaceae > SZUA-265. The sequence goes on from JBNLEN010000060.1 coordinate 7,859, forward strand.
GATTGATCAGCGACTTCGGCGTGCCACGTTCGGCATGCACGTCCAGTTGTTGGTCGCGAACCGTCAGTGCAATCGCCAGGACCAAGGACGCGGGGTCATCCGAAAACCGCGCCCGACGCGGCGCGTGATCTTCTTCCAAGACGTGGCGCTGAACCTCGAGTCTTCGGGCGCTGCGCTGCTCGCGCTGCTTTTCATCCAGGATACTGAAAACTTCGTCTGGAATGACATGCCGGTTGGGGTGAAGCGGGATCAAGAACCCGCGCCGCTCCAAAGGCGAACCCCACACCACGCCGCGATTGGGTCGCGCCGCCGGCGCCGCGCAAACGCAGAGGCTCCTTTTCGAGCTCGAGCAGCTCTTCGGTGTCCACCTCACCGCCGAGTTCTTCGACGGCCATCAGCAACTTGCGTTCATCGGGGACGAGGTCAGAAACCGCCCGGCGCACGTAGTCGGGGTTGCGCAACGCACGAAACGCGGGCTCCAAAGCAAGGCAGGTAGGATGGGTGGCGGACTTACCAAGATAGTGGCTCGCGATGGCGGCCGCTACTTCCGGCGCCGTCTGAGACAACAACGCGCGCACGCCGCGCGCATGCTCACCCTGCCAGCGCTCCATTTGAACCAAGTAGGCGATCGGCACCAGCAGCTCGATTTGCCCCGCAACTGGGCGAGCGAAAAGCAGGCCGCATGCGATCAGCGAACGCGCCGCCACGGGCAATTCGGGAACCAACAGCGCACCGCCGGCTTCGGCGACCCGCCGCACGAGCTCAGCCTGCGGGGGATTGAGCCTGGAGGGGTCCCGCGCGACAGGCAGGGCGACCAGTCCCCGAGCCAATTGGGTCGCGAGCGTGATCCGCTTGCGAGGATCCAACCGCACCCCAACGCGCTCAGCCAACACCTTCAGCTCAGTCTCCGGCAGCATATCCAACACCTCAATCAGCCCAATGGGACGTCGCGGCGTGGCTTCGGTCTGCGGAGGTTTTGAGTTCTGCATCGTGCTTGAAGAGGCGAGTATATCGAGTGGGATCGCTGCCCGGCGCGCTTTCCAATACGTATTGTCGCGAGTGAGCCGAAGTGGTCACGTTGCAGTTCGAGTCCAATCTCGACACAGAATCTGACCCGTTTTTACCGATGCTCCATTCGAGAGTCGCGGACACCAAAACCCGCCGTCAGCCAAGAAAACTGGGCCGAAGCCAGCCACCAACAGCTCCGCGACGCGGCTCCCTTCCGAACGCCAAGGCTCCAACTTGAGCGACGCGGGAAGACACATTTCAACCGCTTAGCGCCGAGCGGATGTCGGCAGCATTTCAACTCTGAAGCGAACCGCGACAGGCGCGTCCATCGCTCGCCATTTTATCCCGCGCCGTTTGACGCTATACGCACCCGAAGTGCCGCTATTGATAAGTGCCGAGCAGCTCGATCATTTCGTATCCCCACCTCTCACCGCGGTCGGTCATTTTGTGAAGGATCGGTCGCGGAGGCGGCCGCCACGGAATGATGTGGAAAACGTCTGCTCCAAACGGGCCATTGCCTGTCAGGACCCGACATGATCCTGCGCGACCCGGTCCATGGCTTGGTGTCCTTCGAAGCCGACGAGTACAGCATCGTGCCGCGCTTGCTGGAAACCCGTGAGCTCCAGCGTCTGCGCCGCATTCGCCAACTGGGGCTGACCTCATTCGCCTACCCTGGAGCCGATCACAAACGCTTCTCCCACGCGATTGGGGCCGCGCACGTGATGACCCGCTTCGTCGCACGGCTGCAGGCCATTCAGGACGATTTGCCGTTTTGGCAGCGACTCACCACCGAGCGTGCGCGCGATGCCGTCAGCGCAGCCTTGCTGCACGACATCGGGCACGGTCCGTTCTCCCACCTGTTCGAAGAAGCACTGCCCCAAAGTCCGCGGCACGAGGTTTGGACTGAGCGCTTGCTGCTCGATCCGGAGAGCGAGGTGCACCGCGTGCTGGAGGCTGCGGATCCGTCTTTGCCGGCACGAGTCGCGGAGCTGGTGCGCGGCGAGCATCACATCAAATATCTCCAGCACACCGTCAGCGGCACGTTTGACGTCGACCGCTGCGACTACTTGCTGCGCGACGCCCACTTCACCGGCGTCAGCTACGGTCACTTCGACTTGGATTGGCTGCTGCGCAGCCTGCGCTTCGGCGAGCCGGAAGATCAAGACGAAGCTCCTTCGCTGGCGATCGACGGTGCGCGTGGAGTCCCGGCGATCGAATCGTTTGTCATGGCGCGCTTGTTCATGTTTCAGCAGGTCTACTTCCACAAAGCTAGCCGCGCCGCGGATTGGATGCTGACCTCGATCATCGCGCGCGTGCGGACCCTGCTGCTGGACGGCACGCGGCTGGAGCAGGTGCCACCAGCCCTGGCTGATTTGGTACTCAACGACGACACGACGATTGCCAAGTATCTGGACGTGGACGACGCCAGCTTGTGGCACGGCGTGCGCACTTGGCAAACTGCCAAAGACCCCATTTTGCGGGACTTGTGCACGCGCCTCTACAATCGCCAGTTGTTCAAGACCTATGAACTCTACGGACCCGAGGCCAGCCAGTCTGCCTATGAACAATTGTACGAAGTCGCCAAAGAGCTAGCCGCGAAAGCCGGGTTGGATCCCGAAGTGTACGTCGGCATCGATCGGGTGACGCTCACCCCGTATGACGACACCAAGCAATCGATGCGCGTGCTCTTCCCTCGCAACCCGCCACAGCCGCCGCACCACGTTTCGTTCTTGCTACGCCGACTGCAGGGCGAACGTTTGGAGCGCACGCGCCTGATTTTCCCTCCCGAGCTGCGCACAGATCTACTGGCGGCGGTAGACCAACTGCGCCGCTGACTCTAGACTACGGGGCGGGAAACAATGCTGAGACGCGGCTGGATTATCTTCGTTGGGCTTTGCCTCTGCCTTGGGCTCAGCGAAAGCGCACACGCCGAACTTGCTCCGCGCGTCACGCCGTTGGATACCCAGAGCGACGGAGTCTACGGCCGCTTCGATGGGGATCTCGATTTCGGTTTGGGCGTCGGTGCGCGCATCGACGCCGCTCACGCTCAGTTCGCGATGCGGGCGACCGTGCACTACTTTTCGATGGCGGGCATCTACGCCAGCTACGCTGACGGTTTCGAAGCTGATCAAGGCCCGCGCCATCTGACATCCGTCGGTCTCGACCTGAGGCCCGCGTTCGTGCCGCGCTGGAGCCTGGGGTTGGAGGTTGGGCCGCAATGGCTCGATCTGATGGTGGACTCCATCTCCTTGAGCCTTGGTGCCTACTGGGCAGGGCCCGCCGAAGCAACGGCCCCCGTGCCCGCGGGAGCGCCCCGCAAGTTCGGTGACCTGCGCGGACTAGAGACCGGCCTCGGCATGGGGGTGCCTCTTCTTGGGGAGGCGGCGGGCCCCTGGTTCGACGCGCGTGGCACACTCAGCTTTGCCGACCACGCTCGTGGAACGCAGCCAACAGCAAGCGCTGCGCTCATGCTGAGCCTCAGCTGGCATGCGCTGTGGACGTCACCGCTCGCCAAGAACGCGCCCTGAACCTAGAGCGCGGAAGCAAAGAGCCACCAACCCCACCACCTAACCAGCGCTCATCCCCGAGGTTTCAGTAGCGGCTCATGCTCGGCGATCTGAGCCTCCAGTGCTTGGCGTTCGCGAACTAGATAGTCGGCAACGGCTGAACGCAGCACGGGATGGCGCAGGTAGTGGTTGCTGAAGGTCAAGGTGGGTTCAAAGCCTCGAGCGACCTTATGTTCCCCACCAGCGCCGGGTTCAAATACTTCGAGACCGCGACGAATGCATTCTTCAATACCTTGGTAGTAGCAGACGTTGAAGTGCAAGTAGCGCAGCTCTTCGTGGGCGCCCCAGTAGCGTCCAAACAACCGCTTTTGTCCGAGTAGATTGAACGCCCCCGCCACGTAGCGCTTGGCACTCTTTTCGTATGCCAAAACCACCAACACCTGCTCAGGCATACGGGAACAGACCTCTTGGAAGAAGTTCCGGTTCAGATACTGCCGCCCCCAAAAGTACTTATCCACCGTCGAGAGATAGAACTCGTAGGCGTGGTCGATGGTTTCAGCGCTGAGATCGCTACCAGTGAACACGCGCAGCTCCAAACCTTGCTTCTCGACTTCGCGGCGCTCGCGTCGGATCTGATTTCGACGCTTCGAGCTGTAACACGAGAGAAAGTCATCAAAACTGCTGTAGCCCTGATTGCGCCAATGAAACTGGATGCCATAGCGTCGCATCAGCCCCGCTTGCTCCAGGGCATCGGATTGCTGCGGCGTTGGAAACAATACGTGAGCGCCGCTGAGCTCCAACTTGTCCACGAAGCGTTGCAGTCCTTCAACCAATGCCCGACTGACCAAGTCCATGTCCGCCCCGGGCGCACACAAAAGTCGTGGCCCGGTAGCGGGGGTGAACGGACATGCAACGATCAGCTTTGGGTAGTATTCGTGGTCCAAACGCTGATACGCGAACTGCGCCCAGCTGTGATCGAACACGAACTCCCCATCACTGTTACCTTTGACGTACGCGGGCGCAGCCGCCACCAGCTGCCCTTCCTGGTGCAGAGTGATGTGAGCCGGTCCCCAGCCGGCTTGAGGATGAGCACACTCCGTCGTCTCCAAAGCATCCAGAAATGCCCAACGCAGGTACGGGATCTCCGCCGGGCCAAGCAGCCCATCCCAGTCCTGCTCCGCGATTTCGCGGATGGACTGATGCGTACGGAATTCCAACATTCAACCGCTGATCTAGCTCAGGGCCGATGGTGGAACAATCAGCTTGGCAGTGGGATCATGCGAGGCTGCCCTCATCAGCGCCTCGGCCAGGTACGCGGCAGCAACGCTTGGGAGGCCCCATCAATCCGCCAGGACGTCCTGCTCCCCCTCGCTTCGGGCCACCACCACAGCTGCAGTGGAATCGCTGAGCACGTTGACGGCAGTCCGGCACATATCCAAGATGCGGTCCACCGCCAAAATCAGACCGACGGCCTCCACCGGCAAGCCGATGGTGGTCAAGATCAGAGTGATCGCCACCAGACTTGCCGACGGAATACCGGCAACCCCGATTGACGTCAGCAACGCCACGACCACAACGGTGAACTGCTGTCCGATGCTGAGCGTCACACCATAGGCCTGAGCGATAAACACCGCTGCCACGCACTCGTACAGTGCCGTGCCGTCCATGTTTACGGTCGCGCCCAGCGGCAGCGTGAAGCTGGTCACTCGACGCGACACGCCAGCGTTCTTCTCCACGCGCTCCATCGTGAGAGGCAAAGTGGCAGAGGACGATGCCGTGGAAAACGCCATCAAGCCGGCCGGCATCACGGCCTTGAAGTGCTTCACCGGGCTTACCCCCGCCACGAACCGAAGCAGCAACGGCAGCGTGATGAACGTATGTACGAACAGCGCGCCGAGCACGGCGATCACGAACAACCCCAGCGCTTGCACGGCGCTCGCCAGATCCTCGGTCGACAGCAGCACCCGGGATACCAAGCCGAACACCCCCAACGGTGCAAACAGCATCACCCAGTTGGTCATCTTGAGCATGACCTCGTTGGTGCTCTGCCAAAAGCCTTGCTGGGTTTCGCGCAGCGTCTGAGGCAGTTGGGTAATGAACACGCCAAACAGAATGCTGAAGAAGATGAGCCCCAGCATTTCGCCTTCCGCGGCGTCCTTGAACACGTTTTCGGGGACCATCCGCAAAAAGACCCCAACGACGTCCCCCGCTCCCCGGCCCTCGACTTTGCCTTTGATGTCGTCCACGTTCGCGGTGAGGCCAATGCGATCCTTGATGGGCTCCCCATCGAGCACGCCAGGCTCAATTGCGCGCACCAGCAGCAGACCAGTCAGAATGGCGAGAGTGCTGGTGGTCAGGTAGTAGGCCGCGGTTTTGGCGCCCATGCGCCCGAGCGCTTTGCCCCCACCCACCGAAGCCACGCCCATGATGATCGAAGAGATGATCAGGGGGACGATCAACATCTTGAGCGCGCGCAGAAACCAGTCGCCGAAAAAGCCAAACACGTCGCTCAGCTTGGCCAGGCCGAAGAACTGGGACTCGGCATCGAAGAACAGGCTGACTAGAACCGCCAGAGCCAGCGCAATCAGAATTTGCCAATGCAGGGCCAGCTTGCGCAGGTTCATGCGCCCCAGTGTTTCCGTTCAGCGCGCGAATGACAATCGCATCAACGGGTTCTTACGGAAGTGCATTGACTGGCTCCGAGACCGGTCGAACATCCAGGGCCTCTGCGGCAGCGGAAACGCTTGCATGGCGCCTCGGTTCCGGGGAGAGATACGGCGCTCGCTGAATGGCTCTCGATTTCCTAATTCTGATCGTTGGCGGCGTGCTGCTGTACTTCGGCGCCGAATGGCTCGTCAGCGGTGCGGCCGGCATCGCTCGGCTATTCGGCATCACGCCCCTCGTGATTGGGCTCACAGTCGTCTCCTATGGGACTTCTGCCCCGGAGCTGGCGGTCAGCCTGACGGCAGCAGTCGAAGGTCACAGCGCCATCTCCTTGGGCAACGTGATTGGCTCCAACATTGCCAACATCGGCCTGATCCTCGGACTGACCGCGCTCGTGGCTCCACCGCTGGTGGATCCGATGCTGATCCGACGGGAAGTGCCGTATCTCGGCATCGCGACCCTCGCCACGGTGCCCGTCCTGGTTGATGGCGAGATCGGGCGTCTGGAAGGCGCCGTATTGTTCGCCGGAGCGGTGCTCTTCACATATCTAACATTTCGTTGGTCCAAAGAAGGCAGCCGCGCGCTCGATGTCGCGGTGGAACAAGAGCAGGAGCGCGGCAAAGTCGCCCTGGCATCGCTCTTCGTTCTGGGGCTGGTTTTGCTGCTGGGCGGCGGTCGAGCGTTCGTCTACGGAGCGACGGAAATCGCACGTGAGTTCGGTATCAGCGAGCGCGTGATTGGTCTGACCGTCGTGGCTTTCGGCACGTCGTTGCCGGAGCTGGCCGCCTCCATGGTGGCCGCAATCCGAGGCCACGCGGACATGGCCGTCGGGAATGTAGTTGGCTCCAATCTGTTCAACATCCTACTGATCCTCGGAGCTACCTCGCTGATCCATCCGATTGAGGGAGATCTGAGTGAGATCAGCTTCGATTTGATCGCCATGGGCGTGCTGACAGCACTGATGGCGGTGAGCATGTTCAAGCACCGCCATATCACGCGGGCTGAGGGCGGCGTCTTCGTAGCGCTGTACTTGGCGTTCTTGGTCGCCATCAATATCTGAACGCACTATGCTGCCCGGCATGGGTTGGTTCTCGCAACACAGCAGAGCGGTAGCTCTGGTGAGTCTGATGCTCGTGGCCTGCGCGGGTGAAAAGGCCCAGCAGCCGCAGCAGTCGTTTCCACAGCAGCCAGGTGTGCAGCAACCGGGTGTGCAGCAACCAGGCGTCCAGCAGCCAGGCGTCCAGCCACAACCGGGCGTCCAGCCACAACCGGGCGTGCAACAGCCAGGGGCGCCAGTAGCCAACGATCCCATCTCCACTACCAACCTGGTTTTCTTGAGGCAAAAGGCACAAGCCATCCTGGGGGAGCTGGTAGCCGCGCTGCCAGCAGATCGCCAAAGCCGAGTCACGGGGATCCCCCTGGTCGTGGACGATACCCCGGGGGAAGTCAACGCGTTCGCTGCCTGCAGCAAGACCGGCCAAAGTGCCATGGCAATCACCGACGGGCTCCTGCAGATCGAAGCCATCTTGGCGCAAGCCCAAGCCCATGATGAACAATTTCGCACCAACAAGGTCGACGAATACGTCCGCATGGCTGCTTCCAGTATCGGTCCGGGTCGCCCCATTCCCATGCCCCCGGCCGGCTTTTTCCCAGGCGCAACTGACGCCAACATCGTGGCGCGTCAGCACCAAGTTTTCGAAGAAGAGGTCGCGTTCGTGCTGGGCCACGAGTTAGCGCACCACCACCTGGGGCACCTGCCCTGCACGGCCCGGCCAGATCCCCTGGGCGCCGGCGAAGTCGGGCGCATCCTGTCCAGCCAGGTTCCGTTGTTCAATCAACCCAATGAGATCGGCGCGGACGTCGGCGGGATGAACAACATGATGGATGCTGGCAGAGCGCGCGCCGCGCGTGGTTTCTATCACTGGACCGAAGGTGGCGCGCTATTGACCATGCGCTTCTTCACCGGCTTCGGCCAACTGTCGCCAGCCAACATCTTGACGGCGTTCGAAGCCTCGCACCCACACCCTCAGATCCGCACGCCGATCATTCAGCAAGCGGCAGCGGCCTGGCGGCGTGGCACGCCGATGCCAGTATTCAGCCTCTAGCGTCGCTCCGCCCGCGCGCTTTCCTGGCGCCTTGAGCAAAGAGTATGAGCGAAGCTTCTGAAAAGACCGAGGAACCCACTCCTCAACGGCTGCGCAAGGCGCGCGAGCAGGGAGATCTGCCGTTTTCCGGCACTCTCACGCAGACAGCCGCGCTGATCGCTGCCCTCGCCTTGCTTCCCGCTTCGGCTCAGGCTGCTGTCGCTCAATTTCGGGCTTTGCTACAGCAGGTGCTGAGCGGCCCCCTTCCGAGTCCGTTCGAACTTGCCGCGGTCGTCCTCGTGCTGACGGCTCCCATGCTTTTGTCAGCGGCCACCGCGGCGTTGGCCTTTGGATTCGTGCAGACCCAAGGCCAGGTCGCCCTGGTCAAGCTGACGCCCAAGCTGAGCAATCTCGATCCGATCGAAGGGCTCAAGAAGCTGTTCAAGGCCGACCGCCTATTTCAGGTAGCCCGGGCGATGTTGCTCGCCACCATTGTCACGTGGCTGTCGGTAGATCTGATCAGCGGCCAGCTGAGCAGCTTGGCGGCTAGCGTTGGCAACCTGGAGGCCGCTCAATTCTTGTCAGCCACCCTCGTCCGGCGTTTGCTCTGGATCACGGCCGGCGTGTCGGTCGCCCTAGCCGCGGTGGACGTCCTGATCACGCGCCAGCAATGGCTCAAACGCAATCGCATGAGCAAAGACGAAATCAAGCGTGAGCACAAAGAGAGCGAGGGTGATCCGCAAATCAAGCAGCAACGGAGGCGCGCTCATCAAGAAATGCTCAACCAGGCCAGCGTGCTGTCGATAAAGGACGCAACGGTACTGATCGTGAATCCGACCCACATCGCAACGGCGCTGCGTTACGCCGACGACGAAAGCAACGCCCCCACACTGATTGCCAAAGGCCAAGGGGTATTGGCACGCCAGCTGATGGACGCCGCCCGCGCCTACGGGGTGCCCATCGTGCGAGACGTGCCCGTGGCGCGAGCCCTGCACGAGCTGGAGCTGGGCGATGAAATCCCCGAACTCTTGTACGAGGCAGTAGCAGAGATCTTGCGCGAAGCCTGGGCGCAAGATCATCCCGATGATCCGCCTGATTCGACTCCGTAGTCTCGGGCGGCGGTCAGTGCTCCACGAGCGCCTGCCATTGCACGGCCACATCGTGATAGCCAACGGATTGCGCCAAGTGCGCGATCAGCTGGGCGCAGGCTCGTTCACCTTTACGGTCTTCTCCGCGCCGAGCACTCGACAGGCCGCGCAAAGCTTCGTGTAGAGCCGCTTCCTTGCGCCCGGTCTGAGCCAAGCCAACGGCGTACGCCAACGTTGCCTGGCAGCGCTCCGCCATACCCTGTGTTCCTGCACCCTGCGTTTCCGCCGCACGCGCCGCTTCCTCCAGCAAGCTCAAGCCCTGCTCACTCTGTCCGCGAGCCAGCAACGCCATCGCCTCGAGCCGGGTCGCCAGCACTTGCTGTCCCCCACTCTGGTTGAGCTCTGCCGCGAGATTGGACATCAGCGTTGGGTCTCGGCTCTTGAGAGCGTCGAGTACGCTGGGACGTTCCGTTTCAGCGAGCGCCACCCGGACTAGCGGAATCGCGGAATTGGGCTTTGGTGGGGGTTGGCTCAGGCGACGGTTCGACGATTGCGGGTCCGCCGCTTCGTCGGTTTGGACCGACGCCATGGTTGGCGGAACGTGGCTCACATCCGCCATCGGACGCAAACTCGGCGGCTTCGGAGGAGCTTTGCTGGCCAGGTTGGCGCGCGGAGGTGGCGGGGGCGGAATCGGCTCGGATGGAGGCTCCGTCAGGCGCTGCGTGGGCAGTTCATCGCTCCTTGGTCGGGCTTCGCTCGGCTCGAGCTCGGGGCTGCCAGGCGCATCACTGGGCGTGCGAAACCCGTCGAGGGGGCAAGAGCCTGGCAACAGCAGCGCCCCTTTGATGCGCAGATCCCCAACCTGCAGAGGCATGGACCCCATGGTCGCCAAGCGATCGCTCTGCACCTCGTCGATTTCGGGATCGAGTAAGATCTCACCAGCGGCCGCGCGTCGAGCCAGAGCCTCGGAGACGACCAATGCGGGCCCCCAAAAGCGAGCTGCGGCATCTGCTTCCAGCTCCCGCACGGAAAGTCCCACTGCGTGGGTGTTGGCTTCGCTCAGCAGTTCGAGCACAGTCCTGAGAACTGTGCGAAAGGCCTCCGGCTCGAACTCGAAGGCGTAAGCTTCCGACGACCAGGAGATCGATCGGCCGCCAATCTGAGCGCAGCGTCGCCAGATACGCTCAGCGGCAGATAAATAGCGCTCGGATGGAGTGTCGACGCTGTGCCAGCGGAAGCAGGCGACCAGGCGGCGACTCATTTGATGCGCACCCGCATCTTCTGCTTCAACTCGGCCAGCTCATCATCGAACTCCGCGCCACCGTCTGCGCCGGCAGAAGCATTGCCTTCCAACTCGCGGAACTTGGCTTCCAACTCCGACGCGCTCATGCCGGTCACGCTGCCATCCCGGTCCAGCATTTGATTCACTTCACGCTGGGCTTCGAACACATCGTCGACGCCTTCGATGCGGTCCTCCAAGTTGCGAAACTCCTCGAACGCGGAGCTTCCACCGCTGGCGCCCAAGCCTTCGACTCCGCCTCCCCCTTTTGCCTGAGCGCTCTTGGCGGCGATCGTATTCTTGCGGGCGCTGAAGTCCTTGTACTTCAGGTCCATGGTTTCGAGCGCGCTCTTCATCTCCAACGCGTTGCCACGCTGCTGGGCGCGGAGCTGATCCGTCCGCTCCTTTTCAACCCGTATTCGCTTTCGCTGAGCCAACGCCTGGCGAGCCAACTCGTCGTCGCCTTTTTCTACCGCCAGCTCTGCGCGCTTCTCCCAGCGTTCTTCTTCAGCGGACAAGTCGGCCACCTTGGTCTTCAGCTGGCGCTCTGCGGCAACCGCCCTGACCAATTCCGTCTTGGCCAACTTGAGCTGCTTTTGCATGTCACGCAGCGTCTGCTCGATGGACTTCTTGGGGTCCTCCGCGGAATCCAAGATGGCGTTGAAGTTGGAGGAGATCAGACGCGAGGCGCGATCGAAAATACCCATGATCGGACAGCCTGCCATTTTGCCTGCGCCCTGTCAGCCGCTCCCCCAAGCGGCCGAAAACAGGCCTGTTTGGCGGCGCTCGGTGGGCGGTCGTGCTCGCCGCTGCGAGCTTCGGGCACTCCGTAGGCGGGCGCCGCGCCGCGTGGATTTGTGGCTCAGCGGTTCATGATGTGCACGGCGTGACCCTGAGAGTGCATCGCCGCTTCCATCAAGGCTTCGCCCAGCGTGGGGTGCGGGTGGACCGAAAGCGCCAAGTCCTCCGCGGTGGCGGCCATCTCTACCGCCAGTACGGCTTCGGAGATCAGGTCCGAAGCGGAGGGACCGCAGATCGTGATCCCAAGCACGACGTTGTTGCTCTTGTCGCGCACTACTTTGACGAATCCGTCAGTCTCACGGATGCTCATCGCACGTCCGAGGACGGAGAAGGGAAACTTGCCGACCTGGATGTCGTGACCGGCCTCCTTGGCTTGCGCCTCGGTCATACCCGCCTGCGCGATCTCGGGATCCGTGAAGATGATGCCCGGCACCGTCACCCAGTCTTTGCCGGCAGCTTGACCAGCGATCACCTCGGCAGCGACTTCCCCTTCTTTGGACGCTTTGTGCGCGAGCATGGGCGGCCCGCTGACGTCGCCGATGGCGTAAATGCCGTCCACGTTGGTCTTGCACTGGCCATCAGTCTTGACGAAGCCACGTGGATCGATCTCGACCCCCAGCTCCTCCAAGCCAATGCCCTTGGAGCGCGGACGCATGCCCACGGCCACGAGCACTTGGTCGCACTCGATTTCTTCGGAGCCGGTGGCGGTCGTGATCTTGACCGACACGCTACCGTCCTTGTTCTGCTTGTAGCCCTCAGCCTTGGTGTTGGTGAAGATCTTGCCGCCGCGCTTCTTGATGTGTCGCTCGACAACTTTGATGGCATCCTTGTCCGTTCCCGGGAGCAAGGAGGGCGTCAGCTCGACCACGGTCAAGTCAGCCCCAAAGGTCTGGTACACCATGCCCAGCTCCAAGCCGATCACCCCGCCTCCAACGACAAGTAGGCGCTTAGGGATCTTCTTCAGGCTGACGGCTTCTCGAGCGCCGATGAGCTTGTCTCCGTCGAATTCGAAGCCGGGCACTTGGATAGTGGACGAGCCCGTCGCCAGCACGATGGCGTTGATGGCCGAGACCTTTTCCTTAGCGCCGTCAGACTTTTCAACTTCGACGGTGTTGGCGTCCAGCAGGCGACCCATGCCCTCGATGATGGTCACCCCGTTGGTCTTGAGCAAACCGCGGACACCACCGGTGAGCTTCTTGACGATGCCGTCTTTCCACTTCTGCATCTTGGGCACGTCCAGCTTGGCGTCAGCGAACGTGAGCCCCGTCTCGTCAGAGTTCCCAGCCTTGTCGTACAGATGGGCATTGCTGATCAGGGCCTTGGATGGGATGCAGCCCCAGTTCAGACACACGCCGCCATATTCTTCGCCTTCAATGCACGCTGTCTTCAGCCCCAACTGCGCCAAGCGGATAGCGCACACATAGCCGCCAGGACCGCCACCGAGAACAATCGCATCAAACGAATCTGCCATGACCAGTGGCGTGTAGTGCCAACGTGAACAAGAGTCCACCCTCCTGCAGCCCCACGTGGCCCCAGCGCCGAACCCCAGGTTTCGGCAGAGCGCCCGGCGTCAGCGAAAAATCCGACTCCGCAAACAGGCTGCCGGACTCACCTGCTAGCCGGCGGATCGCAACTGGCGTAGTGCCTCCGCGATCGCGTCGGGCTCAGCAGCGTCAGTGCGACTCATCTCCTGAAGGCGGTCTTTGGCTTCCAGCAAACGCGCACGCCCCACAGCCGCGACGGCCAGCGTGCGGGCGTCACGATTCCAAGCGCCGAGCCCTTTGAGCAGCTCTCTTCTTGCGCGTTCCTCCCCCAAACGAGCCAGAGCCACCTTGGCTTGCCAAGCAAATCGGCCAGGGACCAGCCCGAACAAGCCCCACGCGTGCCGCTTCAAACCGGGCAGCGCCGCCGTGACGCCCAGTTCCCCCGCCAGCTCGATCAGCTCCTGCTCGTCCTCGAGCGCCGGGAGCTGGACCCGGGCGTTGAGGGCATCTGCCAGAATTGATTTTGCGGCTCGCGCCAGCTGCTGTTCACTGCTCGGAGCAAGCAAAAATGCGGCCGCCACTCGCACGCAGGCATCCTCATCGTCGAGTGCGGGCCGGACTGCGCCACAGACGTGATCCGGCGTGTCACCCGCCCAGTGCTCTTCAATAAGCCGCAGCGCCAGGTACCTCACCTTGGCGTCCTGATCCGTCAGGGCACGCAGCAGGTGCGGTTCGAACTCGGGCAGCTTTACTCGACGCGCCGCAATCAGCGCCTGGAAGCGCAACGCCGGAGATTCGGCCTGCAGAGCACTTTCCACCGCCGCGCACGCGTCCTTGTGCCCGTGGGGACTCAGCTCCCCCAAAGCCACTAGCGCCATTTGCCGGACCCGAGCGTGCACGTCCTGGCACGCGTCCACCAACTCAGGCAGCCCGGCGCGAGCTTCACAGTCCGCCAGGGCCAAAGCGGCCGCGGCACGCACCTCGGCGTCCTCATCCGCGCGCAGGGCGTCGCGCAGAGCGTCGATAGTCGGCTCGCGGTCGGCGCCTTGTGCCAACCTGACCAAGTCCGCTAGCGCGGAGCGCCGAACGCTGGCCTTGCGATCTTTCAGGTCTCTGATCGCGGCCTGCAAGGTGCGCGGCAGTGGCCTGGGTTGAAACATAGGGCTTGCCATCTGAGCACAGCCCCAACCATGTTGCATCCAGAATCGCCCGGACCACCAGTCGCTCCCCGCGCAATCCGTGGACCTGATGCGATAGAACACTTGCCGCCCGACGCAATGCCAGTAAATGGTCCCCGCCCAGTAATGGTCTCCGCGATGCCCAAGGTCGAGTCCCAACCGCCTGAGGGGACGCCCCCAGCGTCCCAGCAGGAGCTCAGTGCGTACATCCGGAAGAACCTGATACGCACCCTCGTGAGCCTGGTGCTGTTGTTCGTAGTGCTCGCGGTGTTGGGCAAACTGTATGAACAACAGTTGCTGGCGGTGACCGAAGGCGTCTACCAGAAGGTCGGTGTGGGGGGCCTGCTGGCTATCTTGTTCACCACAGACGCGATATTTTCTCCCGTCCCGCCTGATGTGGTGTTGGTCGTGATCGCCAACAGCACGCTGCATCAGCAATGGGCCTGGCTGCTGCCCGTCGTCGGCGTCGTGTCGGCTGCCGCGGGCAGTACCGGCTGGGTCATCGGCAGACGCTTTGCAGCTTTCCGCTGGGCGTCACCCTGGATCAGCAAGGTGCGCCGCAAACACCAAGATATGTTGCGACGCTACGATCGTTGGGCGGTCGCCCTGGGGGCGATCACCCCGCTGCCTTTCAGTCTGATCTGCATCACGGCTGGAGCGCTGGGCATGCCGTACAAACGCATGGCCCCGATCACGCTGCTGCGTATCCCGCGCTTCTTGATCGTCTACGCCGTGATCGCTGGCTCGATCGCTCTCTAGGCCAGACTCGGCTCAGAGGTGTTTCAGCCGGGAGGGCTTCAGCCGGCGCCTGAGTCTGCCGCGGCGCCTGAGTCTGCCGCGGCGCCTGCGTCGAGTCCTGTCGATGCATCCGGTCCAGCTCCGGCATCGGGCGCGGAGCCAGCATCGGGAGAGCTCCCGGCATCCAGCGGGCTGGAGGCGTCCGGAAGCGAAGCGTCGGGCTCCGTGGGCGCGCCGGAGTCCTGCTCCAGCGAGCTCATCAGCTCAGCTTGAGGAACCTCACAGACTTCATCGCTGCGCGAGTCTGGTGCGTCCGGTTGGACCGCTTCGAGCGTACAGATCTTGCCCGACTTGCCTTCGGCTTCCAGTAGTTTTGCACCCCAAGGATCATCCTCCGCGCTGACGTCCTTGCACGTGTAGCCCGCACGGCAGTCGGCGTCGCTTGAACACGAACGCATGCAGAACGAGCGCTCCAACCGCGGCCGCGCGAAGGGGTTGTCACACTCGGGGACGTTGGACGGATTGTTGCGAAAGCCAACACAAACCGCTTCCTCGGGACAGCCACCGGGCTCGCAGTTGAAGTCGGTGCAGTAGCCGCCCGGGAAGCCCTCGAACTCAGTCAGGCAGAGGCGCTGCTCGTCCTGGGAACATTCGGTCGACGTCTCGCACTCGTCACCGATCTCGCTGGTGCACGCGCTCAACGGCAACACAGCCAGCAGTGATACAAGACGAAGGAACTTCATGGGTTGGGGCTCGATGGGCGCCGGACGTTAGTGGCTGCTACCCGGACCCGCAAATCCCGTTTGCAATGGATGCCCAGCCCCGGGCCGCCGGTCAGCCGAGGTCGGTCCTCTAGCGCACCGGCCGATGCTCGATTGACAGTGTCAGCCCAGCCCTCTACCCGCTGTTCAGTGATGGGCTCGCCCGCGTCTGGTGGACTGCTGCTGGTAGCACTCGTGACGAGCGGCTGCGGTGGTGCCATGCCTCAATTGCATCCCGCCAAGCCGCTCGCCTCCGGCAGCGTCGAGATGGCAGCCGGGCTCTCGAGCGATCTTGCACTGGGCGAGACGCACCAGCGCATCCGCGAGGGCCGCGCGACAGAGCCAGCGCAAGCCGCCGAGGAGATGCAGCGGTTCGCCGACGGAGCGTTCCGCCAGGCACTGCTCGCTCCCGGGCTAGCGCCTTGGCTTTCTGGTCGCGTCGGGATCAGCGGCAACAACGAGGCACAGCTCAGCTACAGCGGGCGCCGCATCCGGCTGGGCTTCCGCCACGCACTACCGCTGGACGAGCTCTGGCTGAGCTTTGGCGCCGGGGCAGCCTCCGTGCACGCGCGCGGCGCGGGGCACGAACCTCCCGCTGGCCCCGGATTGAAAGGATTTGATTGGCGAGCCGACGGCTGGGGCGTCGATCTGCCTCTGAGCATCGGCTGGCAAAGCCAAGGGGAAATCGTTGCGCTGTGGGGGGGGCTGCGACTCGGCTTCGAGCGCCTCGGCGGTGAATTCAGCTACGCCTCGCCTACGGCCCCGGTCGACGAAGGTCCCATCGAGGCATCTGGCCAAAGACTCTTCGGCGGGGCGTGTGTGGGGCTGTCCGCAGGAGTCGCGCCGCTGCGGGTAAAAGCCGAATTGAGCGTCGTGCAAAGCTGGGCTCAGGCTGAGATGGAACTTGAAAACCAACCCGCAATTGACCGAAATTTCAATGGATTATCAGTGTCCCCTGGTGCGGCAATCGGGCTCGAATTCTAGCCGGCTCTGGCGGCGCTGCCCGGCGTCACGAACCCAGCAGCGCGGCCTGCAGGGCGTGCCGCCCGGGGGAGAGACCAAAGCCAACTGCCGTAAGAACCGGTAGAAGCCGCACACCGAGTTTCTCGGAAGCGGTGGCACAACCCGAGTGGATTTCTGGACTGACGCTTGCTGCAATCACACCCACATCGTAGGATTGTCCCGTGAGCTTGCGTGCTTTCCGCCATTCCTCCGCGCTGACGGTCGCCGGCGCGTTCCTGATGATGGCCTGTTCAGGCGCCGGGGACGAGCTGACGGCGCCGATCGGTTCAGCTGATGCGGATGGGGCCGCAGAGCAGACCGTGGCGCAAGTTGAAATCGAGCGAACCCGCACCACCAACGGCAACAGCGCGCAGGCGATGGCCCATTTCGTCGCGGCTCCCGTCGGAGCGGAGGGTCAGGCAGCCGAGCAAGCGGCGCTGGAGTTGGCCGGTCTCGACCACCCGTTGCCCGCCGTTGGCGAGTGCAACAATCCGTTGGATTACAGCTCTAAGCCCATCGCCTCGGTTCCAGAATTGAGGCTCTTGGATGCTGGTGACGTCACCATCAGCAGCGACGCGGCACTGGTCGCACTGGCTCCCCGGGCGTTTCCAAGCATTGCCAGTCTGGCTTCCGGCGTGGTCTACACCTCTCGGGATCGCGAAGAGCACAGCCTGCCCAGTAGCGCGCGCTATCGCGTCAGCGTCGCCGGAAGCGACCTGGTGCCGCGCTTGGCCTTGCAGGGTGAAGCGCCCGAAGAGCTGAGCGAAGTCACCTTGGCGGGCACCCCGATTGAGCAGGTTACGGAAGTGGCGGCCGAGCAGCCATTGGACATTACTTGGGCGGTCGGGGACGCTTCAGACGTTGTTTACGTGGATCTGCTCCCCACCAGCCAGGCTGCAGAGTTCCTCGCGGTGCGCTGTGCCTTCAATGACGCCCAGGGCGCTGGCTCCATTCCGGATAGTGCGCTTGAGGGTCTAGCTGATGAGCCGGTCCAACTCTCCCTGCACCGCCAACGCACCATTGAAAGCGTAGAGCGCTCGGACGACGCGCTGTCTGTGGAGCAGCGGGCACGGCTCCGCTTCGACTTCGAACTGCGGCACATCGTAGAATTCGTGGCCGAGTAGAGCCCACAGTAGACGCTCAAACATCCGCTGAAACATCCGATCTGGGCCAACGTGATGGACTCGTGGGTGACAGCAGCGGCTGAAGTTGCTTCTATCCCCTCGCCCACATGAGCGATCTACATCGACTCTACCTCGTGCCCGGAATGTTCGGTTTCGCCGAGCTGGCGGGCTACGAATATTTTGGGCACTTGCGTCGCGAACTAGAGCGGCAGTTCCGAGCACAGGGCTTTCGCCTAGAGGTTGACGTGATCGCCACCCCGCCCACGGCTAGCATTCGCCATCGGGCCCGAATCGTCGCACGAACTCTCAACCGCTTGTGCTCGGACAGTGATGAGCCGATTCATTTGTTGGGCCATTCAACAGGCGGCATCGACATCCGTCTGGTGCTGTCCCCCAACCCTCGCTTGGGCCTGGATTCGAACAGCTTCGGCTGGCGAAAGCACGTCCGTTCGGCGGTGTTTCTCAACACCCCCCATCACGGGACGCCACTAGGCACCTACTTCGCCACGGTTTCCGGATCGCGCGCCCTGTACGCGCTCAGTCTACTGACCGTGCTGTCGTTGTCGATCGGCGAGCCCACGCTCGCCGCGTTCTCACGTCTGCTCAGTAGCATCGGAAGTATCGATCAATTGTTGGGCGGTGACACCCGCCTGTTCAGCCGCCTGACAGACGCGGTGCTACGTTACGTGGACCGCGATAGCCGCAACGCGCTGATCACGTACCTTCACAAGCTGAAGGATGACCAAGGGGGTCTGATCCAGGTCACGCCCGAAGCGATGGACCTGTTCAACGCCACCATCATCGACAACGAAGACGTGCGCTACGGCTCGGTCGTCAGCGGCTCGCAGCCGCTGCCCATGGCGCGCCTCGGCAAGCGGCTGCTCTCACCATACGCGACCGTCAGCGCGGCGCTGTATAAGACCATCTTCCAGATAACGGAAGAGCCGCACGAACACTATCGCTACGCCCGCCTGACCGAACGCGAGCTGCGCAGCTTGGCGCGCGCTCTTGGTGGTCCGGTGGACGAGCGCAGCAATGACGGCGTCGTGCCGACGCTGAGCATGGTCTACGATGATCTCATCTGGTGCGGCGCGGCTGATCATCTCGATATCATTGGACATTTTCAGGACAGTCTGCGTCCGTCGACGCACGTGGACTGGATGACCAGCGCGGCCAGGTTCGGACGCAGCGAATTCACAGACATGGCGGCGGCCGTCGCCAAGTTTCAAATCGGCTCGGTCTACTAGCAAACCGGGCACTGGTTTAACGTCTGGTTTCACACCGGCTGTGACGCTTTTATCGCGTGCCCGAGCCGGACAAAGCTGGCATCCTCCGCCCCCCATGGTCACTTACTTTGACGGACAGTTCGTCCCTGATGACGAGGCGACAGTCAGCGTTCGCGCTCGTGCTTTGAATTACGGTCTCGGTTGTTTTGGTGGTGTGCGCGGCTACCAAGCTGATGACAAGCGCGAGGTTTACGTATTCCGTCTCGAAGACCACATCCGGCGTCTGGCTCAGTCCGCGCGCATCTTGTTCATGCAGCTCAACATTCCGGAGCGCGAAGCCCAAGACGCCGTGCTGGAACTCCTGCGTCACAACGAGGTGCATGATGACGTCTACGTACGCCCACTCGTGATCAGCAACTGCACCGAACTGTCACCCGTGCTGCGGGAGAAAGACAGTAGCTTCATTATCTATTCGCTGCCGCTCAAGCGCTACATCGACAAGGAGTCGATCAACGTCTGCGTTTCCTCGTGGCGGCGCGTGACGGACAATGCGATCCCCGCTCGCGCCAAGCCGACTGGTGTCTATCTCAATAGCGCGCTCGCTCGCCGTGAAGCGTTCGACAACGGCTTTGACGAAGCCATCATCTTGACGGAACGCGGCACCATCTCCGAAGGCAGTGCCGAACACGTGTTCTTGGTCAAGGACGGGCGCTTGTTCTCCCCTCCCTCGACCGAGGACAATCTCGACGGCATCACGCGCAAGAGTCTGATCGCCATGGCCACTGAGGATCTGGGGCTGCAATTCACCGAACGCGCGCTGGGTCGCACTGAGCTGTACGTCGCCGACGAGATGTTTCTGTGCGGCACTGGGGCCGAGGTCACTCCGGTCAACTCAGTCGACCGCCGGACGGTAGGCGCTGGCGGCGTTGGCCCGGTCACCAAGCGCATTCAGGACTACTTCGGTGATGTGGTGCGCGGCCGGGTCGAGAAGCGAAAAGGCTGGCTGACGCCCGTCTGGGGCTGAGGTCCCGCTTTCACGAACAGACTGTGGCTCAATTGCGCTGAACTCTGGGTTAGGCTTGCGACATGCGAGCCATGGTGTTGAGCAGCCCAGGCCCGGCCGGCTCCAATTTGCAGCTGCGGGATCTGCCCACCCCGGAGCCGGGGCCCAAGCAAGTGTTGGTGCGGGTGAGCGCGTGCGGTGTATGTCGCACCGACTTGCACGTCATCGAAGGCGATCTGCCGGACTCACGCGCGGGGATCGTCCCGGGACACCAAGTGGTGGGCCGCGTCGCAGCACTGGGTAGCGAAGTGCACGGGCTGCAACTTGGGGAGCGCGTCGGCATCGCCTGGCTGCACAGCACTTGTCAGACCTGCAGCTATTGCAGCCGCGGCTCGGAAAACTTGTGCGACACGGCGCTATTCACTGGCTACAGCGTCAACGGCGGTTACGCTGAATTTGCCCTGGGTGACGCCCGCTTCATCTATCCGCTGCCAAGCGAGCTTGCCGATACCGAGGTAGCCCCCTTGCTATGCGCCGGGATCATTGGCTACCGCTGCCTGCGGCGCGCGAACCTTTCGGACTTTCGCGGGGCCAAACTCGGCATCTATGGTTTCGGGGCCGCCGGTCACGTGGCGATCCAAATCGCTCGCGCTCGCGGCGCTGACGTCTACGTGTGCACTCGCGACACCCAGCGCCACGCTCGACTCGCAGAAGAGCTGGGAGCGAAATGGGTGGGGGGCGCCCGGTCCAAGCCGCCGGTAGCTTTGCACGCCTCGATCCTGTTTGCTCCCGCGGGAGAGCTGGTGCCGGTGGCGCTGTCCCACTTGGATAAGGGCGGGACGCTCGTGCTGGGCGGCATCCACATGAGTCCGATCCCCGAATTCAGCTACGATCTGCTCTACGGAGAGCGCTGCGTGCTCAGCGTCGCCAACAACACCCGCCAAGACGGGATTGAATTTTTGGCAGAAGCAGCCCAAGTCGGTGTCAAGACACACGTCGAACTGTTTGAACTCGAGCAGGCCAATCAAGCCCTCGAAAAGTTGAAGCACGACGCCATCAAAGGCGCCGCCGTACTGACGCTCTGAGGCCCGGCATCAATCGCACTCAGGCAAGGCGACGGGCGACGGACACTGCGACAAGGGCATGCCCACCTGGGTGCGGAGTCCGCATTGGGGCAGCCCCGGTGTGACGAAGCCCGAAGATCCGACCTGGACGGATTGCCTGACGACTTGAGAGCCGCAGGTCACTCGCAACGAGACTTCGGAACCTGCGCGCAGCCGATCATAGCGCACGGCGCCGCCCACTGCCGAATCGATGCAAGCAGTGAGCTCGCTTCCGTCCGCCTCCGCAGTGATACTACTGGGTGTGACGGAAGCATTTGCAGGCCCCTTCAGATCCAACCACAGCGAATGTCTGACGCACGGCGTAGAGCAGATCCCACTGAAGCTGTCGGTCGCACAATTTCGCCGTTTGCACAGCCGATTCTGGCAAGCGGCCTCGGCCCCCAGGTGCGCGCAATCGGCGTCGATCACGCAGGTGGAATGACAGGTTGAGTCGGCCATACTTCGGCAGCCGTGCACAAGATCGAGAGCCGAGGCTGGTAGACACTCGACCCCGTCGCAGTCAGCGTCGGCTTCACACACCCGGGAGCACAGACCGCAGAGGCAGGCCAACCCCTCCTGACACTGACGATCTTCGACGCACGCATCTTGGGAAAGCCCGGTGGTGACTGAGTTCTCGGTGCCCTCTTCAACTGGAGCGAACGCATCACAGGCGGCAGCCGCCACGCTCAGCGCGACGACTAGCACCAGGCGAGCAAGAACAGCAGCTGCCATGGGACTCAGCCGGACTTGTTGCTGGCTTTGCTCTCGGACTTGCGCGGTGGCGTCTTGGGTTCACCGACGATCGGGTAAACCAACTGACGGTCCTGACCTTCACGCCTGAAACTGACCCGCAATTCCTTGGCGTGCCGCAGGCCCTCGAACACTTTGAAGGCATCGTTGGGCTCTTCTATTGACTTGCCGTTGACGGCAGTCACCACGTCACCAGGCTGCAGATCGACCCCTTCCCAGAAATTGGGAGGCTGCAACGCCAACACCCGGAAACCTGAAAATCGTCCCTGCTTCAGCTCAGGCTCGAGCTGCACCAACTGCAAGAAATTGCCGAGCCCCTGACCGACCACTTCTTCCACGTCCGAGCGGCGCAGCGCGCCCTCAGGCACGGGCGGCTTGGCTTCGGGTCCTGACATGGCTTCCGGTGGGGGCGCAGGCGGGTACTCCGTCTCCGGCAGCGAGTCGGAGCAGGCGCCAAGGCCAACGCCGAGCAGCCCAAGCAGCAGAAGTCCATCCAGTCTACGCATGTCGTTAGCCTACCTCAGGGGCCAACCGCCCGCCAAATTACCGCCCGCCAAAATCACGGCTGCCCGCGCTGAGAGCCGCTAGCTCCAGAGCTCGTCAACGGCCCGCAAAATCAGCGCCGCCACCTGCTGCGTCGATTGCGCGGCGTCCACGTGCACCACTCGCTCTCCCGGCAGCAATTGTTCGGCGTTAGCGTAGGCTTGGGCCAGCTGGGCCTGCAGCGCGTCCACCTCGAAGAGCTCTTCTTGCCCAGACCGCTGGCTGCGTCGCTGGGCCGCGACTCTGGCGTCAACGTCACACACCAGCGTTAGATCCGGCTCGAGCGCCCGAGAATTCAATTGGCGCAACCAAGGCAGCACCTCTTCAGGCGACGGTGATGTCAGCGATTGATACGCCAAACTCGACAGGTAGTAGCGATCACTGATCACGCTCTCGCCGCGCTCCAACGCGGGGATGATCAGCGCATCGTTGTGATCGATGCGATCCGCCGCGAACAAGAGCGCCATTGTTTTCCAATCCGGCGCTCGACTGCCGCCAGGCGCAGGCACGACGAAACGTTTGGACAGGGCTTGACGAATCAATGTGCCGATCGGACCGGGAGTCGGCTCGCAAGTTTGTACGACGGCTTGACCACGCTTCGTCAATGCCTCGTGCAGTAGCCTGGCTTGGGTGGTCGTGCCGCTGCCGTCGATGCCTTCCAGGACAATGAAGCGACCGCGCTTCACTGCCGCTGAAGACTGGACTTGACTGGTTTCAGACATGCTTGATGGGCGGATCTTCGCCCAGAACCAGATTGTCAATCAAGCGTGTCTTGCCGGCAAAGGCGGCTGCAGCGAGCAACGCCTTGTTCACTGAAGCGGCCGCTGCTGTTGCCTCGTCGCTGCCGAGCGGCTGCAATGTCTCCGCATCTACCAGCTCCACGTAATCTAGCTGGAGTCCGGCCTCCTCAATGCTAGCCTTGCAGGCGCCAGTCAAGCTGGATGCGGAGCGTTCCCCGACTTCCCATAGGGAGCGCGCTTGGTTCAAACCGCGCGCAATGCTCAACGCCCGAGCGCGCTCCTCCTGGGACAAGTAGCGGTTGCGCGAGCTCATCGCCAGCCCGTCAGCTTCGCGCACAATCGGATGCTCGACGATTTCTATCGGCGCAAACAAATCCGTAACCATGCGGTCGATTATCCGAAGCTGTTGGTAGTCTTTCTTTCCAAAGACAGCCACACACGGCCCGCTCAGGTTAAACAGCTTGCTGACGACCGTGCAAACCCCTGTAAAATGCCCAGGGCGCGCGGCCCCGCAAAGGCCATTGCCCAGCGTTCCAGTCGTGACCCGCGTCTGTTCACCTTTCGGATACATGGCCGCAACGTCGGGCGCAAACACCAGGTCCACCCCCACACTGCGGCACTTTTCCAAGTCACCATCCAGATCACGCGGGTAGCGGCTGAGATCCTCGTTGGGACCGAACTGCGTGGGGTTGACGAATATCGTCGCCGCCAGAAAGTCGGACCGTTGCCGGGCCTCCCGCATCAGCGACAGGTGTCCTTCATGCAACGCACCCATGGTCGGCACCAGGCCGACACGCTGCTGCTGGCCTCGCGCTTCGTCACAGGCGCGGGCAAATTCACCAGGCTCTTGGAGCAACAACATCTCGCTCAGCGCTTCAGTTGTCGTCACCCGCCGGACCGTAACCCGGCGGCGGCGAAGTCACGATGGGCTGGTTGCCCGTGGGCTCACCAGAGCTCTCGACCGCCGCGGGCGGCTCCGCGGGAGCTTTCACCGGTGCAAAGGAGTGCGCGATGTCTGGAAAGGTTCCGGCCTTGACCTCACGCACGTAGTCTTTGGTAGCGTCCTGGATGATGCGCCCCACCTCTGCAAAGCGCTTGACGAACTTGGGTTTGAACTCCGTGAACATGCCCAAGAAGTCGTAACAAACCAACACCTGGCCGTCGCACTTGGGACCCGCTCCAATACCGATGGTCGGCACGCTGACGGCTTCGGTGACTTCTTCAGCGACGTCCGTCGGCACGCCCTCAATCACCATCGAATACACACCCGCTTGTTCAAGGGCGCGCGCGTCATCCAAAAGCGCCTGACGGCTATCGGCAAGCCGTCCCTGCACTTTGAAACCGCCCATCTCGTGCACGGACTGCGGCAGCAAACCAATGTGCCCCATCACTGGAATGCCAGCTTCGACGATGCGCTGCACGGCTGCGGCGTTTCGCACTCCGCCTTCCAACTTGACGGACTCGGCCCCACCTTCTTTCACTAGTCGCCCCGCTGCCCGCAGGGCATCTTCGGCGGATACCTGAAAGCTCAGAAACGGCATATCCGTCACCACGTGAGCGCGGCGGGTCGCGCGGACCACTGCCCGCGTATGGTAGATCATCTCATCCAGCGTGACGGGCAGCGTGTTCGCCAGCCCCTGCACCACCATTCCGAGCGAATCACCGACCAGCAGAATATCCGCTCCGGCTTCATCCAGCAGGCGTGCGAAAGTCGCGTCATAAGCGGTCAAAACCGCGAGTTTTTCGCCTCTTGCCTTGGCGGCGCGGATGTCTACTGCCGAGATCTTTTTCATCATAATTCCTGACGAACTGCACACATACGCCTGTGGGATTGCGTCGAAGATAGGTTCGCGCCTGCGGAACTGCAACGACCGTTTGCACTCACACCGAAACAGCCCAATGCTTCTAGCCAGTGTCCCTCCGGAAACGCCGCTTCGTCCCCTCGATCCCTTGGGTGAGGCCGAGGAAACTCCGCTGCTTGCGGCGTTCCTTGACCGACACTAGCCCCCCTCTCCATCGGTGCCCATCCTCTTCTGGATGGGCATTCGCCACGCCGTTATGTCTACCCCGCTGAAAGAGCCGGAATCCGACCACTTCCGGTTGCAGTTCGCTCG
Source organism: Polyangiaceae bacterium (assembly GCA_050304975.1). Taxonomy (GTDB): domain Bacteria; phylum Myxococcota_A; class Polyangia; order Polyangiales; family Polyangiaceae; genus SZUA-265. The sequence goes on from JBNLEN010000060.1 coordinate 33,056, forward strand.
CCATCGTCGCGTGATCCATCGGGCTCGCCTGCAACGCGACGCCGTGACGGGCGCGAGTGTCGGCCTCCTGCTGGGGGGCTTGGTATCCGGCGGGGCCTGGTGGCTGTCAGCGGACTGGTGGCTGCGAGCCGCTCCGGCCCTGCTGGGTGTGGTCGGCGCTGGCCTCGGCCTGTACGTGGCGCTGTCCAGACGTCTGTCGGATGAAGAGGTTGGTCTGTTTCTCGATGCGCGCCTGGGCTCGGAAAATGAGATCAGCACGGCGATTGGCGCTGACGGCGGTGGACAGCTGCTGGCGCACGTGCGCCAGCGGGCCACCGGGTTGCTGCAGACGGCTGATCCCCGCGGGCTAAGGCCCCGCTCGCTGTCGGGCTACCACAGTTCCGCTTTGCTCGGGATGGCACTCACCGCAGCTGCGGCCTGGCTTGAGCCTCCGCTTGTGCAGGCTGAGCAGGAGGCGAGACCAGCAAGCCCTTTGGCTATGAGCGGCTTGGAAGGCTTCGAATCACTCAAGCAGTTGGACCAGCTCCGCGCAATCGATACCGATCAAAGTAAACGCTTGCAAGCGATCGCGGCAGCAGCCCGGAAGCTGGAAGAAGATTCGAAGCACGGCATGACTGAACGCGAAGTGCTGTCCGAGATGTCCAAGCTGCGCGACGCTATCACCGCCGAACTCGGAGAATTGGGCAACGAGGGTAACCGCGCAGGTCTAGCTGCGGCTGTCGACGCGCTGAACGAACGGGAAGCGACACGCCGCGCCGCCAAAGCATTGGGTGACGGAGATCTGATCCGCTTCGACCAAGAAATGAAGCGCCTGGCAGCGGAAGCCGAAAAGCAAGATCGCGGCGCTGCCAAGGATGCCCTGGAGAAGGCCGAGCAAGCCGCCCGCCAACACGGCGCCAAGGGTCTAGCGGAGGAACTCGCGGAGCAACAGCAGCGCCTGCAATCTCGCCAGCTGACAGCCGATCTGATGAAGGAGTTGGATGGGTTAATGCAGCAACCGGCCGAGCCCGGGACGACTCCGAAGCAACCCCACGAGCCGCTGAGCGGGCAGTCTGCGGACAATCTGAGTGAGGCCATGGAAGAGGCGCTCAAGCAACTCACGCCGGCGGAGCGTCAGCAGCTCGCGGAGCGGCTGAAACAGGGGATCCAGGACGGCACCTTTGACTTCAAGCCCGAAGATAAGCAGCGCTTGGAGCAAATGGCAGAGCAGCTCGGCTCCGAGCAAGGGCGCCAGAAACTAGCCGAGAACCTGCGCAAGCTCGCCCAGCCTAGCCAGGGCGCGGAACGCCAACAAAAACTCAAAGACGCGCTCAAGGGACTGGGCCAAGCTCAGCGCGGCCTCGGAGAAAACAGTATCCCCATACCGAAGTCCGGTGCCGGCATGCCGGGCTCAGGGCAGACAGGCTCAGAAGATGGCACGCCTAGCCCCGGACGCGGTGGCGGAAAAGGCAAGCACGAGGGACAAACCAAGCAGGTCCAAGAGGCGGAAAGTCTGCGCGCCAAGAGTGATCCTCACTTCGATTTGACCCAGCCTCTGTTGGAAGCCAGCCAAGGCCGCGCCCCGGCTCGC